>NZ_CP025546.1:1223694-1529617 GCF_003614435.1 Mycobacterium paragordonae
ATCGGGCCGAACACGACAGGCAGGTTCCAGGCGTCCGCCCCGCCGCACCGCTCCTTGGCGGCGGCGTACTGGTCACCGGACAGGGGCGTGTCCGATCCGGCCAGATCGGTTTTGCCGGAAAGGAATTCGTTGATCCCGGCGCCGGAGCCGATGGCGTTGTAGTTGAGCGTCTGTTGATTGCAGGCTTTGTGGTAGGCGTCGATGAACCGCGTCATCGCATGCGCCTGCGCGGTCGAGCCGCTGGCAACGAGCGTCTGTTTGCCGCCGCAGTCCACCTTGGCCCCGCTGACGTAGGGGAGGGTGGCCTGCGCGGTGGAGCAGGCTGAGAGGACCAGGGCACCCGTGGCCAGCACGCCGACCCCAACGGCCGGTCGTTTGCGCGTCATGCGGTCGCCCCCTTCCAAGCGGCAGACGCTCATGCTGACATCGGCAGCTGTCGGAATCGGCGAACATCGGGTGAACCCGTGGGCCTTTCTGAATGAACGTCCGGTGTCAGCTGGCGCGAAGCCCGCCCGCTGCCAGATTACGTCCAGATGTATTGCGGGTGAACCGAATTCAGTCGAGACGCGGAGGGTCGTCGAGTTCGCTAGCATCTGACCTCGTGCCGTCCTGGCGGGGGCGCGTGTGGCGAGCGGAGGTGTGTGATGACCACTGAGGCTCCACCCATCCCGTCGACGGACAAACCCCGGCCCGCGGCAGAGAAGCCGCACAAGAAGAAGAAAAAGCCGGGCGCCAAGAAGCAGGAAAAACCGCGCCTTCTGGTCGGCATCATCATCCTGACGGTGATCGTCATCTTCTATGTCCTCTCCCTGGTCGGCGTTCACTTCCTGCAGCGGTCAGAAGGTCCACTTCCCCCGCTGGACCTGAGCCAGGGCGGCGGCGATGCCACGATCGTCCAGCTGCGGCTGGAGGAGCTGAAGCCGGTCGCCAACCGCTTGACGGTGGATGTGCTTGTCTATCCCAGCATTTCGTCGTACGACAACCGGTTCGACGTGCTGGGCACCGACGTGGCCGTACGCCTGTATCCCACCAGCGATCTGGGCGATCTGCACTACCCGAAGGGCAAGGCGCCGGCGCAACTCAGCACCACCGTGGAAGCACACGGCGACCCCGGCAATTGGCCGTTCGACTCCTATCGCACCGAGCCGATTGCCGCCGACGCGTTCGTCGGGCCCGGGGACAACCTCAAGAAGGTGCCCGCTCGCGTGGAGGTGACCGGGGCGCTCGACGGTTGGGAGATCAGCGTCAACCGGGTGCACGACCCCGCCGCGCTGCCGACCTCACGCGCCATGGACAACGGAAACGTGGTCATCACCTTCAAGAGGGCGAAGGGCCCGCTGATCTTCGACCTCGGCATCTGTCTGGTGCTCATCGCCCTGCCCACCCTGGCTCTGCTGGTGGCCGTCCCGATGGCCTTGGGCCGGCGGAAGTTCCTGCCACCGTTCGCGACCTGGTACGCCGCAAACCTTTTCGCCATCGTCCCGCTGCGCAACATCCTGCCGGGCGCCCCACCGCCCGGTTCGTGGATCGACCAGGCGATCGTGCAGTGGGTGCTGATCGCGCTCGTGACGGCGATGAGCCTGTACATCGTCGCTTGGGTCCGGCAGGGGGACTGATCTACCATCTGACTTCGTGTCGCCCGACGCTCCCCCGGCTGAGCCGGGGATTCCCGAGCACAAACACATGTCGGTGCGAAAGCACCTGCTGCTCGACTCGTCGATCCTCATCGGCTTCGCCGCCGTCTACATCTTCACCCTGCTGAACTATCAGTGGCTGGCCCCGCACCCGCTGCCCAAGGTGGATCTGCGATCACCCAAGGACACCGTGGTGAAGGTGCACATCGACGGCCTGCGCAACAAAGAGAACATGCTCGACGTGACGCTGGTGCTCAAGCCGGACGAGGCGATCGTCAACAAGAAGACCGGCCGGCTGAACGTGGACACGGCGGTGCGCTTCCCCATGCAGGACGACATGGGGGAGCTGTCGTACGACCTCGACAAGGCGCCGGAGCCGAAAGACACCACCATCGAGGCGCGGGGCGAGCCGCGCAACTGGCCACTGGATACCTACACCACCGACCCGATCCGGGCGGAGTGGCTGGTCGGTGCCGGCGAGGACCGGCACTACGAAGCCGCCAAGATCGAGGTGGACGGATCGGCGGACGGTTTCGACATCGACGTCGCGAGGGTTGAAGACAGTCCCAACGACGTCGTCATCACCCTGAAGCGGACCAGGGCACAGCGGATCTTCGACATCGGCATCTGTCTGGTGCTCATCACGCTGCCGGCGGTGGCGTTGTTCGTCGCCATCCAGATGGTGACGCGCCGACGGCCTTTCCTGCCGCCGTTCGGCACCTGGTACGCGGCGATGCTGTTCGCCGTGGTGCCGTTGCGCAACTTCCTTCCCGGCTCGCCGCCGACGGGGGCCTGGATCGACCAGGGCCTGGTGATCTGGGTGCTGCTGGGACTGGCCGCCGCCATGGTGATCTACATCGTGGCGTGGTACCGAGACCGGGCCTGAGGGTCCGCTGGGCAAGGGGATCGACGCATCCCCGCCCGGGTCGTCGCCGCTGTGTTAACGCAGGTGACGCGCAATGTTACGGGCGCGTAGCACGTCGTACCAAAAGCTGCTAGCAAACAAATCAATTGCTAATCTGCCGCAGTGACAGTGCACAGAGAGCTGGTCGCACCGGTGGGCGCTCGACCCGAGTTCGACCTGGACGAGACGTTCGCGCTGCCCGCGCACAGCCCCACGGATGCCGATCGCCAGCGCCGCCGCCGCCACCTCATCCTGGACGTCTCGGTCGTCCTCAGCGTTGTCGTCGTCTACCTGCTGTCGCTGTTCGGCTACCACCTGCTGGCCACCTCGCCCGGACCGCTGCCCGAACCGGACATGACGACCACGGACAACAGCGTGGTCCTGGTGCGCATCGAGCAACTGCACGCCGTCGAGCATCGCCTGGACGTGAAAGTACTTGTCAAGCCCGATGATTCGATGATCGATCCACGCCTGAACGTGCTGAACACCGATACCTCGGTGCGCTTCTTCCCGCAGAACGACCTGGGCGATCTGCAATATCCGATGGGCAAGTCGCCGGCGCAGGTGGCCACCACCATCCCGGCGCACGGTGAACCCGGCGACTGGCCGTTCGACACCTATACGACCGACACCATCCAGGCCGACGTGCTGGTCGGGGCCGGCGACGGCCGTCAATACAAACCGGCCCGGGTCGAAGTGACCGGCGTGCTGGAGGGCTGGGACGTCTCGGCCACCCGGGTCGGGCGGGACAGCCACGACCCCAACCGCCCCGACAACGTGATCATCACCATCAAGCGGGCCAAGGGACCGCTGGTCTTCGACCTGGGGATCTGCCTGGTACTGGTGGCGCTGCCGACGTTGGCGCTGTTCGTGGCGATCCAGATGCTGACCGGCCGGCGCAAGTTCCTGCCGCCGTTCTCCACCTGGTATGCCGCGATGCTGTTCGCGGTGGTGCCGCTGCGCAATATCCTGCCCGGTTCCCCGCCGGCCGGCTCCTGGGTGGACCAGGCCGTGGTGATCTGGGTGCTGATCGGGCTCGCTACCGCCTTGATCCTCTACATCCTGGCCTGGCATCGGCAGGGGGACTAGGACTCCGGAGGTCGGCGCCCGGTGTTCGGTGGCGGATAAACCGACCTGGCGATCGTCGCCGAGATCCATCCGATCAGCCAGCCGCCGGCGAGGATCAGGAAAGTGTGCAGGCGGTCGGGGTACGTCAGCGCTACGACAACGAGGACCACTGCCCAGGTCAGTGCGCAACCGACGCTGTAACCCGTATAGGTCCCGCGCAGCCGCATACCACGAAACTACTCGCCGGACGGGCCGGGCGGTCCGGGACAATTTGGTGCTGGGCTGGGCGTCCCCTAGACTCTAGGGGTTGCCTTGGGCAGACCTCGGCCGGCTTGAAGTTTGGAGCCGGCCCCGCGTGCCTTTCGGTGACAACTGTTTTCAAGACCGCGCACGTCAGGTGCTCAATGAGCATGTCTTAGCCTGCCGCGCGCACGTCCACCAGGTCAGGAGATCGAGTGATTCAGCAGGAATCGCGGCTGAAGGTCGCCGACAACACCGGTGCCAAGGAGATCTTGTGCATCCGGGTGCTCGGCGGCTCGTCGCGACGCTATGCCGGCATCGGCGACATCATCGTCGCCACGGTGAAAGACGCGATCCCGGGCGGCAACGTCAAACGGGGTGACGTCGTCAAGGCCGTCGTGGTGCGCACCGTCAAGGAGCGCAGGCGTCCCGACGGCAGCTACATCAAGTTCGATGAGAACGCCGCGGTGATCATCAAGCCCGACAACGACCCGCGCGGCACCCGCATCTTCGGGCCGGTGGGTCGCGAACTGCGGGAGAAGAAGTTCATGAAGATCATCTCGCTCGCCCCGGAGGTGTTGTAGGTGAAGGTCCATAAAGGCGACACCGTGCTGGTCATCGCCGGCAAAGATAAAGGGGCCAAGGGCAAGGTCATTCAGGCCTACCCGGACCGCAACCGGGTGCTGGTCGAAGGCGTCAACCGGATCAAGAAGCACACCGCGGTCTCGACCAACCAGCGCGGCGCCCGCTCGGGCGGCATCGTCACCCAGGAAGCCCCGATCCACGTGTCCAACGTGATGGTGGTCGACTCCGACGGCAAGCCCACCCGCATCGGTTACCGCGTGGACGAGGAGACCGGCAAGCGGGTCCGCATCTCCAAGCGCAACGGCAAGGACATCTGACGATGACTACTGCAGAGAAAACGCAGCCGCGTCTAAAAGAGCGGTACCGCAGCGAGATTCGGGACGCGCTGCACAAGCAGTTCGGCTACGGCAACGTCATGCAGATCCCCACGGTGACCAAGGTCGTGGTCAACATGGGCGTCGGCGAGGCCGCCCGGGACGCCAAACTGATCAACGGCGCCGTCAACGACCTGTCGCTGATCACCGGTCAGAAGCCGGAGATTCGCAAGGCGCGCAAGTCCATTGCGCAGTTCAAGTTGCGCGAAGGCATGCCGATCGGCGCTCGGGTCACCCTGCGCGGCGACCGGATGTGGGAGTTCCTCGACCGGCTCACCTCGATCGCGCTGCCCCGTATCCGTGACTTCCGCGGCTTGTCGCCCAAGCAGTTCGACGGTGTCGGTAACTACACCTTCGGCCTCGCCGAGCAGTCGGTGTTCCACGAGATCGATGTGGACAAGATCGACCGGGTCCGCGGTATGGACATCAGCGTCGTCACCTCGGCGACAAACGACGACGAAGGACGAGCGCTGTTGCGGGCCCTCGGCTTTCCCTTCAAGGAGAACTGAGCAGATGGCGAAGAAGGCACTGGTCAACAAAGCCAACCGCAAGCCCAAGTTCGCGGTGCGCGGCTACACACGCTGCAGCAAGTGCGGCCGTCCGCGTGCGGTGTTTCGCAAGTTCGGGCTGTGCAGGATCTGCTTGCGCGAGATGGCGCATGCGGGCGAGTTGCCCGGCGTGCAGAAGAGCAGTTGGTGACGGGACACAGGGACTAAACCATGACCATGACTGATCCGATCGCAGACTTCTTGACGCGTCTGCGCAACGCCAACTCGGCGTACCACGACGAAGTGACCTTGCCGCACTCCAAGATCAAGGCCAACATCGCCCAGATCCTCAAGAGCGAGGGTTACATCACCGACTTCCGCACCGAGGATGCTCGGGTCGGCAAGTCGCTGATCGTCCAACTCAAGTACGGCCCCAGCCGCGAGCGCAGCATCGCCGGTCTGAAGCGGGTGTCCAAGCCCGGCCTGCGGGTGTACGCGAAGTCCACCAACCTGCCGCGGGTGTTGGGAGGCCTTGGCGTCGCGATCATTTCGACGTCCTCGGGTCTGCTCACCGACCGTCAGGCAGCCAGACAAGGCGTGGGCGGCGAAGTCCTCGCGTATGTCTGGTAGTAGGGGAGAGATAGATGTCGCGCATTGGTAAGCAACCGGTTCCGGTCCCGTCCGGAGTCGACGTAACGATCGAGGGCCAGAGCGTCTCGGTGAAGGGACCCAAGGGGACCCTGGCACTGACGGTCGCCGAGCCGATCACGGTGGCGCGCAACGACGATGGCGCGATCGTGGTTTCCCGTCCGGACGACGAGCGGCGCAACCGTTCGCTGCACGGGCTGTCTCGCACCCTGGTGGCCAACCTGGTCACGGGCGTGACCGAGGGCTACACCACCAAGATGGAGATCTACGGCGTGGGTTACCGCGTGCAGCTCAAGGGCAGCAACCTGGAGTTCGCGCTCGGCTACAGCCACCCGGTGGTGATCGAGGCGCCCGAGGGCATCACGTTCGCCGTGCAGGCTCCGACGAAGTTCACGGTCACCGGTATCGACAAGCAGAAGGTCGGCCAGATCTCGGCGAACATCCGCCGCCTGCGCCGCCCCGACCCCTACAAGGGCAAGGGCGTGCGCTACGAGGGTGAGCAGATCCGCCGCAAGGTCGGAAAGACAGGTAAGTAGTCATGGCGCAATCACAGGCTGAAGCCCAGAAGCCCGTGGGTCAGAGCGTATCCGCGACCCGCCGGGTCTCGCGGCTGCGCCGGCACGCACGGCTGCGCAAGAAGATCTCCGGCACCGCGGAGCGTCCCCGGCTGGTAGTCAACCGGTCTTCGCGGCACATTCACGTGCAGTTGGTGAATGACCTGAATGGCACCACCGTGGCCGCGGCTTCGTCGATCGAAGCCGACGTGCGCGGTCTGGATGGGGACAAGAAAGCCCGTAGCGTGCGGGTCGGACAGTTGATCGCCGAGCGGGCCAAGGCTGCCGGCGTCGACTCCGTGGTCTTCGACCGCGGCGGCTACACCTACGGTGGACGAATTGCGGCATTGGCCGATGCTGCCCGCGAGAACGGATTGCAATTCTGATGAGCAGCTTCAGCCTGATGAACGGAAGGACCGCATAATGGCGGAACAGCCGGCTGGCGGGCAGGGCCCGGACAGCCGTGACGGCCGCGATGGACGCGACGGACGGGGCCGCCGTGATGGCGGTGGCCGTGGCGGCCGCGACCGCGACCGGGACGGCGACAAGAGCAATTACCTGGAGCGGGTCGTCGCGATCAACCGTGTCTCCAAGGTGGTCAAGGGTGGTCGGCGATTCAGCTTCACCGCCCTGGTCATCGTCGGCGACGGCAATGGGATGGTCGGCGTCGGCTACGGCAAGGCCAAAGAGGTTCCCGCCGCGATCGCCAAGGGCGTCGAGGAGGCCCGCAAGGGTTTCTTCCGGGTGCCGCTGATCCGCGGAACCATCACGCACCCGGTGCAGGGCGAGGCCGCAGCCGGCGTCGTGCTGTTGCGCCCGGCCAGCCCGGGTACCGGTGTGATCGCCGGTGGTGCGGCGCGTGCGGTGCTGGAATGCGCTGGCGTGCACGACATCCTGGCCAAGTCGCTGGGTAGCGACAACGCGATCAACGTGGTGCACGCGACCGTCGCCGCGCTGAAGATGCTGCAGCGTCCCGAGGAGGTGGCCGCTCGGCGCGGTCTGCCCATCGAGGACGTCGCTCCGGCCGGCATGCTCAAGGCCCGCCGCGAGAGTGAAGCGCTGGCCGCTAGCTTGAATGCGGGGGCAGCGCGAGAGGGAACAGCACAATGAGCCAGTTGAAGATCACCCAGGTGCGCAGCACCATCGGTGCGCGCTGGAAGCAGCGCGAGAGCCTGCGCACCCTGGGTCTGCGCAAGATTCGCCACTCGGTGATCCGCGAAGACAACCCGCAGACGCGTGGGCTGATCGCCGTGGTGAACCACCTGGTTGAGGTGGAGTCGGCGCCCGAAAGGAAGACACAGTGACCATCAAGCTGCACGACCTGCGGCCTGCGCCGGGGTCGAAGACCGCGCGCACCCGAGTCGGTCGCGGTGAGGGCTCCAAGGGCAAGACCGCGGGCCGCGGTACCAAGGGTACGAAGGCCCGCAAGAATGTTCCGTCGACCTTCGAGGGTGGGCAGATGCCCATCCACATGCGCCTGCCCAAGCTGAAGGGCTTCCGTAACCGGTTCCGCACCGAGTACCAGGTGGTCAACGTCGGCGATATCAACCGGCTGTTCCCCGAGGGCGGTGCGGTCGGCATCGACGAGTTGGTGGCCAAGGGCGCCGTTCGCAAGAACGTGTTGGTCAAGGTGCTCGGCGACGGCAAGCTGACCGTCAATGTCGACGTGACCGCGCACAAGTTCAGCGGCAGCGCGCGGGACAAGATCACCGCAGCGGGCGGCAGCGCCACCGAGCTCTAAAGTTCTACCGCGAGCAGTCGCAAAATCGCACGAATCCGCTTCGCGGAGTGCGATTTTGCGACTGCTCGCGCCAGTTAACTCAACCGCGGAACCACCTCTGCGGCAAGGCGTTCCATCTGCTCGCGGTCCTCGGCGACGTTCTCGCCGACCGGATTCAACAGCAGCATCTGCGCGCCCGCGTACATCACCTCGCGCAGACCCCGGATGACGTCTTTCGGTGTGCCGGACACCGCGACCGCGTCGATGCCTTCCATACCCCCGTAGATGCGGCGCAGTCCGGCAAGCACACGTTCACGGGCCCGGTCGGCGTCGTCGTCGATCATCAGGTACACGCGTTTGCCGATGGTGAAACCGGACGGGTCTTTCTGCTGTTCGGCAAGCTCGCGGCGCACGACTTCCACTGCCTTCGCGAAGTCCGCGGTGGATGACGAACCGGCACCGAGGAAGGCGTCACCGTGCCGCACCGCCCGGGCCAGCGCCTTGGGTGCGTTGCCGCCGAACCAGAGCGGCGGGTGTGGGCGTTGCGCCGGCTTGGGCTGGATGGGCAGGTCGTCGACATCACGGAACCTGCCGTGGAACGTCACCCGCGGCTCGTCGGACCACGCCGCTTTCATGAGCTCCAGGCCTTCGGTGAAATAGCTGATGTACGAATCCTTTTCGAGGCCGAAGGCGGCGAACTTGCGGCGGCCGCCACCGGGTGCGACCCCGATGTCGAGCCGGCCGTGGCTGAGGCGATCGACTGCCGTGATCGACGAGGCGAGCTGTAACGGATCGTGCAGCGATGTCACCAGGACTGCGACACCCAGGCGCAGTCGCGTCGTGCAGGCCGCCGCATACGCAAGCAGTTCCAGCGGAGCAAGCAGGGGAGTGGCGCCGATGATCTGTTCGAGCACCCAGCCGCCCTCGAACCCCAGTTGCTCGGCGCGGTCCAGATAAGAACGCAACCCTTCGGCGTCGAAGTCACCCGGGACCAGTTGAGGGATACCGATGGAGTACCTCACGGGCTCCACCGTACGGGCCGGGTCAGCGCCGGTCGGTAGGCTTCAAAGATGTTCGCGTTTTTGCCTTCGCTGCCCGGCGTCAACGACATACGCGCTCTTTTCGACCGGGTCGACACCGCGCGCCACCACGGCGTGCCCAACGGTTGTGTGCTGGAACTGAACCTGAGCAGCGCGCCACCGGAGACCACCGGCTTCGACCCGTTCACCATCATCACCGGCGGTGGCCGCCAGATGTCACTGCGCGAGACGGTCGCCGCCATTCATCGCGCCGCGGAGGACCCGCGGGTCGCGGGGCTGATTGCCCGTGTGCAGCTGCCGCCGTCGCCGATCGGCGCGATTCAGGAATTGCGCGACGCCATCGCCGCGTTCAGCGCCGTCAAGCCGTCCGTGGCCTGGGCGGAAACCTACCCGGGCACGTTGTCGTACTACCTGGCTTCCGCCTTCCGGGAGATCTGGATGCAGCCGTCCGGGGGAGTCGGGCTGATCGGTTTCGCGGCCAACGCGATGTTTCTGCGCGATGCGCTGGACAAGGCGGGCATCGAGGCTCAGTTCGTAGCCCGCGGCGAATACAAATCTGCGGCAAACCTTTTCACCGAAGACGGCTTCACCGATGCGCACCGCGAGGCGGTGACCCGCATGTTGGAGAGCCTGCAGAGTCAGGTGTGGCAGGCGGTGGCCGACTCGCGCAAGCTCGCCGTCGACGCGCTCGACGCCATGGCCGACCGCGCTCCGTTGATGCGGGACGACGCGCTGGCTTCCGGGCTGGTCGACCGGATCGGATTCCGGGATGAGGCCTACGCCCGCATGGCGGAATTGGTCGGGGTCACCGAGGGTTCGACGGACGACTACGTCGACGCCGAGGAGAAGCCGCCGCGGATGTATCTGGCGCGCTACGCCGGCTCGGCCCGCTCGCGGCTGGCGCCGCCGGTGCCCGCCGTCCCGGGGCGCCGCGCCAAGCCCGCCATCGCCGTGGTCACCGTCGAAGGCGCGATCGTCAACGGTCGCGGCGGCCCGCAGGGTTTGCCCTTCGGTCCGTCGAACGCCGGCGGCGACACCATCGCGGCGGCACTGCGGGAGGTGGCGGCAGACGATTCGGTGTCGGCGATCGTGATCCGGGTGGACAGTCCCGGTGGCTCGGTCACGGCATCCGAGACCATCTGGCGGGAGGTGAAACGGGCCCGCGAGCGGGGCAAGCCGGTGGTGGCGTCGATGGGCTCGGTCGCCGCGTCCGGCGGCTACTACGTCTCGATGGCCGCCGACGCGATCGTGGCCAATCCGGGCACGATCACCGGTTCCATCGGTGTCATCACCGGGAAGCTGGTGGTGCGCGACCTCAAGGACCGGTTGGGGGTGGGCTCGGACACGGTGCGTACCAACGCGAATGCCGACGCCTGGTCCATCGACACCCCGTTCACACCTGAGCAGCAGGCTCGACAGGAGGCCGACGCCGACCTGTTCTACACGGATTTCGTGCAGCGCGTCGCCGATGGTCGCAACCTGACCACCAAAGATGTGGATAACGTTGCGCGCGGCCGGGTTTGGACGGGTGCCGACGCGCTGGAGCGTGGTCTGGTCGACGAGCTCGGTGGCTTCCGGACCGCGGTGCGCCGCGCGAAGGTATTGGCCGGGCTGGACCCGGACAGCGAGGTTCGCGTGCTCAGTTATCCGGGCTCGTCGCTGCTGGACATGCTGCGGCCGCGAGCGTCGTCACAGCCGGGAGCGGCTTCGTTGCCCGAAGCCGTGGGAGCGCTGCTCACCCGCTCGGTGGCCGGCATCGTCGACCACGTCGAGCAGACGATGAGCGGCGCCCGCGTGCTGTGGTCAGGTCAGTCGCGCTTCTGAGTCAGTTCAGTCGGCCGCTGATGTAGATGATCTCGCCGAGCGGGTCATCGTCGTCAGGGGACGGAACTCGCAAACCGTGCTGCTCGAACAGTTCGGTCCGGGTCACCCCTTCGGCCTGCCAGCCCTTCTCGCGCAGATAGTCGACGACATGGTTGCGGGCACCGGAGTACACCAGCGCGCCCATGTCGATGTCCACGCCGTGGTCGCGGAAGCGGCCCGACATCTCCGAGACCTTCTCGACGTCGAAATCGATTATGCCGGGCACGAATTCGGTCGCCACGGTGCTGCCCGGGGCGCTGAGGGCGGTGATGTTGTCGAACAGCCGGTCCTGGGCTTCCGGCGGCAGGTAGATGAGCAGCCCTTCAGCCAGCCACGCCGTCGGTTGGGTGGTGTCCAGGCCGGCCTGCGTGAGGGCGGTGGGCCAGTCACCGCGCAAATCGATGGCCACCGTGCGTCGCGTCGCAGTGGGTTCGGCCCCGACGTCGGCGAGCGCCGTCGTTTTGAACTCGATGACCTGGGGCTGGTCGATCTCGTAGACCACCGTGCCGTCCGGCCAGGGCAGTCGATAGGCCCGAGCGTCCAGCCCGGACGCCAGGATCACCGCCTGCCGGATCCCGGAGGCGGTCGCGTCAGCGAAGTACTCATCGAAATACTTGGTGCGCACCCCCATTCCGTCGATCATCGCCTGGACGCGCTCGGGGGTGATGTTCTCGAATGCCTCCGGGCTGAGTTCGCCGTCCATCATCTTGACGAAGAAGTCCACACCGACCGCACGCACCAGCGGTTCGGCGAACGGGTCGTCGATCAGTCCGTCGGGAGCCATCGTCACCATCGCGCGCCCCGCGGCGACCATGGTCGCGGTGGCACCGACGCTCGATGCGAGATCCCAGTTGTCGTCGTGAGCGCGTGGCATGCCTGTCCTATCTGTCGCGGTTAGTGCCGTGTATACAACGTCGGATTGGTCCAGTGCATTTCCGCCCCCGCCAACCCCCGGAAAAATGAGCCGAATCGGTTCCGTTTGACGGTCTAATTAGGCACGCTGAAACGATGGGTAACCCGACTTTGTTTACTGACAGGGTGGCAGGCAAGCGCGTGCTCATCACGGGGGCTTCATCGGGGATCGGCGCGGCCCTCGCCAGGGCGATGGCTGCCCGGGGCGCCGTAGTGGGGGTGGTGGCGCGCCGCGAGGACCGGCTGGCGGACGTCCTGGCCGATTGCCGTCGCACTTCTCCGGACTCGATGATGTGGGTCGCCGATCTCGCCGACGGCATCACGGCGAGCAGGCTGGCGCTGCAGGCCTGGCACGCGATGGGCGGCATCGACGTGTTGGTCAACAATGCCGCGATTCCCAAGCGGCGCAGCGTTTCTGCGCTCAAGCCGATCGAGGTGGAGAATGTCATGCAAGTCAACTTCATCGCTCCGATGCGGCTGACGCTGGCACTGTTGCCACGCATGCTGGCCCGCCGCGCGGGCACCGTGATCAATGTGTCGAGTGTCGCGGGACGACTGGGCATCGCTGCCGAATCAGCATACTGCGCAAGCAAATTCGCACTCTGCGGCTGGACCGAGGCGATGGCCATCGACCTGGCGGACACCGGTGTGTCGGTGAAGTTGATTCAGCCGGGACCGGTTGATACGGAGATCTGGGACCAGCCCGATAACGAGCCGCCCGTCTACAGCGGACCCAAGGTGACACCGCAAGAGATTGCCGAGGGCATCATCGCGGCAATGGACAGTGACCGTTTCGAGCATTACCTGCCCGACCTAAAGGCGGTGGTCGACGCCAAGAACGCCGACCTCGACGCCTTCATTGCGGGCATGGCGCAACCGTGAGGGCACTGGTCTATGGTGTGCCGCCCGAGTCACACGATGTTGCGGCGGATGCGGGTGAACTCGTCCAGAATCTGGCCCGGACTCCGACAGCGTTGCGTGAGGTACCCGAACCCGTTCTGCTGCGCGATGATTGGGTGGTCACCCGGCCCCGGTTGACCGGTATCTGTGGGTCGGACTCCAAGCAGATTCTGCTGGACTTCGGTGCGGACGACGCCGACAACGCCCTCGCCGCTTTCTGCTCGTTTCCGCAAGTGATGGGCCACGAGGTGGTGGCCGATGTGGTCGAGGTAGGGCCTGAAGCCACGGGGATTGAGGTTGGTCAGCGAGTGGTGCTCAACCCGTGGCTCTCCTGCGGCCCGCGGGGCATCCACCCGCAGTGTCCGGCCTGCGACAACGGTGACTACAGCCTGTGCTGGAGCTTCACCGACGGCGACATCAAGCCCGGAATCCACACCGGAGTATCGGCCGATGTCACCGGGGGATACGCGGAGTTGATGCCCGCCCACGACAGCATGTTGTTCCCGGTTCCTGACTCGGTGCCCGACGAGATGGCGGTGTTCGCCGATCCGTTCTCGGTGTCCCTGCACGCGATCACCCGTCACCCGCCGGCGCGTTTGGGCCGGGTTCTGGTGTACGGGGCCGGCTCGCTGGGGTTGTGCGCGGTGGCGATACTGCGGGCGCTGTACCCGGATGTCGCGGTGGCCGTCGTCGCGCGGTTTGCTGCTCAGGCAGAACTGGCGAAGAACTTTGGGGCCGCCAAAGTCCTTGCGCACGAACCACGTCTGGCACTGATCGAGGAGCTGATCGCCTGGGGTGGGGGTCGGCTGCGACAGCCGTTGATGGGACTGCCGATGGCGTACCCGGGCGCGGTCGACGTCGTGTACGACACGGTGGGCAAGCCGGAGACTTTCGAGGTCGGAGTGCGGGTGTTGAGGGCGCGCGGGACGCTGGTGAAAGCCGGGGTGCATGCGCCGGGCCGCTGGGAATGGAGCCCCTTGTACTTCAAGGAGATCAGCTGGGTCGGATCCAATGCGTTCGGGATCGAGGAGGTGGACGGGGTGCGCAAGCACGCCATCGCGCATTATCTCGACCTGGTGACAGACGGACGAATAGATCTGCGGCCCATGCTGACTCACACGTTTCGGTTGGCGCAGTGGCGCGACGCCTTTCTTGCGATCGCCGATCAGGGCCGCAGTGGCGCGGTCAAGGTAGCGATCGATCAGCGCTAGGCCGCAAATCGGACGCAGCCGCGCCGACCATTAAACTTGTGACGCTGCCGACGCCCCGGCCCGTTTTAGGTAGTCGACTACGTAATCCCGTCTGGTCGATTCGGGCGACACTCGGTGTGGCAGTTCTCGACCGCCGTGCAGAGCGCGATCAGCACTGCCGGACCCATTGACCTGGGCGCGTTCCGACGAGCTGCGGGGAGGACAGACATGTCGCAGGTAATGGCGGTGCCGGAATTCATGGTGGAGGCAGCTACGGACCTAAAGACCATTGATTCGGCCCTGCAGAAGGCGCACACGCTGGCAGCGGGCGCAACGCTCGCGGTGCTGCCCGCGGCCGCCGACGAGGTATCGGCGAACATCGCACAACTGTTTTCTGATTACGGCCGCGAATATCAACATCTGGCTGGGCAGGCGGGCGTATTTCACGAGCGGTTTGTGCAAAATTTGAACATGAGTGCGGGCATGTACGCCGAAGCGGAGGCCGTCAACACCGCGTTGTTGCCGCTGCAGCCCTTGATCTCGGCCGTGAACTCGTTTATCGAGGCCAGCGTGTTGCAGGGGCCGCTGCGTAGTTTGTGGGAAAGCATCGCCTCTCAGGTATTCAAGACAATCGTCAACAACCCTCTGGGTGGTTTAGTGCTGGGAACTGCGTTGGTAGGCGTTGTTATTGCCGTATTGGTATTTCTCGCGATTGCAGTACAGGTAGTGCCGCCGCTCTTCTATTTCTTCGGTGATGCCATCAACCCCACTCTCGTTGCCTTGACCGCGGTTGCCTGAGCGCCGAATACCGAAAGCCGCGCTTGGGAAAAGCCCGCCTGTCCCGACGGCGGCAGAGCCACCTACGCCGGGCGGACGGCCTGGTAATACGCGAGCTGCCCGACTACGTGCTGTGACTGGGTGGCAACCTCGCTGCACTCGAACCCGGCCTCACTCAGCAGCCGAGGAATCGCGTCCCCGACGTTGTCGCTGAAATGCGGATTCCGCTTCACCAGCCGTGCCAGCAGGCCGTGGTGGGCGTGCACGCCACTGGCTATGTCGACGAGGTGCAGCCGGCCGCCGGGGCGCAGCACCCGGAATACCTCCGCGGCCACAACGGCTTTCGCGTCCGCACCGACGTGGTGCAGCATCATCGACGACAGCACCCGGTCGAACTCGCCGTCGGCGTAAGGCAATCGCTGCGCATAGGCGTCGTCGAACCGAATGCCGTTCAATCCGGCCGCCTTTCGCCGCGCCCGGTCGAGTATCCGGGGGTCGGGGTCGGATCCCACCGCCTCGATCCCAGGTCGCGATCGCTTGGCCCTGATGATGACATTCCCGGTGCCGCAGCCGATTTCCAGGACGCGCTGCCCGTCCGCGAGTTCGGCCTGCTCAATCAGCTTCTGATAAACGCTGTTGAATCCCATGAGGCGGGACATCAGGTCGTAGGCGGGCAGCAGCGCCTGGTGACCGGTCGCAGGCAGATAGTCATTTGGATGATGCTTGGTCATACCGTCCATGATCACCGTCTCGGCAACAGCATGATTGGGTGATCATTGCCTCGACTTGGACTATCTTTGGCAATATTACGCAAGCCACGCGGCTCAGCCGGCACCGCGATGGGGTGCCTGTTTACCGTTACCGGACCGATCCCGAGACACCCCCGGTCTCAGTGGTGCGCTATCACGAGTTCGCCGAAGGTCGACCACACATCCACGATTTTCCCGCGCTCTGGTATGTGCCCGCAGCGGCAGTGGTCTATGTGGCCGCCCCGGGAAAGGTGCTGGACCCCAAGCAGGTGTTTCCCGTCGGGGACGGGATCGCGGTGTTCTTCGATCCGGTCGCCCTGGGTGAGGACGGACGATCGCCCTGGCCGGCCTGGCGGACGCATCCGCTGCTGTTTCCGTTCCTGCACGGAGAAAGCGGCGGAGTGCTGCGCCTGCAGGTGCCTGCCGATCGTAAGACCCTGTGGGACAGCACAATCGGGTCCATCGAAAGCGAACTGACCACGCGGCAGGAGAGCTATCGACAGGCCGCTCTCGCGCACTTGACCCTGCTGCTGATCGAACTGGCCCGCCTGGCCGGTGACATCGTTGACGATCTGCGCCGCAGTGGCGAACCGCTGCTGGCCGACGTGTTCGCGGTGATCGACCGGCGCCTCGGTGAGTCGTTGTCGCTGCGCGATGTGGCCGGGGAGGTCGGCATGACGCCCGGACACCTGACCACGGTGGTCCGCCGACGCACCGGGCGGACGGTGCAGGAATGGATCATCGAACGGCGCATGGCCGAAGCGCGGGAGCTGTTGGCCGAGACCGATCTACCCGTCGGCGAAGTCGCCAGGCGCGTCGGCATAGCGGACGCCGGATACTTCAGCCGGCTCTTCAGCCGGGCGCACGGCGGCTCGCCGCGTCAGTGGCGTGCCGGCCATGCGCGCCGGTTGTGAACTACAGGGGCAGCGCAAGGCGCGCTAGCTAGCCCAGGGCCCCATAGGATCCGGTGACAGGCAGGTCTATCGGGTTGATCACGCCCGGCGCCGCGTCACACACGAACGGGATGGCGTTGACGGCCGCGACGGCGGTGCTGTCCATCAACACGGTCATCGCGTCCTCGCCGGGACGCCCGAAGCGGATCGTCGCGTCGACGTACGGCTGCCCGTCGATCACGATGCTGAAGCCTTCCGGATCCTCCCATTGCGGGTCGAGCCCGTCGCTGCTCATGGTCCAGCAGATGGCCAGCTCTATCACCGGCCTCCCGTTGCGCAATCCGCGGTAGGTCCGGCGCTGGCCACCGACGGTACCGGCCTCGTAGGTCGTCCAGCCGAGATCCAAATCCTGCTTCACCACCGCGTTTTCGACGAAAGCCTCCTTACCGTCGAGTTCGGCGCCCAGCATGGCGGCAACCATGTCCAGCGTCTCGAAGTAACCGAGGCCGAAGCGCTGGGTGGCCGGGTCGATCGGCGTGATCCGTTGCCGCGGTGGCTTGCCGAACCCCAGCACCCGCCAGGCGTCGCGGACCGGATAAGTGGTGCAGTCCAACGTTTCCGCCAACCGGACGTTGCGCACGCGAGGGCAGGCGCCGGTGAGGAAGCCGGCGACCACGTTGATGAATCCCGGCTCGAACCCGGTGCCCAGAAAGGTCGCGCAGCCCGCCCGGGCCGCCGTCTCGAGCGCCGCGCACTCGGCCGGGTGGTGGCTGCCGGTCAGGAAGTCGCCCGTCGTGACGACGTTGATGCCCCGGCCCAGCATCCTGGCCACCAGCTCGTAGTCGATGAGGCGTGGCATGTAGTTCACGCAATCCGGCGCCAGGTCCAGCAGCGCATCGACGTCGTCGGTCGCGTTCAGCCCGGCGGGTTCTCGGCCGGCCAGCACACCGGCGTCGCGACCCACTTTGTCCGTACCGAACGCGTGCACGCCCACCACTTCGACGTCGTCACGGTCGAGCAGGATGCCCAGCGCCCGCTTGCCGATATTGCCGGTGGACCATTGCACGACTCGCCGCATGCCCAACGGTAACCGTTGACAGCCCGACTCGAACACTGTTCTAATCAGAACACTGTTCGAAATGGGGGCGGCATGGAAGCGCCGGTATTGCGCTACGGCGCTCTGGATCGCGAGCATCTGATCAAGCACCTGTGGCAACTGGCCAAACGCGTCGGCGTGCACAAGGTGACGATGCGCGAGCTGGCGGCAGAAGCGGGGACCAGGCCGTCCTCGGTGTACTACCACGTACGCGACAAGTCCGAACTGCTCGATCTGCTGATCGAATCGGTTTTGGCGCAGATCCAGGTTCCACAGCAGGGCGACTGGGAATCCCGGCTGGTCGCGCTCTACATGAACGCGTGGCAGGTGCTCGTCGAAGTTCCGGGCATCGCCGGCCTGTTGCAGGGGCATCCGCACACCGCGGCGGCGACTGAGATGGACCGCGCCACCCGCCGCATCCTGCACGAATCGGGTCTGCAGGCAGAGTATTTCGAGGCGGCACACGCGGCGCTGTACGTCCACCTACTGGGCTCGGTGCAACTCGAACATCTGCACCGCACGGCCGACGGGCCCAGCGACGGCGCGTTCTCCTACGGCTTACGCCTGATCCTCAGCGGTCTGCGCAACGAGATAACGGAGGCTTCATGACGGATACCGCGATCGATCTTGCCGACCCTGAACTGTGGGCGTCGGAGTTCCCTGATGAGCTGTTCGCGCAGTTGCGCGCCCGCATCCCGGTGTTTCACCAAAAACTCACCGACGACGTCAGATCGGCTGTCGGCCGCGAATTCTGGGTCTGCACTCGGCACGCCGACGTTGCGCGGGTGCACCGCGACTACGAGTCGTTCACCGCCACCCGCGGCCCCCTGATCCAGGATGTACCCCTGTTCGACGCGTACCCGGCCATCGTGAGTCTGGATCCGCCGGATCACACCGTCCGCCGCCGGGTGATCACCCGTGCCTTCACGCCGCGAGCCGTGGCGAGATTGGAGGACGGCATTCGCGCCCGGGCCAAGGAAATGGCCGGCGCGCTGCTGCGCGACGGTGGTGGCGAATTCGTCGATCTTGCTGCGGGACTTCCGATTTCGGTGATCGGTGATATCGTCGGGATTCCCGAAGCCGACCGGCCGCGCGTGTTCGAACTGATCGACAAAGTGTTGAAGACCGCGGGCGGGCAACTGTCGGTTCCCGATGGTGACGACTTGATGCCCTTCCTCGAATTGTTCCAGTACCCCAGCGAGTTGACCGCCCATAAACGTGAACATCCCGTGGACGACATCTGGAGCGCGCTGTGCACCACGGAGATCACCGCGGAATCGGGGGAGACCTTCCTGCTGCCCGCCAACGAGCTGGAGATCTTTTTCTTCATCCTCGGTCTGGCCGGGGCGGACACCACCCGAAATGCGTTGTGTGACGGCATTCGCGCCTTTGTCGCGAACCCCGACCAAACGGCGGTCTACCGCGATGATCCGCAGGCACGGGCCACCGCGGTCGAGGAGGTGATCCGCTACTCCACGCCGATCATCTTCTGGGTGCGTGGGGCGACCAGGGACGTGGTGCTGGGCGACACCATGATTCCGCAGGGCGCACGGGTGGTCACCATGCTGCGTTCGGCCAACCGAGACGAGGACGTCTTCGCTGATCCCTATCGCTTCGACATCCGCCGTGATCCCAACCCGCACCAGTCTTTCGGTGGCGGAGGTGCCCATCATTGCCTGGGGGCGATGCTGGCCCGGGCCGAGGTCAGGGCCGCCCTCGACGAGATTCTGCTGCCTACCAACAACATTGAACTCGGCGAACCCAGGCTCCGGCTACCGCACCTGGCCAACAATATGACCGTGTACGAGTCCGTGCCGGTGACATTGAGCTAGAGCGACTCGATGTCCAGCCACTGGTCGACCTCGAAGCGGTCGGCGACGGTGCGCAGCGTTGCGCCTCCGTGTCCTGGGTAGTGCGCGGGTACGACGGCCGCCCCGGCCGCGGCGGCTTCGGAGAAGATCCGGCGGCGGGTAACGGCGGCGGCGCCTTGGTCGATGTCGAAGGCGCAGGGGTCGTCGGGGCGGCGCACCTGTATCGGGTTGTGGGTCAGATCGCCGACGAAGACCGCCGGCCGGCCCGCGTCGAGCCACAGCACCGAGGATCCGGGGGTGTGCCCCGGCGCGGGGCGTAATCGCAGGGCAGGGCTGATCTCGTAGTCGTCTGACCATTGGACGATTTGCGCATCCACCGGCAGGACGCTGTCCTCGAACACCAGCCGGTTACCGAGCTGTTGCAGCGCTTCCTCCTCGGTGCGCGGATCCTGTTGTGCCGCTGCCCCGTCGGGGTGGAAGTGCCGGTAGTCGGCCTGCGGCACCAGGTACCGGGCGTTCGGGAATGTCGGCAACCACGCATCGTCGTGCAGCATGGTGTTCCACCCGACGTGATCGGAATGGACGTGGGTGTTGACCACCACGTCGACGGCATTGCGGTCGACGCCGGCCGATTGCAGCGCCGTGAGGTAGCCGGTGTTCAAGTGGTCCAGCGGCGGCATCTGCGGGCGAGTCCGGTCGTTGCCGACGCCGGTGTCCACGACAACCGTCAGTCCGTCGACTTCGATCACCCAGCTCTGGATCGCGATGTGCCATTGATCGGTATCGGGGTCGAAGAAGTCCGGCGCCAGCAGGTCGGCGTTGTCGCGCCACCGGCCGGGCGGCGTGTGCGGAAAGGCCCGGGTCGGCAGGTCGAACCGCAGCTCCAGCACCCGCGTCACGACGGCGCGTCCCAGCTCAACCGAACCCATCACGTCCTCCTCGGCGAGTGGGAACTACACGACGCATTCTGCGCGTGTCGCGTCGCAGAATGCACAGTCGGCGGATGGATCAGAGACTGCGCAGGTAGGTGTACACACCGGCGAAGTTCCGGTTCACTTCCTCAGGTACCGGCACGAATCCACCCAGTGCCCTTGCGCCCCAGGCGATTTGCGCGGTGCGCTCGACCAGTGCGGTGATGTGCATTACCTTGTCGGGTCGCGGTCCCACGGCCACCAGGCCGTGATTGGCGATGAGAGCGGCGCCCCGTCCTTCCAATGCCTTGACCGCGTTGGCGCCGACGTCGGGAGTGCCGGACGCGGCGTACTCGGCGCAGCGCACGTCCCCGCCGCAGTACACCGCGAACTCGTCGATGCAGGCCGGGATCGGCTGGTGCGCGACGGCGAACATGGTGGCCCACACCGGGTGGCTGTGGATGACGCTGCCGATGTCGTCGAACGCCTGATAGCACGCCAGGTGGAGCTGCATCTCGGTCGAGGGCATGCGGCCGTCCTTGGCTTGCAGCACGGCGCCGTCGGGGTCCACCAGGACCAGATCGTCGAGGACCATGTCCGCGTAGTCGACAGACGACGGCGTGATCACCACGTTGCCGTCGGAGCGCCGGGCCGAGATGTTCCCGGCGGTGCCCTCGACCAGCCCTCGGCGCAGCATGTCCTTGGCTGCCGCCAGCACGGCGTCTTCCGCGTTATCAACGAATTTCATCTGCCCAGCACCTCCGGGTTGACGATATGGGCGGGCCTCCCGCCGGACAGCAGCGCCTCCAGATCGTCGGCGACCAGCTGTGCCTGCCGTGCCTCAGTGTTCCACGTCGCGCCGCCGATGTGGGGGGTCAGGACGACGTTGGGCATCGCGGTGAGCGGGTGATCGGTGGGCAGCCATTCGCCGGCGAAATGGTCCAGACCCGCGGCCGCCACCTTGCCGGTCTGCAGCGCGTCGACGAGCGCGTCGATGTCGTGCAGTTGAGCCCGAGCGGAATTGAGGAAGACGACACCGTCACGCATGGCGGCGAACTGTTCGGTTCCGATCATCCCGACGGTGTCGTCGGTGACCGGCGCGTGCAGGGAGACGACGTCGGACTCGGCGAGCAACTGCTCCAGCGTGTGGTGAGCGTCGTCGCAGTAGGGGTCGTGCGCGATGACCCGCAGACCCAGTCCCGACAGCCGCCATGCGGTGGCCCGGCCGACGGCGCCCAGGCCTACCAGCCCGGCGGTGAGCCCGGCGATCTCCCAGCCGCGGAATCGCTGATATGGAATGCTGCCGTCACGAAAGATGTTGCCGCTGCGCACATCCGCGTCGGCAGCGACCAGGCGGCGGGTGGCCGCCAGGAGCAGCGCGACCGTCATCTCGGCGACCGCGTCGGCGTTGCGCGCCGGGGTGTTGAGCACCGGAATGCCGGCCGCCGTGGCACCGGCGATGTCGACGTTGTTGGGGTCGCCGCGGGTCGCCGCGACAGCGCGCAGTCCCAGTTCGAACACCGGTCCCTTGACCGAATCGCTTTCCACCACAACAATATCGGCGGATTCAGCGGTGATCCGTTCGGCCAGCTGGTCAGCGTTGTAGATGCGCAGCGGTGTCTGCTCTATCCAGGGGTCGTACACCACGTCGGCCAGTTCGGCGAGCTTGACGAACCCAGGGCCGCGCAGCGGGGCGGTCACCAGGGCACGTGGTCGAGATGTCACGAAACTCAATGCTGGCGTACCGTGGCGCCCGTGTCACGCGAAGACGTCACAATCGGCATCGACGTCGGCACGACGGCGGCGAAGGCGGTCGCGGTCGACGAGAGCGGCCGGGTGCACGCGCGGGCGCGCATTCCGCATCAGCTGCTGGTCCCGGCCCCTGATCGGCTGGAGCACAACGCGGAAGAAGCGTGGCGCGAAGGACCTGTCACGGCCCTGGGCCGGCTGAATCGGCCGGATGCCAAAGCGGTGGCCGTGTCGTCGATGGTCCCGTCGTTGACTGCCGTCGACACCGAAGGCCGACCCATCACGCCGGGGCTGTTGTACGGCGACAGCCGCGGCCGGGTGCCCGACGCCGCCGAGCAGCCGGTGCCCGCGGTCGGCGAGGCCGCCGAGTTCCTGCGGTGGACGGCCGCCGAGGCGCCCGGTGCGGCCGGGTACTGGCCGGCGCCTGCGGTCGCCAACCACGCGCTGGCGGGGGAGGCGGTGATCGACTTCGCCACCGCGATCACGTCGCTGCCACTGTTCGACGGGACGGGCTGGAATGCCTCGGCCCTCGCCGACCGCGGCGCCACGGTCGATCAGATGCCGCGGGTCGAGACCTTCGGCAAACCGGTCGGGCAGGTCCGCGGCACGTCGGCGGTGCTGGCCACCGGGGCTATCGACGCCCTGTGCGAGCAGATCGTCGCCGGTGCCGATCACGACGGCGACGTACTGGTCTTGTGCGGCACCACCCTCATCGTGTGGATCACCGTTGCCGAGGCCCGGCAGGTGCCCGGCCTGTGGACCATTCCGCACACCGCGGTCGGTAAGAGCCAGATCGGCGGGGCGAGCAATGCCGGAGGATTGTTCCTCGGCTGGGTGGATCGGGTTGTTGCGCAAGCTGATCCGCTTAGCGCTGATCCGAGGCGGGTGCCGGTGTGGATGCCCTACATCCGTGGTGAACGCACGCCGTTCCACGATCCCGATCGCCGCGCGGCACTGCACGGCGTGGACCTCACCCAGGACGCCGCGTCCGTGCGCCGGGCAGCCTACGAAGCGTCGGGCTTCGTGGTCCGGCAGATCCTCGAGTTGAGTGGTGCGCCGGTGCGCCGCATCATCGCCTCCGGCGGCGGCACCCGCGTGCAACCGTGGATGCAGGCCATCGCCGATGCGACCGGTCGACCCGTCGAGGTGTCCGCGGTGGCCGAAGGGGCCGCGCTGGGCGCTGCGTTCCTCGCGCGGATGGCGGTGGGCCTGGAATCGGTGATCACCGACGCGGCCCGGTGGGCCGCGGTCGAGCGGGTGGTCGAGCCCCGGTCCGAGTGGGTGGGGCCGACGAAAGATCGGTACCGCCGCTTCCTGGAGCTGAGCGGATCACGGCTGGCCTAACCCGTAGCGCGGTCCGCGCTCCGTCGTTCTACGCTAGTGCAATGACTGATCACGACCAGACCGCAGCCCGTCGAGAGATCGCAGACGCTTTGCTTGCCGCGTTGGAGCGCCGGCACGAGGTCGCCGATGCCATCGTCGAGGCGAAGAACAAGTCGGCGGCGGTCGAGGCCATCGTCGAGCTGCTGGGTACCTCGCACCTTGCTGCCGAAGCCGTGATGAGCATGTCGTTCGACCAACTGACCCAGGACGCGCGCGCGAAGATCCTCGCGGAGCTCGACGACCTGAACAAGCAACTCAGCTTCGCCCTCAGCGACCGGCCGGCAAGTTCGGGGGAGACCCTCGAGCTGCGTCCCTTCTCCGCCGCGCAGGACCGTGACATCTTCACGACCCGCACCGACGAGATCAAGGCCGCCGGCGACGGCTCCGGTGCACCCGCCGGCAGCATCGACGACGAGATCAGCAAGGCGCTCAAGCGTCTGCACGACGAAGAGGCCGTCTGGTTCGTGGCCGTCGACGCCGGCGAGAAGGTCGGCATGGTGTTCGGTGAACTCCTCAACGGTGAAGTGAACGTCAGGATCTGGATCCATCCCGAGCACCGGAAGAAGGGCTACGGCACGGCGGCGCTGCGCAAGTCGCGCTCAGAGATGGCCTGGGCCTTCCCGGCCGTGCCGATGGTCGTTCGGGCGCCTGCGGCCAACGCCGGGTAACACCGCCGGGACGCGACCCCGCTGCGGCTGACGCCGCGCGGGGTCTTCGTCAGTTCATTTACACGCTCGTCACACGCGCTTAAGATCGAGCCGTCCGTATTACCGTCACAGCCCACTGGCGGGGGTTTATGTGCCATCGGTTGAGCCAACATGCCCGATCGGCGCTAAATCCGTTATGCCTCTTGCGTTTTCCTCGCACTCCCAATGGGCCTTGGCAACTTCTACAGAACGGTGGTCCAGGTGAGTCGTCAATGGTATGAGCATCCCTCGCTGGTTCTGCAGCTCAAGGCGCTGGCCGGCCTGCGCAATGATCTACGCGACCACAACCTTTTTGAAGGCGACGGAATCCGTCCCAAGGACGATCTCGGCGAGGCCACCGAGGAAGTCAAGCGGGCCCGCACCCCGGACGGCACGTGGAACGACCTCTCCGAACCATGGATGGGCGCAAAAGGAACCGGCTTCGGGCGCAACGTTCCGCAGGCGAAAACAGTCACCGATACCAAGCGACTGCTCGACCCGGACCCACGGTTGATCAGCCGGCGGTTGATGGCCCGCGACGAATTCAAGCCCGCGGGAATCATCAATGCGCTGGCCGCGGCGTGGCTGCAGTTCGAGAACCACAACTGGTTCTTCCATGGCGATGGCCTGGCGGACAAGACAATCGACATCCCGCTGCGCAAGGGTGACGAGTTCCCCGAGGATCCGATGCGGATTCGCTGCACCATCCCGCCGCGCGGCGAGATCGTGGACGGGTGTCCGGCGCCGGTATTCAGCAACGTCGAAACCCATTGGTGGGACGGCTCGCAGATCTACGGCAGCGGCCGGGAGCGGCAGGCCGAGGTGAGGACCTTCGTCGATGGCAAGATCAAGGTCGGCGACGACGGCCGACTGCCCAAGAGCGACATCCCCGGTATCGACCTCACCGGCATGCGGGAGAACTGGTGGGTCGGAGTGGGCATCCTGCACACGCTTTTCGCCCGTGAACACAACGCCGTGTGCGATGCCCTGAAGAAGGCCTACCCCAGCTTCGACGACCAGCGTCTCTTCGAACTCGGCGTCCTGGTGGTCTCGGCGCTGATCGCCAAGATCCACACCGTCGAATGGACGACCTGCGTCCTGCGCCACCCCGCACTGCAGATCGGCATGAACGCCAACTGGTATGGCGCCCTGGGTGAGACGTTCCGCGACCGCATCGGTCGCGTCGGTGACAGCGAAGCGCTGTCAGGCATCATCGGCTCGCCGACCGATCACCATTCCGCCCCGTTCTCCCTCACCGAGGAATTCGTCTCGGTCTACCGCATGCACCCGCTGATTCCCGACGACTGGAACTTCTTCTCGCTGGCATCCGGAGAGCACCTGGAGAAGCGCGAATTCACCGAGCTACAAGGGCGTTTCACCCGCGACTTCATGGACCGCATGGAATTCGGCGACA
Organism: Mycobacterium paragordonae; assembly: GCF_003614435.1. Taxonomy (NCBI): domain Bacteria; kingdom Bacillati; phylum Actinomycetota; class Actinomycetes; order Mycobacteriales; family Mycobacteriaceae; genus Mycobacterium; species Mycobacterium paragordonae. Next base: position 1,249,284 of record NZ_CP025546.1, read on the forward strand.
TGTGGTACTCGTTCGGTCTGGCCAGCGCGGGAGCGGTGTGCCTGCACAACTACCCGAACGCGCTGCGCCAGCTCACCCGGGTGGACGGGCAGGTCACCGACCTGGCCACGCTGGACATCGTGCGGGACCGGGAACGCGGGGTGCCCCGCTACAACGACTTCCGCGAAGCCCTGCGGATGCCGCGCCGCAAGAGCATCGACGACATCACGCCCAATAAGCAGTGGGCCAAGGAGATCAACGAGGTCTACAACGGCGACGTGGATGCGGTCGATCTGCAGATCGGGATGCAGGCCGAGCAGCCGCCCAAGGGCTTCGGCTTCTCCGACACCGCGTTTCGCATCTTCATTCTGATGGCCTCACGCCGGCTGAAGAGTGACCGATTCTTCACCAAGGACTTCCGGCCCGAGGTCTACACCCAGATCGGCTACGACTGGGTGAACCACACGACGATGAAAGACGTGCTGCTGCGCCACTATCCGGAGCTCGAGACGGTGATCGGCGATGTGGAGCGGGTGTTCGCGCCATGGCCGAAGCTGGGTGCGCCGGCGGAGGGAAAGAAGCGCCGGGTGGTGCAACTCGCCGACACCGTTCGTGCCTACATCCCCTGGGGGTCCTAACCCGTGGCTGAGGATTTCAAGCACGCGTCCACCCTGGAAGGCATCAGGTTCACCGCGCAGGTCGCCGTCCCCAACGTGATTCTGGGGCTGTTCAACAAGCGGGAGTTGCCCAGCCGGGTCGCTTCCACCGTGGGTGCCGACTACCTGGGCTACCGGTTGGTCGACGGGATGGTGCGCAGCTACGGTCCGGCACCGTTCTATGTGCGGGTCGCCAAGGACGAGGCCCTGCTGGTGCACCATCCCGACGACCTGAAGTTCGTGCTGGGCGGCTCTCCCGACCCGTTCGCCTCCGACCCGGAGGCGAAACGCAAGGGCATGAGGGCATTTCAGCCTGACGCGCTGACACTGTCCGGCGGTCGCCAGTGGCAGGAGCGGCGCAAGTTCGCCGAGGCCGTGCTGGACACCGGCAAACCGGTACACCGGCTTGCGCAACCGTTCGCCGATGTCGCCGTCCAGACCGCTCAAGAGTTGGCCGGCGACAAAATCGACTGGCCGGCGGCCAACAAGGCGTTCCAGCGTCTGACGCGTCGGGTGCTGTTCGGTGATCCCGCCGCCGACGACGAGGGCCTCACCGAGATGCTCGGCGAGATGATGTCGGCCGGCAACAAGATGCCCGACGAACCCGCGCCGCAGTACGGCGAATTCATCGCGCGGATCGAGGGTTATCTCGCCGATCCGCCGGAAGGCAGTCTGGCTGCCCTCATCCCGCTGGCGCCCGACCCCGGCTCCGTACCTGCCGGCCAGTTGGTGCACTGGATGTTCGCGATGGGAGACACGCTGGCCGCCAACACATTTCGCACGCTCGGGGTGTTATCAAGCCACGACGAGCAGCTCAACGAAGTCAAGGCGGAGATGGCCGACGCGGATATCGGCTCCGCCGCGGGCATCGCCAAGCTGGAGTACCTGGCCGGCTGCCTGTTCGAAGCGATGCGGCTGTGGCCCACCACTCAGTTGTTCGGCCGGGTCACCACCCGGGACGTCGAATTCCCCAGTGGCGCCGTGCTGCCCGAGGGACGCCAGGTGCTGATCTACAACGTCTTCAATCACCGCAATCGGCAACGTATCCCGTACGCCGACCGGTTCTCGCCGGGGGAGTGGGTCAGCGGAGGCGCCGGTGACGACTGGTCATACAACTTCTTCAGCCACGGGCCCCAGGTGTGCCCCGGAGCGGACCTGTCGATATTTCTGGGTCAAGCGGTGCTGGCTCACCTGATCGACGCCGGTGCCACCAGCCTGTCCGGCGATCGGCTCAACCCGGCCAAGCCGCTGCCGCACAACTTCGACCTCTACGGCTTCAGCGTGTCGCGATGACGGTGACGATGTTGCGCAGGGTGGCCGAGTCGGGGTCGTCGGGGAAGACGCGACCGTAGTCCGCGTAGAATTCCCGTCGTGGCCGGGTGGTCACCGTCCATCCCGCCGCGTTCAGGTAATCGACGACGTTGTTGCGCTCGCCGTCGTAGAAGAGGTTCGACAGGTTGATGTCGCAACCCAGGTTCGCCCAGCGCTGGTTGAACTGCTGGGCGCGCTGACTCATGGGTACGCCCGAATCGGGATGGTATTCGGTGGCGACTCTGCTACCGGGTCCGCTGAGCGCGGTGATGTTGTCGAACAGCAGATCCTGCGCCTCCGGCGGGAGGTACATCAGCAGGCCCTCGGCGCTCCAGGCGGTTGCCTGACAAGGGTCGAATCCACTGTGGCGCAACGCTTCCGGCCAGTCATCTCGCAGGTCGATGCTGACTGCCTTGCGGTGGGCCGACGGCGTGGCGCCCAGCGCCGTCATCGCTGAGTTCTTGAACTCGATGACCTGGGGCTGGTCGACCTCGTACACCACGGTGCCGCGGGGCCAGGGCAGCCGGTAGCCGCGGGCATCCAGTCCGGCGGCCAGGATCACGGCTTGGCGCACTCCGTTGCGGGCCGCGTCGAGGAAGAAGTCGTCAAAGAAGCGGGTGCGCACCGCGATCGAGTCCGTCTCGAATTGCAGGTCACGTCCGTCGGCCGCGTCGGGCAGCGCCTGCTCTATCGGCTGGTCGCCGTCGACCAGTCGGGTGAAGAAGTCCAGCCCGACCGCCCGCACCAACGGCGCCGCGAACGGGTCGCTGATGATCGGGTTGTCCTGCGCGGAGGCCACCGCACGCGCGGCGGCGACCATGGTCGCGGTCGCGCCCACGCTCGAGGCCAAATCCCAGCTGTCTCCGGCGGAGCGTTCGGTGGTCGCCATGGTTACTGCCGCTCCGCGCTCAGGTAGACCACCTCGCCGAACGGGGCGTCGTCACCGGATGCCGGCTCCAAGCCGTGCTGGGCGAACAACTCGGAGTTGCGCAGGCTGGTCGTCTCCCAGCCGTGAGCGGCCAGGTAGGTTCCCGCGTCGGTGCGATCGTCGAAATACACCAGCGCGGCCATGTCGAAGTCCAGGCCGTGCCGGCTCCACCGCTCGTTCTGCCGCTTCATCCGGGTGCGCAGGTCCTCCTGGTTGAGCTCGTTGATGTCCAGCAGCCCCTCGGTCGCGAAGCGGCTTCCCGGGACACTGAGCGCACCGATCTGATCCAGCAGCCGATCCTGGGCGTCGGCGGGCAGGTAACCCAGCAATCCCTCGGCAATCCATGCGGTGCGCTGGGTGGGGTCGAAGCCGGCCTTACGCAACGCCGCGGGCCAGTCCTCGCGCAGGTCGACCGCCACGGTGCGGCGGTCCGCGGTGGGCTGGGCGCCCAAACCGGACAGCGTCGCGGTCTTGAACTCGATCACCTGTGGCTGGTCGACCTCGAACACAGTGGTTCCCGGCGGCCAGGGCAGCCGGAATGCGCGGGAGTCCAGGCCCGCGGCCAGGATGACGGCCTGCCGGATGCCGGCGTCCGTCGCGGAGCGGAAGAAGTCGTCGAAGAACCGGGTCCGGATGGCCATCGCATTGGCGAAGTGCACGGTGCCGGTCGCCGTTTCCTCGTCGAGTTCGGCCAGCGCAAGCTCACCGCTGGCCAGCCGGGTAAAGAAGTCGACGCCCACCGCGCGGACCAGCGGCTCGGCGTAGGAGTCTGAGGCCACCGCGCCGGCGCCGTGGGTGTCGCGCGCTGCCACGGCCCGTGCCGCCGCGACCATGGTGGCCGTCAGGCCCACGCTGGACGCCAGGTCCCAGGTGTCGCCTTCATACCGTGCGCTGCCCGTTTGAGTCATCTAGCTGCTCCCGAAAAAGTGCGATCTAATACTTAGCAAATATAACGAGTCATCCAGACTGTACGCTCCTGCCGGATTGCGCGACTCCTCCTCACGGCTGCGCCGTGCATCGTCGTCACGCGGAAAAGTTGACCGTCTCCTGTCAGCGGAGGCCACCCTGGGCGGACCAGCACGCACCAGCTGTTAGTCTCGTACACGGTTTGACGCGCTTGCATCGTGGCCGGCCGTACGTCTTGGCGTGCTGGTTTTGGACGCGTGACGCGAGATGAACCCAGGAACGACCAGACATTGGAACCAGCCGGCCAGTCCCGGTTGGCATGCCGCGACCAGAGTTCGGCTGCGCAGGAGGAAGAGTGCTTTCGGCTTTCATCTCATCGCTGCGGACAGCCGACCTGAGACGGAAGATCCTCTTCACGCTGAGCATCGTCGTCCTGTACCGCGTCGGCGCCGCACTGCCCTCACCCGGCGTCAACTTCCCCAACGTGCAGCAGTGCATCAAAGAAGCCAGCGGCGGCCAAGCCGGTCAGATCTACTCCCTGATCAACCTGTTCTCCGGTGGTGCCTTGCTGAAGCTCACCGTCTTCGCGGTGGGGGTGATGCCGTACATCACCGCGAGCATCATCGTGCAGCTGCTCACCGTGGTGATCCCCCGCTTCGAAGAGCTGCGGAAGGAGGGTCAGGCCGGTCAGGCCAAGATGACGCAGTACACGCGTTATCTGGCGATCGCGCTGGCCGTCCTGCAGGCCACCAGCATCGTGGCGCTGGCCGCCAACGGCGGTTTGCTACAGGGCTGCTCGCTGGACATCCTGGCCAACCAGACCATCTTCTCCGAGATCGTCATCGTGATGGTGATGACGGCCGGTGCCGCACTGGTGATGTGGATGGGCGAGCTGATCACCGAGCGCGGTATCGGCAACGGCATGTCGCTGTTGATCTTCGTCGGCATCGCCGCCCGCATCCCCGCCGAAGGCAATCAGATCCTGCAGAGCCGGGGCGGGATGATCTTTGCGGCCGTGTGTGCGGCCGCACTGGTCATCATCGTCGGCGTGGTGTTCGTCGAGCAGGGCCAGCGCCGGATTCCGGTCCAGTACGCGAAGCGCATGGTGGGCCGACGGATGTACGGCGGCACGTCGACGTACCTCCCGCTGAAGGTCAACCAGGCCGGCGTTATCCCGGTCATTTTCGCGTCGTCGCTGATTTACATTCCGAATCTGATCACTCAGCTGGTTCGTAGCGGGAGCGGCGGTGGCGGCCACAGTTGGTGGGACAAATTCGTCGGAAGTTACCTTTCGGATCCCAGTAGCCCGGTCTATATCAGCATCTATTTCGGGTTGATCATCTTCTTCACGTACTTCTACGTGTCGATCACGTTCAATCCGGATGAGCGTGCCGACGAAATGAAGAAATTCGGCGGCTTCATTCCCGGCATTCGGCCCGGACGTCCGACCGCCGATTATCTGCGCTTTGTGCTGAGCCGGATTACTCTTCCCGGCTCGATCTACCTCGGTGTGATCTCCGTGCTGCCCAACTTGTTCCTGCAGATCGGCAACAGCGGCGGGATACAGAATCTACCCTTCGGGGGGACCGCGGTTCTGATCATGATTGGCGTCGGGTTGGATACGGTCAAACAGATCGAGAGTCAGCTCATGCAGCGCAACTATGAAGGGTTCCTCAAGTGAGAGTGGTATTGCTGGGACCGCCTGGGGCGGGCAAGGGGACGCAAGCCGAGAAGCTGGCCGAAAAGCTGGGGATCCCACACATCTCCACCGGCGAACTGTTCCGCAGCAATATCCAAGAAGGCACCAAGCTGGGCGTGGAGGCCAAGCGCTACCTGGACGCCGGCGACCTGGTGCCGTCCTCACTGACCAATGAACTCGTGGACGACCGGCTCAATGACCCGGACGCCGCCAACGGCTTCATTCTCGATGGCTATCCGCGGTCGGTGGAACAGGCCAAGGCGCTGCACGAGATGCTGGAACGACGCGGCACCGACATCGACGCGGTGGTCGAATTCCGGGTCTCCGAGGACGAACTGCTGACCCGCCTCACCGGCCGTGGTCGCGCCGACGACACCGAAGAGGTCATCCGCAACCGGATGAAGGTCTACCGCGAAGAAACCGCGCCGCTTCTGGACTACTACAGCGACGAGCTGAAGACCGTCGACGCCGTCGGTACCTTGGATGAGGTGTTCGCTCGCGCGTTGCAGGTCCTGGGTCAGTAATCATGGGCGCCCTGGCACGGCTGCGGGGCCGCAAAGTGGTACCGCAGCGCACTGCCGGTGAGCTTGATGCGATGGCGGCGGCCGGTGCCGTCGTTGCCGCCGCCCTGAAAGCGGTCCAATCGGCGGCGGTGGCCGGCGTGTCCACTCTGAGTCTCGACGAGATCGCCGAGTCGGTGATACGCGAGGCCGGCGCCATCCCGTCCTTCCTCGGCTACCACGGCTACCCGGCGTCGATCTGCTCGTCGGTCAACGACCGCGTCGTGCACGGAATCCCTTCCGCCGCAGAGGTTTTGGTGCCCGGCGACCTGGTGTCCATCGACTGCGGCGCGGTGCTGGACGGTTGGCACGGCGACGCGGCCGTCACCTTCGGGGTGGGCAACCTGATCCCCGCTGACGCGGCGTTGTCCCAAGCGACCAGGGACTCCCTGGAAGCCGGGATCGCGGCGATGGTCGCCGGCAACCGGCTGACCGACGTCGCGCATGCCATCGAAACCGGTACGCACGCCGCCGCCTCCCGCTACGACCGCGCATTCGGCATTGTCGAGGGTTACGGCGGCCACGGCATCGGCCGGCAGATGCACATGGACCCGTTCCTCCCCAACGAAGGCTCGCCGGGGCGGGGCCCGACCCTCGCCGTGGGTTCGGTGCTGGCCATTGAGCCGATGCTGACACTGGGAACCGGAAAGACCGTCGTCCTCGACGATCAGTGGACGGTGACCACCGTCGACGGCTCACGCGCCGCGCACTGGGAACACACCGTGGCCGTCACTGAAGACGGTCCGCGCATCCTCACGGTTTGAACCAAACTCCCTGATGACTCGTATGAGTAACGGGAGGTGATCAGGTGGCTCGTGTGGCCGGCACCGGGGCTGCTGAGGCCGCTCTGATGAAAGCGCTTTACGACGAGCATGCCGCCGTGTTGTGGCGGTATGCGTTGCGGTTGACCGGCGACGCCAGCCAGTCCGAGGACGTCGTCCAGGAAACCTTGTTGCGGGCCTGGCAACATCCGGAGGTCATCGGCGACACCGAGCGTTCGGCGCGGGCCTGGTTGTTCACCGTCGCCCGCAACATGATCATCGACGATCGACGCAGCGCCCGGTTCCGCAACGTCGTCGGCTCGACCGACGAGGAGGGCGCGCCGGAGCAGTCGACGCCGGACGAAGTGAACGCGGCGCTGGATCGGCTGCTGATCGCCGAGGCGATGGCCCAACTGTCCGTCGAGCACCGGGCGGTGATCGAGCGGTCGTACTACCGTGGCTGGACGACCGCTCAGATTGCCAACGATCTGAATATCGCAGAGGGAACCGTGAAGTCGCGCCTGCATTACGCCGTGCGCGCGCTGCGGCTCACTCTGCAGGAACTGGGAGTCACCCGATGACGGGACTCGGAGAACTTGAGCGTGACAGGAGGTGGATGACATGACTTGGCCGGTGAAACCAGATCAGCCCGGGGACGCGCACCCCTACGCGACGTGGGATGCCGCATATGTGCTGGGGTCGTTGTCGGGCGCCGAGCGGCGCGAATTCGAAACCCATCTGGCGGATTGCGCGTCCTGCCGGGAAGCCGTCGCCGTGCTCAGCGGCATCCCGGCGCTGCTCTCGCAGTTGAGCCGCGACGACGTGGTCGCGATCAACGAGGCGGGACCGGCGCCCAAGCCACCGGAATTGCTGCCGTCGTTGCTGGAAACGGTCCGCTGGCGACGTCGTCGTACCCGGCTGACCTGGCTGGCCTCCGCTGCAGCGGCCGTGGTGCTGGGCATCGGAGTGCTGGTGGGGGTCAACGGATTCGTCGGGACGCCTTCTCAGCCGACCACGTCGGCGCAGCAGATGGCCCAGGTCGGCACCAAGCTGCTGACGTCGACCATTTCGCTGTCCAGCGAACGGTGGGGGACGTTCATCAACCTCAAGTGCTACTGCCTGGCACCCCCGGACGCTCACCATGACACGTTGGCGATGGTGGTGGTGGGTCGCGACGGCAGCCAGACCCGGTTGGCGACGTGGGTGGCCGAACCCGGCCACTCCGCGACCCCGGCCGGCAGTATCTCGACGCCGATGGAGCAGATCGCCTCGGTGCAGGTGGTTGCCGCCGACAGTGGCCAGGTCCTCCTCGAGCGCTCGCTGTAAATCCGCTCAGCGCTCAGCCGTCAACCAGCCAGCTGTGGAATCGACGCTCCGGATCATAGCTGGCGCGGATCTTTTCAAGTCGTGTCATGTTGGCGTCGGTGATGAACTTCGCGCCGCGCCGGCAGAGGTTCTCGTCGGCCAGCGAGATGCCGGTCGCCAGGTGTGACATCGCCGCCATGTTGGATTGCGCCCACTCGCAGTACTTTTCGTCGTCGGCGGGGTTGCGCCATGCGGTGAACAGCGCCAGGTAGAACTCGTCCTCCAGGCCGTAGACCATGTCTGCGCGTTGCGCCGACGGGTTCCAGCCGGTGACAACCAACTGCGACGGATGCGGTGGCATCGTCGCAATGATGTCGCGGATTCCCGGTAGGAGTTCTTCCGCGGAGGCCGACGTGAACATGTTATCCGCGATATAGCGATGACCCGCAGGGTAATTACTCATCACCGCGGCATACCAGTTGGCCAAAGTCGTTGGCGCGTAGGGAAGTCGAGTGATGGCCCGGTCGGCCACCGGGCAACTGCCCAGGATTGCCAGGGCTTCGGTGGCCTGCTCGTCGCTGTCGGCGAAGACGGGCGCGGCGATGGTGATGATCGGCTCGTCTATCCCAGCGCCCGGCAGCCCACGTGTGGTGACCATCTGCAGCTCGACCCGGTCGTCGACGTCGGGGCTGATGGCGCGTCCCCAGCTGAAGATTTCGTCTGCGACCTCGACGGGGTACATGTACAGACACGTGCCCAAAGCCTGCGGGCGAGGATGAACCCGCACGGTGAACGAGGTGACCACGGCGAAGAATCCCGGGCCCGAGCCGAGAGCGGCCCAGAACAGGTCGGGGTGATGTTCCGGGTCGCAGAAGACTTGTTCGCCGTCAGCTGTGACGACGTCCATTCCGATCACGCTCTCGCATGCGGGTCCGAGCATCCTGCTGTTCCAGCCGTATCCACCCTGCAGTAGGTAGCCGCCGAGGCGGATACCTGTGCAATGACCGGCGGGGAAGAACAGGCCTTGCGAATCGAGTTCGAGCGCAAACTCGCTGGCGTCCTTGCCCGGACCGACGCGCGCGGTCATCGATTCGGCGTCGACGCAGCAATGGTCCAGGTGGGCCAGATCGAGCAGTAGGCCACCGTCACGCAGGTGGCTCGCCGTCCAGCTGCGCCCACCCGAACAGATTCCCACCGTGAGGTCATTCGCCCGTGCATACCGTAGCGCCGCCGGAACCTGGGCGGCATCGTCGACCCGGCAGATGACCTCGGGAAAACGCTGTGGGACAAGGCCGTTCCACACGGTTCGGCACCGGGCCAATTCGTAGTCCTGATCGCCGCGATGGAAGGTTCTCAGCACAGACTGCATGGGATTCTCCTGACATCGAGCAGATACGCGGCGATCTCGCGAGCCAGAGGTGTGGCGTGGCGACGGATCGCTCGCAGCGGGCCGCTGGGCGGAATCCCGTATCCGATTGCGAACATTCCGTGGCCGAGGTGCGAGGCGAAGCCGCCGCGGGGGTTGCCGGCCCGGTCCAAAACGTCCAGGCGCCCCACCAGCCCGTCGAGATCCGTGCTGAAGCCGGTGGCAGCGATGATCACATCCGGGGTCACCGCCGATCCGTCCGCCAGGATCACGCGGTGCCGGTCGATCGTGTCCACCGCGGCGACCACCTGGACCCGTCCGGCCCGCACCCTGTCGATCAGTTCATCGGCAAGTGTGGGGATACGGCCGCGCTGTTCCACAGTCGCCTTGAGTCCCATCGGGGGCCGGCCGAACCCGTAGCGCGAGAGATCACCCCACATCAATTGGTTCAACCGTGCGATCACCGGATCGGTGACGCTCGCGGGAACCCTCGCGAACAGCTCTAGGAAGAGGTCTGACGGAAACGGCCCGATCGCGCGTCGCACCAGATGCGGCGGGGTACGTACCGCGAGCCAGATGGTCTTCGCGCCGTCGGCGGCGAGTTGCACGGCGATATCGGCGGCGGAGTTACCCGCGCCTACCACCAGGACGTCCTGGCCACCGAAACGCCAGGCGTTGCCGAAGTCGCCGGAATGCAGGATCTCGCCGGTGAAATGAGCCAGACCCGGCCAGGCCGGGATGGCCGGAGTGCGATACCTACCTGTGGCGAGGACGACGGACGGCGCCCGGATTCGTCCCGACGATGTATCCAGTTCCCACACTTCGGCTTTGCGTTCAGCGCGCTTGACCTCGCAATTGAGCGCGAGCGTGATGTTCTGCCGCCGGACATAGCTGTCGAAATAGCGGACCATGTCCTCCTTGCTTGGCCACCGGCCGGCGGACAACGAAATGCGTTGTCCGGGAAGGTGAGAAAGGAAGCCACTGGTGTTGAGCCGAAAACCGTCGTAGCGGCTTCGCCACGAATCCGCTGGCGCGGCCGCGCTGTCGACGACCAGTGACCTGACCGCGTGCCGGTGCTCGAGCTGACGCGCCACAGCCAGCCCCGCGGGGCCCGCGCCGATGATGACCACATCGGGTGCGGCGAGCTCAACCTGCGTGGGCTGGTGAATGGCAAAGCCGACCAAAGGAATCGTGCCTCCTGTCCACGTCCTTGAACATGACACGATCCGCGGCAGCCGTGGGTTCACGGCCCCGATGACACCGCTCGTCGCCACCGCGATTTTCGCCGGCGTCAAAAACCTTTTCGCCAAATGGCTTTCGCGATCGTGCCGGACAACAGGAATTGGGGCTCGATGAACCGGAACCGATGGCCAGCCGTGTACCAGATAGCAACTGGGGGCGGGGGCGAAAATGTTAGGCGAGCAGATGCTCAGAAATCAGCGGGTGGTCGACCACATCGTCGGACACCTTGCGGCAGCGGGGGTAAGCCACATCTTCGGTGTCGACGGCGCCAACATCGAAGACCTCTACGACGCGGCGCATTTCCGGCCAGACATCACGGCGGTGCTGGCCAAGCACGAGTTCTCGGCCGCCACGATGGCTGACGGCTACAGCCGCGCCGGCGCCGGACTGGGCGTGGTCGCGGCAACCTCGGGCGGTGGTGCTCTCAATCTTGTTCCCGGCCTGGGAGAATCATTCAGCAGCCGAGTCCCGGTCTTGGCGCTGGTGGGTCAGCCGGCGACCACCATGGATGGACGCGGCAGTTTTCAGGACACCAGCGGCCGCAACGGTGCGCTGGATGCGCATGCCTTGTTCTCGACGGTCTCCGTGTTCTGCCGGCGCGTGCTCGACCCCGCGGACATCGTCTGGGCGCTTTCGGCTGCGGTGGCAGCCGCGCGCACCGGCGGGCCAGCGGTGTTGTTGTTGCCCAAGGACATTCAGCAGGCACAGCTGCCGGCCCGCGGCGACCCCGGGTATATCGAGCGCCCGCGAATGGTCGGTGATCCGCAGCCGATCGTGCGAGCGCTGCGACAGACTGTCGGCCCGGTGACGATCATCGCCGGTGAGCAGGTAGCCCGCGACGATGCACGCGCCGAGTTGGCGTCGTTGCGATCGGTGCTGCGTGCCCGGGTGGCGTGTGTTCCCGACGCCAAAGACGTAGCCGGCACGCCGGGCTACGGCGCGTCCTCGGCGCTCGGCGTCACCGGTGTCATGGGTCATCCCGGAGTGGCGCAGGCGGTGTCGGAGAGTGCCTTGTGCCTGGTGGTGGGTAGCCGGCTGACGGTGACCGCACGCGCCGGTCTGGACGAGGCGCTGGCGGCGGTGCGGACGATCTCGATCGGGTCCGCACCACCGTACGTGGCGTGTACCCATGTGCACACCGATGATCTTCGCGCCTCACTGCGGACGTTGACGCACGCACTCGAAGGCAGCATGCGGCCGAACGGGATTCGGGTGCCCGACTCGGTGGCGCGTACCCACCTGGCGCCGCCGCAGTACAGCGGACCGGGCGTGCGCTATCGCGATGCCATGTCCGCGCTCGACGAAGTGCTGACCGAGGGCACCGATGTTGTGGTCGATGCGGGCAACACCGGGGCGGCGGCGATACATCACCTGCCGGTGCGCCGCGGTGGTCGCTTCCTGGTCGCACTGGGCATGGGGGGCATGGGATACAGCTTCGGCGCCGGGATCGGAATGGCGTTCGGCCGTAGGAACACTCGCGGACCTACTCCACGCGTGGTGGTGATCGCCGGCGACGGAGCGTTCTTCATGCACGGCATGGAGATTCACACCGCGGTGCACTACCGGCTGCCCGTCACGTTTGTCTTGTTCAACAACAACGCGCACGCCATGTGTGTCACCCGCGAGCAGTTGTATTTCAAAGGCGCCTACAGCTACAACCGATTCGCACCCAGCCGGCTCGGCGACGGCCTGCGTGCGATGTTTCCGGGGCTTGACGCCGTCGAAGTACACGACGCCGACGGACTGGCCGCGGCTTTGCGCACGTCACTGCACGCCGACGGGCCCTTCGTGCTCAGCGTCGACTGCGCAGCCGATGAATTTCCGCCGTTCGCACCGTTTTTGAGCTGTACCAACAGGAAGGATCGAGAAGATGTCGCTGCCAACGCTTGAGAATATAGATGGAGTGGTGCGAATCGAATCGGCGCCGTTGGAGGAGACGGCGCCGACACTGATGGCCAAGATGCGGTCGGTGTATCCCCACGATGAAGTCTTCGGCCGGTACTGCACGGTCAACGACTACGTGGACTGCCCGCCCGACGAGTTGTTCGCATATCTTGCCGACACGCGAAGCCTGCAGGAGTGGACCTACACGCTGCGCGACTTCACGCCTACCGAAGAGCCCGGGCTCTGGCTGGCGTATGACCGGTTGCTTCCCGACACCAGGATCTACACCCGCACGGTGGCCAGCAGCGAGGCGCGGACCGTCGACTACCACTGCGCCTGGGATCAGGGCGCCCACCTCTGGATGATCTACCTGATGCGGGTCCTGGATGCGCAGGTCGTGTTGGGGAAACCGGGTTCGGTTGTGCTGTGGACCAATTGCCGGCACCGGTTCTACGACCGCAACCCCTATCCACACACTGCGCCATCAGAGCGCAGCGGATGGGTGGGTGACTTCTGGGATCTGTTCGGCGCCGGTCATTCGCTCGAGCTGAACAACCTGAAGACCATCGCCGAATACCGTCACCGGCAGGGCCTTCCGGTAAGGCCGGTTTGGATGAGGCCGTGATGAACACCGTCAGCCTGACCGACGTCTCCACCTATCTGCCGGGCGAGCCCATCGCGGCCGACTACTACGCGCCTTCGGTTGAATCCAGCCCAGCGGGCGACGGTGAGCTGTCCCGAGTCATGTTCCGTACGCCGAAATTCCGTCACCATGTCGGAGCGGACGAGACAGCGGTCGACATGATCGAGCGCGCCGCGCAGGGACTCATCGACCGGCACGGTCGGGACACCATCGAAGGCGTCGACATCCTGATCACGCACACCCAGGTGCCGGACATGCCCTTCTACGGCGCCGGCGGCGGTATCGCGCACCGGTTGGGCATGCGGCCGTCGTGGGTGCTGGATCTGCACAACGGCGGTTGTGCCGCCTTCGTTCTCGGTCTCAACGTGGCCCGCAAACTGCTCGCGTCTGGCGAGGGGCGCTGCGCGCTGGTCGCGATCGCACAGAATGCGGCCGGACAGGTCTTCGATCAGCCCGGCGTCCGCCTGAAGGCACAGGCAGCCATTCCCGGTGACGGTGCCGCGGTAGGTCTGGTGACGCTATCCGACGAGTCACCGATCTTGGGCATTGAATGCCGCACCTACGGCGAATACGCCGGTGACATGACACTCGCGGTGGATCCGCCTCGCAAGTGGTGGCAACCGGGTGTGGGCGAAGGGTGCATCGGTTTCACCGAGACCAAGATCGCCAAGGTGCTGGCTCGCGGCAACCGGCAGGTACCCGAGGTCGCGATGACGGTTTGTGACCGAATCGGCCTGCACACCAATGACATCGACCTGCTCGTCACCAATCAGCCGAACCGGGTGTTTCTGCGGAACTGGCGTGAAGCGCTGGAGCTGCCCGCCGGCCGACACCGCGACACCTTTGATGAGTGCGGCAACCTGTTCGGCGCAGGCATCCCGGTCAACCTCGATCACGCCATCTCCGACGGTCAGGTCAAAGCCGGTGATGTGGTGATGATGGCGGCATTCGCGCACGCCGGCGACTTCGCCGGGGCAGCGGCGGTGCGATGGGGTGGACGTTGATGTATCCCGTAGCCAAATTGGACGGCGGCGGGATCGCCCACACGATTCCCGAGGCAATCGACCCGCTTGCGTTGTCGCTCAACGAGAATCCATTCCCACCGCTGCCCTCGGTACGGTCGGCGTTGATCCGCTCGGTCAGTGCGGCCAACCGTTACCCGGAGTTTCTGCCGCAACGACTGCGCGGGTTGATCGCCGGCCATATCGGTGTCGCCGCTGATCAAGTGGTGCTGGGCGCCGGAGCGACGGGAGTGATGTTGCAGGCCATGCATGCGCTCACGACACCCGGCGACGCCATAGCGATGGGATCGCCGACGTTTGACGGTTATCCCATCGTCGCGCGGATGGCGCGGCTGCGACCGGTGCTGGTGCCGTTGAATCAGCACGGCTATCACGATCTCGACGCTTTGGCCGATGCTGCCGCAGATGCCCGCATGGTGGTGGTATGCCGACCGCACAACCCGACCGGAACGGTGGAGTCGGCGGACGCGCTGCTGCGGTTTCTTTCCCGGGTGCCACGTGACACGGTGGTGCTGCTCGACGAGGCCTACATCGAGTTCACCGCCCCCGAGCACCGGTTCGCGGTCTCTGTGATCGTCGCACTATTTCGCAATGTGGTTGTGGTGCGTACTTTTTCAAAGGCTTACGGTCTGGCGGGATTGCGGATCGGCTACGGTGTGGCGTGCCGCGAACTGGCCGACGCCCTGTGGTCTCAGCAGCTGCCGTTCGGCGTCCCGATCACCGGGTTACTCGCCGTGGCCGCCTCCTACGAGGCCGAAGACGAACTCTGGCAGCGGGTCCGGTTGATAACCACCGAGCGCCGGTATCTTCGCATGCGGCTGAGCGCTATGGGCGTGCACACCGCCGATGCGCAGGCCAACTTCGTTTACCTGATGCCACGCGATCGCCCGTGGGATGAGGCGCTTGCCGACTGCGGCCCCCGTCTGCGGTACTACGCCGATGGTGGGGCACGGGTCACCGTCGGCAACCGCGCATCGACGCTGGCGGTGCTGTCGGCCGTGGCAAAAGCCACATAGGTGCTGCAAGTGCGGTAAGAAGGGGCGTGGCCGACTCTCGTAAGCGCGATCCGATTGCGGCGGCGCGGACCAACTGGGAACGCGCCGGATGGGGCGATGTCTCCCAGGGCATGGTGGCGGTGACGTCGGTGATGCGCGCGCATCAGATCCTGTTGGCCCGCGTCGAGACGGCGTTGCGCCCTTACGATCTGAGCTTCTCCCGGTACGAGTTGCTGCGACTGCTGGCGTTCAGCCGCACCGGAGCGCTGCCGATCACCAAGGCGTCGGACCGACTTCAGGTGCACGTCACCAGCGTCACGCATGCGATCCGGCGGCTGGAATCCGACGGGCTGGTGCGGCGGGTACCCCATCCCACTGACGGGCGCACCACGCTGGTGCACATCACCGAACTGGGCCGGTCGACGGTCGAGGATGCCACGGTGACGCTCAACGAGCAGGTGTTCGCCGACATCGGGATCGATGCCGCCGAGTCTCAGGCGTTGGTGTCGTCCATTGAGACGTTGCGGCGCAGCGCCGGGGACTTCTGACTCAGCCGCGCAGCATCTCGATGACCGCGCTGAAGTCCTTGTCCGGATGGTCAGCGGCGAATTCAGCGTAGATCTGGGCGGCGTGGGTGCCCAGGGGGGCGGCCGAACCGGTAGAGGTCACCGCGTCCATGGCCAGGCCCAGGTCCTTGTTCATCAACGCCGTCGCGAACCCCGGCTTGAAGTCGTTGTTGGCCGGCGATGTCGGAACCGGTCCCGGCACAGGGCAATTAGTGTGCACTGCCCAGCAGTTGCCGGTCGCTCCGGTGATCACGTCGAACAGCGACTGCGCCGACAGGCCGAGCTTCTCGGCCAGCACGAACGCCTCGCCGATCGCGATCTGCTGCACCGCCAGCACCATGTTGTTGCAGACCTTGGCGGCCTGACCGGCCCCGGCGGCGCCGCAGTGAATCACCTTGCCCGCCATCGGTTCCAGCACCGGGCGAGCGCGTTCCAGGGCGTCGGACTCGCCGCCGACCATGAACGCCAACGTGCCGGCCGTCGCCCCCTTGACTCCGCCGGACACGGGGGCATCGAGTTGCTGCATGCCGTGCGACCCGGCCAGTTCGTGGGCCTCGCGAGCATCGCTGACCGAGATGGTGGAGCTGTCGATGAACAACGCGCCGGGGCGTGCGGCCGGCAGTATCTCTGCGTAGCAGCGTTTGACCACCTCGCCGCTAGGCAGCATGGTGATGACGACGTCCGCGTCGGCTACGGCTTCGGGCGCGGTGTCGAACAGCGTCACGCCCTTGTCGGCGGCGGCGCCGGCGGCCGTGGGTACCGGATCGTAGCCGCGGACGAGATGGTTTGCGCCAAGGAGGTTGGCCGCCATGGGCCCGCCCATGTTGCCGAGTCCCAGGAACGCGATGGCGAGACGTGTTGTCATGGTGCCCTTCTAGGCGCTGGCCCGGAAGCGCGCGGCCTCGGCTCGCCCGACGACCACCCGCATGATTTCGTTGGTCCCTTCCAGGATCCGATGCACCCGCAGGTCGCGGACGATCTTTTCCAGACCATACTCGCGCAGGTAGCCGTAGCCGCCGTGCAGTTGAAGGGCCTTGTCGGCTACTTCATAGCAGGTGTCGGTGACGTAGCGCTTGGCCATCGCGCACAGCTCGACCTTGTCCGCGGCGTTCTCGTCCAGCGCACTTGCCGCCCGCCACAGCATCATTCGCGATGTCTCCAGCCCGGTGGCCATGTCGGCCAGGGTGAACCGGATGGTGGGTTCGTCGAGTAGGGCGGAACCGAACGCCTGACGGTCGCGGACGTAGGCGCCCGACTTGTCGAAGGCGGACTGGGCGCCGCCCAACGAGCAGGCGGCGATGTTGAGCCGTCCGCCGTTGAGGCCGTTCATTGCGATTCCGAAACCGGTGCCCTCACCGTCGGCGCCGCCGAGCATGGCGTCGGCCGGCACCCGCACGCCGTCCAGGATCACCTGTGCGGTGGGTTGGGCATGCCAACCCATCTTCTCCTCGAGCGCACCGAAACTCAGCCCGGCAGCGTCCTTTTCGATGACGAAGGCGGAGATGCCGCGCGGGCCCTCGCTGCCCGTCCGCGCCATCACCACATAGACGTCCGAAGCACCGGCGCCGGAGATGAACTGCTTGACGCCGTCGAGCACATAATCCGAGCCGTTCTTGACCGCTCGGGTGCTCAACGCGCTCGCGTCCGAGCCCGCGCCGGGCTCCGTCAGGCAGTAGCTGGCGATGACGTCCATGCTCGCCAACCGCGGCACCCACGCCTTGCGTTGTTCGTCGGTGCCGAAGCTGTCGATCATCCAGGCGCACATGTTGTGGATGGACAAGAACGCCGCGGTCACCGGGTCCGCGATGGCCAGCTGCTCGAAGATCCGCACCCCGTCCAGGCGGCGCAGACCGCTGCCGCCGACGTCGTCACGGCAGTAGATGGCCGCCATCCCGAGTTCGGCGGCCTCGCGCAGCACGTCGGTGGGGAAGTGCTTGGTGGCGTCCCATTCCAGGGCGTAGGGCGCCATCCGCTTGTCGGCGAAGGCTGCCGCCGTCTCGGTGATGACCCGTTCTTCGTCGTTGAGGGTAAACATAGTCCGCCGCGCTAATTCATTGTGGGGATGACGAATTCGGCACCGTCTTTGATGCCGGAGGGCCAGCGGGAGGTGACGGTCTTGGTCTTGGTGTAGAACTGGATCGACGCCGGGCCGTGCTGGTTGAGGTCGCCGAAGCCGGACCGCTTCCAACCGCCGAAGGTGTGGTAGGCCACCGGAACCGGGATCGGGACGTTGACCCCGACCATGCCCACCTGCACCCGGGAGACGAAGTCGCGCGCGGTGTCGCCGTCGCGGGTGAAGACCGCCACCCCGTTGCCGTATTCGTGCTCGGACGGCAACCGGAGCGCCTCTTCGTAATCGTGGGCACGCACGATGCACAGCACCGGTCCGAAGATCTCATCGGTGTAGATCGACATCTCCGGGGTGACGTGGTCGAACAAGGTGGGGCCGATGAAGTAGCCGCCCTCGAGATTGGCGTCACCGAAAGTCAGGTCGTCGCTGGCGCGTTCGCGTCCATCGATAACCAGTTCGGCGCCGGCCTCCACGCCCTGGCCGATGTAGTCCCGCACCCGGGTCAGTGCGGCTTCGGTGACCAATGGGCCGTAGTCGGCCTTGGGGTCCAGGCTGTGGCCGACACGCAGCCCGTTGATGCGCTCAATCAGCCTGGCGCGCAGTCGGTCTGCGGTCTGCTCGCCGACCGGCACGGCGACGCTGATCGCCATGCAGCGTTCGCCGGCGCTGCCGTAACCGGCGCCGATCAGCGCGTCGACGGCCTGGTCGAGGTCAGCGTCGGGCATGACGATCATGTGGTTCTTGGCGCCGCCGAAGCACTGGGAACGCTTGCCGGTGGCCGCCGCGTGGCTGTAGATGTACTGGGCGATGTCGGAGCTGCCGACGAAACCCACCGCCTGGATATCGGGGTGCTGCAGGATCGCGTCGACGGCTTCCTTGTCGCCGTGCACCACCTGGAACACCCCGGGCGGCAGACCCGCTTCCAGGAACAGCTCGGCCAGTCGCACCGGAACCGAGGGGTCGCGTTCGCTCGGCTTGAGCACGAACGCATTTCCGCACGCCAGCGCCGGACCGGCCTTCCACAGCGGGATCATGGCCGGGAAGTTGAACGGGGTGATGCCCGCCACCACGCCCAGCGGCTGGCGCAGCGAGTAGACGTCGATGCCGGGCCCCGCGCCCTCTGTGTAGTCGCCCTTCAGCAGGTGCGGGATCCCGATGCAGAACTCGATCACCTCGATGCCGCGCTGCACGTCACCCCTGGCGTCCGGCACGGTCTTGCCGTGTTCGAGGGACAGCAGCTCGGCCAGCTCGTCGATATTCTTGTTGACCAGGTCGACGAACTTCATCAGGACCCGGGCGCGGCGCTGCGGATTCCATGCGGCCCAGCCCTTTTGGGCCTCGACCGCGGATGCCACCGCGGCGTCGACGTCAGCCGTCGACGCCATGGGGACGGTGGCCTGCACCTCCCCGGTGCTCGGGTTGAGGACGTCGGCGGTGCGGGTGGAGGAGCCGGCGGTGCGCTGCCCGTCGATGAAGTGCGGAATCTGCGTGGTCATGGTTGTCCCAAGGTCAGAAAGTCAGGAATCAGGAGGATACTTGCATATCCTAGTAATTGCTTCTGGCATTGGCAAGCTGCGGGACAGCCGTGGTGTGGCTCGAATAGTCGTGACCCCTGTCCGTGCGCGAGGCGGTACCTTCGTTAGATGGCTGTCCGGGACGCCGTCATGGCAGGCATCGCGAAGCAACTCGGCCACCCCAGCGGGTTGCGCGGGCGGTTCGTCGGCATGTTGCTCAATCGTGGCAACCGGGCATTTGTGAGTGCGGCGGTGCAGGCGCTGCAACCACAGCCGTCGGCTGAAGTGGCGGATATCGGTTTCGGCGGTGGGGTCGGGCTGAGGTTTCTGCTCGACAGTGTCGGTAAGGCGGGCCTGGTACACGGTGTCGAGATCTCGGAGACGATGCTGGTCCGTGCTCGGCATCGGTACCGCCGTGAAATCGCGGCCGGGCGCCTGACCTTGCGGCAAGGGTCCCTCGCGGAGCTGCCTTTCGACGATGGACAGCTGAGCGGTCTTATCACCGTCAACACCATCTACTTCGTCACCGAGTTGGATCGTGTGTTCGCCGAACTCGCCCGCGTGGTGAATGGTTCGGGCCGGATCGTCATCGGACTGGCGGACCCCGACGCAATGGCGAAGATGCCTACCAGTAGGCACGGGTTCCATCTCCGCCCGGTGGCCGAGGTGGTGGAGGCACTGCGTCGCGCCGGACTTTCTGTCGAACACCGTCGAATCGACAGGAGTACCCTCCCGGCCCACCTGCTGATCTGCACCCCAGCCTCGCCGGCGGGTTAGGTCACGGCACGTCCCGGGTGTAACCCCGTGCGCTATTGACTGTTTATGAGGGGATCCCCGCAGCCTAGGAGGTGCGTGACGCCAGGCGATCAACCCGTCGACCCGCGGCCGTTGCGCGCGGTGCCCGATGACGGTTACGCGAATTGGGAGGCGGTCTATCAGGACAACGTCACCTGGGTGTATCGCACGCTGTTCGCCCGCGTGGGCAACCGTGCGGATGCCGAAGACCTGACGACCGAGGTCTTCATGGCTGCCTTGCGACCCCTGCGGTTGACCGCCAGCGTGGCCGAAGTGCGGGGCTATCTGCGGGCTACTGCGCGAACCGTGCTGGCCGCGCACTGGCGCGAAACCATGGGGCGCGAAATCACCTCGATCGACGACATCGAGCAACCACCGCAGAGTGAGGAAGCGGTGAGCGACGCCCCGCAGCGCGTCGCCCGGGTTCTGGACCAACTGCCGGAGAACTATCGTCGGATCCTGCAGCTGAGATTTCTGGGAGGTAATTCGATCAAGGAATCCGCGGCCCAGCTCGGGGTGAGCGTCGCCAACGCCAAGGTGCTCCAACATCGCGCGCTGCGACTCGCCGCGCAATTGAACGAGGGGAGCGAGCGATGAACGCGCGAGGGCTGCGCAGGTACGTCGATGACCTGCTCCGGGGTCGCAGGCCTCGCCCATTCCAGCCTGACGACTTCGAGGCCGCGCAGATTCGGACCGCTATTGAGTTGCGGGCGGCGGGCGTCGACGGTGCCGCTGACGGTGGTGCTGGCAAACCGGCGCCGGAATTTCTCGACAATCTGCAGGCCCGCCTCGCTGAGCAGATGGCCGGCACGCAACCGATGCCGAAGGACAACACGACCCGCCGGCAGGTCATCGTCGGTACGTCGGCAGCCGCGGCCGCGGCCGTCGGCGCGGTAGCCGTTGATCGACTCGTCATCGGCGGCCCGACCGCCGAGGCTCCGGCCGTCGCAGGCCAACTCACCCCCAGCGATGGCCGCTGGATGCGGGTCGCCGCGAGTTCCGATGTGCCCGAAGGGGTGATGCATCCCTTCGATCTGGGCTCGATCAATGGATTCGTCCGGCGCGTGCAAGGCAAACCGGAGGCCGTGTCGGGGGTATGCACCCATCAGGGATGCCGACTGTGGTTCGACGCCCCTGACGACCGCCTGCGCTGCCCGTGCCATTCGACATCCTTCGCGCCCGGTGGGCAGGTGCTCACGCATCAATTGCCGATCGCTCCAAAGCCGTTGCCCACGTTGATGATTCGTGAGTCCGATGGCGTCATTGAGGTATTCGCCCCGGCGCGTTCCGGCGAATCGACCTAGATCTGTAACCCTCCCCCCTATGAACAGGTGACTGTTCCACAGCCTGGGAGGGGTGCCATGTCAATTGTCAACGTATTGAACGCCTATCGAGTTCAGGCCGGCGTAGCGGCCTCGGTCATGCTGGTGCTTGCGGGGTGTTCGGCGGCCAGACCCGAAAGTCAGCCCTCGGTGAGCTTCGGGTCCGGCGCCATGCCGGGGATGACGGGGATGTCCTCGATGCCCGCCTCCCCGGGTGGCACCGCGTCACAAAGCGTGACGGCGCCGGTCGGCGGCGACCAGGTCAGCATCGACAACTTCGCGTTCGCTCCGGCAACCTTGACCGTCCGCGCGGGCGGCACCGTCACGTGGACGAACCGCGATGAGGAACCGCACACCGTCGCCGCGAGCGATGGATCGTTTCATTCACCCGGCATGGGGACGGGGGCTACCTTCTCGCGGACGTTTGCCACGCCGGGCACCTTCGAATACGTGTGTTCGATTCACCCGATGATGCGCGGCACCGTGGTGGTGACGCCATGACCCGGGACCCGCGCACCATGAGCCGTCGCCAGCTCATCCGGCATTCGGCGTGGTTCGGCGCTGCGGTGGGCCTCGCGGTGGCCGGCGGCGAAGTCATCTCCCACGTCGCGAGCGCAACGGCGGCCGAACGTGCCGTCGCTCGCCCCGCCCTGCGATTCGCCCAGATCAGCGATAGTCATCTCGGTTTCACCGGGCCGGCGAATTCCGATGTCACGAAGACCTTCGCCCAGGCCATCGATCAGGTCAACAACCTCGGCTACACACCGGATTTCGTCATTCACACCGGTGACCTGACCCATCTGTCGACCGCGGAACAATTCGATCAGGTCAAGCAGATGATGGGCGGATTGCGCACCCCGCACGTCTTCACGGTGCCCGGTGAACACGACTCGGTCGACGACGCCGGGCAGAAGTACCGCAACGCCTTTGGGGCGGGCACCCGCGGCGACGGGTGGTACAGCTTCGACATCGCCGGCGTGCACGTCATCGCGCTGGTCAACACGCTGAACCTGAAAAAGCTGGGGCATTTGGGCGTCGATCAGCTGGAATTCGTGGAGAAGGATGTCGCGCGGTTGTCCAGTGATACGCCCATCGTCGTGTTCAGCCATATCCCGCTGTTCGCCATGTACCCCGACTGGGGGTGGGGCACCGACGATGCCGGCCAAGTCCTGAACTATCTGCGCCGGTTCTCATCGGTGACCTGTCTGAACGGTCATGTCCACCAGGTCTTCTCCAAGACCGACGGCAACGTGACGTTCTACAGCGGCAACACCACCGCTTATCCGCTACCGCATCCGGGCGACGGTCCCACGCCGAAGCCGGTCACGCTGCCGGCCGGCAAACTGCGCGACGCGCTGGGCATTCGGGAGGTCAGTTACCAGCGTGGAACCAGTGCGCTAGCCCTGAAAGAGTCTGCACTGCAATGACTGTCACGACGATCGTGCTGCGTCTCGGACTCGCGGCGTCCCTTGTGGTCAGCGCCGTCAGCCATACATACCTCTATATCCATGGCTACCAACACATTCCGATGATCGGTACAGCCTTTTTGGTGCAGGCCAGTATCAGCTTCGCGGTGGCTGTCCTCATCGTTGCGCGCGGTCCGGACTGGTTCTGCTGGTGTGGCGCCGCCCTGGCCGGGGGATCTCTCGTCGCCTTCGTGCTCTCGAGGACAGCCGGCCTGGCCGGGTTTTCGGAGCAGGGGTGGAACCCGGCGCCTCACGCTGCGATCAGCGTGAGCGCCGAGATTTTGACGGTCGCGCTCTGGGCTGTGCTGCAGGCAGCGCCGAGGTATCTGGACCGGCGCGCACTCCCGGGAGCGGAACGGGCCGGCGCGCGTCGCTAGGGGCAGGTGGCGTCGACCTCGAAGGTCTTGCTGACCTGCTGCCCCGCGTTGTCGACCCCGGTCGCGGTCCCGGTGATCTGGTAGCTGTTGCCCGTCTTGGTTGCCTTGGCGCTGTTGCCCGGAGCGCCTTCGGTGAAGCTCAGGACCACGCCGTCGACGGTGCCCAGGCCCGCGCTGCGGACCGCGGACGCGTCCTGCTCCAGACCGACGATCACGCCGGTCATCATGTCGCCGATGGCGATGGAGAACTTGCCCTGGTTGGTCTCGCACACGACCGCTCCGCTGACCGGCTGCGGCTGGCCGCCGATGATGACCTTCGTTTCTCCGGCGGCGGCGGGAGACGCGGGTGCGGCGGAGCTGGTGGCCGGGCCGGCCGGCGCGGCCGTACTTGACGAAGCCGGCGAGCTGGAAGTGGTGCCGGACGACTTCTCGTCCTTGGAACATCCGGCCATACCCACCACGAGGGTCGTCGCACCCAGGGCGACCAACAACTCACGCTTCACCAATGTCTCCTTCGATTGACCGGCACACAGCAGATGTTGACAAGCAGTATGTACGGCCGCTTGCCAGCCCGCTAGGTGCCTGTCAGTCGGCGCGCAGGCCGGCGACGAATTCCTGGGCCTGTTGCCAGGTGGGAAGCAACCCCGAGGCCCGCACCTCGGCGAAGCTGGGCGCCGCGGCGTCGCGATCGGACAGGCTCGGCGGGGCACCGTCGACCAGTGGCCAGTCCACCCCGATCGCGGGATCGGTGGCGCAGATGGTGTGCTCGCGCTCGGGGTTGTACTCCGCCGAGCACAAGTACATCACCGTTGAATTATCTTGCAGCGCAAGGAAACCGTGTGCCAGGCCCTCGGAGATGTAGACGCTCCTGCGGTCCTGGTCGTCCAGCAGCACCGAGTCCCACTTGCCGAACGTCGGTGAGCCTTCCCGGATGTCGACGACCACGTCGAACACCGCACCGCGCACGCAGGTCACGTACTTGGCCTGGCTCGGCGGCAGCTGGGCGAAATGCAGACCGCGCAATACGCCGGCGGCCGACGACGAACAATTGGCCTGGCGGACATCCAACCGGTGGCCGGCGAACGCACTGAAACCTTTGTCGGTGAGCCATTCGAAGAACATGCCGCGGGAGTCGCCGTGAATGGTGGGAGTGATCTCCCAGGCGCCCGGGATGTCGAGTTCGCGAACCTTCATGTCACTGACCGCGTTTCTCGTAGCGGGCCTCGGCGGCGTCTTTGACCGGCCGCCACCATGATTCGTTGTCGCGATACCAGTCGATGGTGGCCTGCAGTCCTTCTTCGAAGTCGGTGTGCTTTGGCGCCCAACCCAATTCGTTGTAGAGCAGGGTCGGATCGATGGCGTAGCGAAGGTCGTGGCCGACGCGGTCGGTGACGTGATCGAAGTCGTCGGGATCCCGCCCCATCAGCCGCAGCAGCGTGCGCAGCACGGTCAGGTTGTCCCGCTCGCCCTCCGAGCTGATCAGGTAGGTGCGCCCGGACTCACCCTTCTCCAGGATTCGCCGCACCGCGCTGTTGTGGTCCTCGACGTGGATCCAGTCACGCACGTTGTGGCCGCTCCCATACAGCTTGCAACGCCGTCCGGTGAGGACGTTGGTGATCTGGCGCGGAATGAATTTCTCGATGTGCTGGAACGGGCCGTAGTTGTTCGAGCAGTTCGACAGCGTTGCGCGGACGCCGTAGGAACGCACCCAGGCGCGTACCAGCATGTCGCTGCCGGCCTTGGTTGCCGAGTACGGGCTCGAGGGGTTGTAGGGCGTGGATTCGGTGAACCGCTGCGGGTCGCCGAGCTCCAGGTCGCCGTACACCTCGTCGGTCGAAATGTGGTGCAGCCGCACCCCGTTGCGTCGCACCGCTTCCAGAATGGTGAAGGTGCCCACCACGTTGGTGTGCAGGAACGGCTCCGGGTCGTCGAGCGCGTTGTCGACGTGAGATTCGGCCGCGAAATGGACGACCGCGTCGGACTCGGCGACCAGCGCCGACACCAGTCCGGCGTCACAGATGTCGCCTTCGACAATCCTGATGGAGTCCGCAACGTCGGCCAGTGATTCCCGGCGTCCGGCGTAGGTGAAGGCGTCCAGGACCGTCACGGAGTCTTCGGTGTGTTCGCGCACCGTACTGTGCACGAAATTGGCCCCGATGAAGCCCGCCCCCCCGGTGACTAGCAAGCGCATGGCTACAAACCTTAACCGGTGAGGCCCAACGCTCCTGCCAGTTCGGTGAGCGCGGGTACCAGCTTCTCCGGCCGGGAAGAACCCAGCACTTGGACGGCGACATGGTCGGCACCGGCGTCCAGGTGTTCGTTAAGTCGGCGTGCGATCGCGTCCGGGGTGCCGTAGGCGACCAGGGCGTCGATCAACCGGTCACTGCCCGGCTTGCGCACGTCCTCATCGGTGAATCCCAGACGCAGCCAGTTGTTCACGTAGTTGCGCAGACCCAGGTAGAAGCCGATGAACTTGCGGCCGACGGCACGCGCTTCGTCGGCGTCGGTAGTGAGCACGACCTTGTGTTCGGGCGCCAAGAACACCGTGTTCCCCAGCAGGTGTCGGGCCGTGCCGGTGTGTTCGGGCGTGGTCAGGTACGGGTGCGCACCCGCGCTGCGTTCGGCTGCCAGGCGCAGCACCCGCGGCCCGAGCGCGGCCAGGACCCGGCGGCTGTTGGGCACCGGGGCGCCCTGAAAGCCGCTGTCCAGCTCGTCGAGGTAGGACACCAAGGCGTCGTAGGGCTTCTGGTATTGCTGCGTCGCTTCGGGGTGGCCCACCCCGACCCCCAGCAGGAATCGGCCCGGATGCGCCTCTTCGATGCGGTGGTAGGACTTCGCGACGGCCGCGGCCGGCGCGGTCCAGATGTTCACGATGCCGGTGGCCAACTGCAGCGTCGAGGTCTGTTCGAGCGCGGGCT
The DNA here is from genome assembly GCF_003614435.1 of Mycobacterium paragordonae. Lineage (NCBI taxonomy): Bacteria > Bacillati > Actinomycetota > Actinomycetes > Mycobacteriales > Mycobacteriaceae > Mycobacterium > Mycobacterium paragordonae. The sequence continues at coordinate 1,275,570 of NZ_CP025546.1, forward strand.
CGACCCAGGCCAGGTCGGCGTCCGGCGACGAGCCGATCCAGGCGGCGCCGTACCCCAGCGATTCAATCTCGACGGCCAGTTCGGGGGCGATGCCCCGGCTGCCCAGCCAGACACCGAACTCCCCCAGGGCGGGCTTGAGTGAAACCGATTCAGTCATCGCCGGTCCCTATACCCGTTTAGAGCCCGAGCGCCCCGGCTAATTCGGTTAGCGCCGGGACCAGGTCTTCGCCGCGGGCGAGGACCTGCACCGGCACGTGGTCGGCACCGGCGTCGAGGTGCTCACGCAGCCGTGCGGCGATGGCGTCGGTGGTTCCGTAGGCGACCACGGAGTCGACCAGACGATCGCTGCCGGGTTTGGCCAAATCGTCGTCGCTGAAGCCCATCCGCTTCCAGTTGTTCAGGTAGTTGGCCAGGTTGAGGTACATGCCGAGGGCTTTCCGGCCTACCGCGCGGGCCTGCTCGGCGTCGGTGGTGAGCACTACCTTGTGTTCAGGCGCCAGAAAGGCCGACGGCCCGATCAGTTCGCGTGCGTGCGCGGTGTGTTGCGGGGTGGTCAGGTAGGGGTGCGCTCCCGCGCCGCGCTCTGCGGACAGCTTGAGCACCCGGGGGCCCAGCGCCGCCACCACCCGGCGGTTCGCCGGCACGCCGTAGTCGTCGAGTTGGTCGAGATACTCGGTGAGGGCGTCTATAGGCTTGCGGTATTCGGTGACCACCTCGCGATGCCCGACGCCGATACCAAGCAGGAAACGGCCGGGATAGGCCTTGTCGATCCGGTGAAACGACTCGGCGACCGGCTTGGCCGACGCGGTCCAGATGTTGACGATTCCGGTCGCCACCTGCAGCGTCGTCGTCGCCTCCAGGATCGGTTCCACCCAATCCAGTTCGGCGGGCGGCGAGCCACCCACCCAGACTGCGCCGTAACCCAGGGCTTCGATTTCCTTCGCTTGTTGGGGCGTGACGCCGCGTCCGAACGATCCGAACCGGCCCAGGTCAGGCTTGTTGTCGGGCTTGCTGTCAGCAGAAGCGGTCATGATCGCTACCAACCGGTGGGGAACCGCAGGCTATTCCTGTTCGCGGCCGATCCGGGCGTTTTTGCGTGGAGCGTGGGGCTGCGGGTATCGTGGACCAACGGTGCGGCGTCCGTGCCGACTCTTGGCGTGCCCTGTCTGAATTTCCCTCGGGAATTTCCATTATCGGCTCACGTTTTGTAGTTCGGACGAATGCTGCGCAAACCAGGTACGGACGAAAAGCAGAGGATCTACGAAAAGTAATGGCCAAGAAGGACGGTGCCATCGAGGTCGAGGGTCGCGTGGTCGAACCCCTGCCCAATGCCATGTTTCGCATTGAGCTGGAGAACGGCCACAAGGTGCTCGCCCACATCAGCGGCAAGATGCGGCAGCACTACATCCGCATCCTGCCCGAGGACCGGGTGGTGGTGGAGTTGTCTCCATACGACCTTTCCCGGGGCCGCATTGTGTACCGCTACAAGTAACGAAACACCCGAAGACCAGAGAAGAACAGGACCGAGACTGCCGTGAAGGTGAACCCGAGCGTCAAGCCGATCTGTGACAAGTGCAGGGTGATCCGTCGGCATGGACGGGTCATGGTGATCTGCTCCGACCCGCGCCACAAGCAGCGGCAAGGCTGACACGTCCGGCGACGATGCAGGCCGCGTAGCAGCCTGAGGAGGAGCCGGACAATGACCCAAACCTGCACAAACAACTGAATGCTGACCTCCCAGCACCACTGAGCGGATACGCCGCTCAGACACGTCCGGACGGAGGCCGGGCCCCGCTCAAATCCTTCGGGAGGCGGGAACGGACTGGGAAAAGACCTCCGCTGAGAAAGAGGAAACGCCACCTATGGCTCGACTAGTAGGCGTCGATCTGCCGCGCGATAAGCGCATGGAGATCGCGCTGACGTACATCTTCGGCATCGGCCGCACCCGCTCGAACGAGATTCTGGCGGCCACTGGCATCGACAAGGACCTGCGCACCAAGGACCTGACCGACGACCAGCTGACCCATCTGCGCGACTACATCGAAGCGAACCTGAAGGTCGAGGGTGACCTGCGCCGTGAGGTGCAGGCCGACATTCGTCGCAAGATCGAGATCGGCTGCTACCAGGGCCTGCGACACCGTCGCGGCCTGCCCGTGCGCGGCCAGCGGACCAAGACCAATGCGCGGACCCGTAAAGGCCCCAAGCGCACCATCGCAGGCAAGAAGAAGGCCAGGTAACCGATGCCACCGAAGAAGGCAAGTGGGGGGCCCAAGAAGGGCCAGAAGACCCGCCGCAGGGAAAAGAAGAACGTTCCGCACGGCGCCGCCCACATCAAGAGCACGTTCAACAACACGATCGTGACGATCACCGACCCCCAGGGCAATGTCATCGCCTGGGCGTCCTCGGGTCACGTCGGGTTCAAGGGCTCCCGCAAGTCCACCCCGTTCGCTGCTCAGCTGGCCGCGGAGAACGCCGCGCGCAAGGCGCAGGAGCACGGCGTGAAGAAGGTCGACGTCTTCGTGAAGGGCCCGGGCTCGGGCCGCGAGACCGCGATCCGGTCGCTGCAGGCCGCCGGCCTCGAGGTCGGCGCGATCTCCGACGTCACTCCGCAGCCGCACAACGGCGTTCGTCCGCCGAAGCGACGCAGGGTCTAGAAGGGTCTAGGAGGAGAATAGAAATGGCTCGTTACACCGGACCCGTCACTCGCAAGTCCCGCCGGCTGGGCACCGACCTCGTCGGTGGCGACCAGTCCTACGAGAAGCGTCCCTACCCGCCCGGCCAGCACGGCCGTGCGCGGGTCAAGGAAAGCGAATACCGCCAGCAGCTGCAGGAGAAGCAGAAGGCACGCTTCACCTACGGGGTGATGGAGAAGCAGTTCCGTCGCTACTACGAAGAGGCCGTCCGCCACTCCGGCAAGACCGGTGAGGAATTGCTGCGCATCCTGGAAAGCCGGCTGGACAACGTCGTGTACCGCGCCGGCCTGGCGCGTACCCGCCGGATGGCCCGCCAGCTGGTCAGCCATGGTCACTTCTCGGTCAACGGCGTGCACGTCAACGTGCCCAGCTACCGGGTGTCGCAGTACGACATCATTGACGTCCGGGACACGTCGCTGAACACGGTGCCGTTCCAGATCGCACGGGAGACCGCGGGCGACCGCCCGATCCCGAGCTGGCTGCAGGTGGTGGGGGAGCGGCAGCGCATCCTGATCCACCAGCTGCCCGAGCGCACCCAGATCGACGTCCCGCTCACCGAGCAGCTGATCGTCGAGTTCTACTCGAAGTAAAGATGTCCTGCGCCGACCGGCGCGGGATGACACCTGAGCGGCATCAAATAGCGGGTGCCGAGAAGGAGAAGAAGAAACACCATGCTGATTTCTCAGCGGCCCACCCTGTCCGAGGACATCCTCACCGACAGCCGGTCCCAGTTCGTCATCGAACCGCTGGAGCCGGGATTCGGTTACACCCTTGGCAATTCGCTGCGTCGCACGCTGCTGTCGTCGATCCCCGGCGCGGCCGTCACCAGCATCCGCATCGACGGCGTCCTGCACGAGTTCACCACCGTGCCCGGCGTCAAGGAAGATGTCACTGACATCATCCTGAACCTCAAGAGCCTGGTGGTGTCCTCCGAGGAGGATGAGCCGGTCACCATGTACCTGCGTAAGCAGGGCCCGGGTGAGGTCACCGCGGGTGACATCGTGCCGCCGGCCGGTGTCACCGTGCACAACCCGTCGATGCACATCGCGACCCTGAACGACAAGGGCAAGCTCGAGGTCGAGCTTGTCGTCGAGCGCGGCCGTGGCTACGTTCCGGCGGTGCAGAACCGGGCCTCGGGTGCCGAAATCGGTCGCATCCCGGTCGATTCCATCTACTCGCCGGTTCTCAAGGTGACCTACAAGGTCGACGCGACCCGTGTCGAGCAGCGCACCGACTTCGACAAGCTGATCCTGGACGTGGAGACCAAGAGCTCGATCACCCCGCGCGACGCGCTGGCTTCTGCCGGCAAGACGCTGGTCGAATTGTTCGGTCTGGCACGCGAACTCAACGTCGAAGCCGAGGGCATCGAGATCGGGCCGTCACCGGCCGAGGCGGACCACATCGCCTCGTTCGCGCTCCCCATCGACGACCTGGACCTGACGGTGCGGTCGTACAACTGCCTCAAGCGCGAGGGCGTGCACACGGTCGGCGAGCTGGTCTCGCGCACCGAGTCCGACCTGCTGGACATCCGCAACTTCGGGCAGAAGTCGATCGACGAGGTGAAGGTCAAGCTGCACCAGCTGGGTCTGTCGCTCAAGGACAGCCCGCCGAGCTTCGACCCGTCCGAAGTCGCCGGCTACGACGTCGCCACCGGCACCTGGTCCACCGAGGGCGCCTACGACGACCAGGACTACGCGGAAACCGAACAGCTCTAACAGCTCTGACAAATCTGACAAGAGTCCGTCCCGGCCCTACCTGATACGGGGGTCGGCCCCACATAGGAGACAGTCGCAATGCCCAAGCCCACCAAGGGTCCTCGCCTCGGCGGGTCGTCCTCGCACCAGAAGGCGATCCTGGCCAACCTGGCCACGTCGCTGTTCGAGCACGGCCGGATCAAGACCACCGAGCCCAAGGCGCGGGCATTGCGGCCGTACGCGGAGAAGCTGATCACCCACGCCAAGAAGGGCACGCTGCACAACCGGCGTGAGGTGCTCAAGAAGATCCGCGACAAGGACGTGGTGCACACCCTGTTCGCGGAGATCGGCCCGTTCTTCTCCGACCGCGACGGCGGCTACACCCGCATCATCAAGGTCGAGAACCGCAAGGGCGACAACGCCCCCATGGCCGTGATCGAGCTGGTGCGGGAGAAGACGGTGACGTCTGAGGCCGACCGGGCGCGGCGGGTCGGCGCCTCCAAGAAGGCCGCGCCGGTGGCTGCTGCGGCGGCGCCGCAGGCCGCGGTGGAGCCGGAAGAGGCCGTCGGTCCGACTGCCGAGGAGGCCGCCGAGGCTACCGAGGAGTCCACCGAGGTTGCCGAGACCGAGGCTGCCGAGACCGAGTCCGCCGCTGAGGCCGAGTCGGCTGCCGAGGCCACTGAGACCGAGGCTGACGAGGCTCCCGAGAATTAATGAGGTCGTCCGTCTGCGGCTCGATATCGCCTACGACGGAACCGATTTCGCGGGCTGGGCGGCGCAATCCGAACAGCGCACGGTCGCCGGCGTCCTCGATGAGGCGCTGACGACCGTGTTCCGCGCGCCGGTTCGGCTGCGCGCTGCCGGACGCACCGACGCCGGGGTGCACGCCACCGCGCAGGTCGCCCATACCGATATCCCCGCCGAGGCCCTGCCGAACGCCTACTCGCGATCGGACCGCCCCGGCGATCCCGGGTTCGGTTCGCTGGTGCGGCGCCTCGGCAGGTTCCTGCCGGCCGACGTCCGGGTCACCGAGATCACCAGAGCGCCAGCAGGTTTCGATGCGCGGTTCTCGGCATTGCGACGGCACTACGTTTATCGGCTGTCGACGGCCCCCTACGGTGTGGTGCCGCAGCAGGCGCGGTTCGTCACCGCCTGGCCGCGCGCGCTGGACCTCGATGCCATGACCAGCGCGTCGCGAGAATTGTTGGGCCTGCACGACTTTGCCGCGTTCTGCCGTCATCGCGAAGGTGCCACCACGATTCGGGAGCTGCAAAGGCTGGACTGGACGCGCGACGGGGATCTCATCACCGCGCACGTGAGCGCCGATGCCTTCTGCTGGTCCATGGTGCGCTCGTTGGTAGGTGCCCTGCTGGCCGTCGGCGAGCATCGCCGAGACCCGCGGTGGTGTCGTGAACTGCTCAGTGCGACAAGCCGATCCAGCGATTTCGCGGCCGCCCCGCCGCAGGGCCTGACCCTGGTCGGCGTGGACTATCCGCCGGATGACCAACTGGCCGCGCGGAATCTGATCACCCGCGACATCCGCTCGCCCCGTTAGAGTTTGCCGGCGGCGAAGTTGGCGGCCTCATTGGTCAGGCCGGGGACGTAGCCCAGGTGCGCCTTCCACACGTTGCCGTCGGAGCAGATTGGGTCGCCCTCATTGCACAGGTTGAGGATCTTGCCGCCGAACTGCGGGCTCAGCGCGGTCAACAAGTTGCCGGCCCGCCCGGAGGGATTGCCGAACAGCGTCACCGCCGAGACATGATCGGCCGCCTCCGGCGGCAACGGCTGGGTGAAACCGAGGCCGGGCAGCGGTGCGGCGGTGACGATGTCGATGACCGCGGCGCCCTGGGAATAGCCGCCCAGCACCAGCCTGGTGTCGGGGCAGCCGTTCGCCATCTGCTGCACGTGGTCGCTGGCGTCGTTGGCGCCGTCGGTGGCGGCCAGGAAGTCCTTGCTGGCCGGATAGTTCACACCATAGGCACCGATGTTGCGGCCGGTCTGCCGGCGCAGTGACCCGACCAGAGCATTGCCCACCCTGCCCAGGCCGGGCGGCTCACCGGTTCCCCGGGCGAAGATCACCTCGACATCCGGGCAGGCTGCTTTCGCCGGCGGTGCCAACGGAGGGGCGACCAACAAAGCGGCCGCCGCAAGTGCGGCGGCCGCCAACCGAGCCAGGGGGGCGCATCTCATGGCGCCAATGTTAGGGGTTATTGACGGTGTGTCATTGCACCTGAACGACGGGCTGCTGCACCGGAGTGCTGGGAGTGGCAGGCACCTGCGGGGCCAGGACGGGGTTCTGCGGCGCCAGCGCGGGGTTCTGCGGCACGGCACCCGGTATCTGAGGAACCAGAGGCGAGGGCAGCTGGCCGGGCATGTGCGGAGTGCCGTTCATGATCTTCGGCGCGGCGAAAGCGGCGCCCTGAGTGGTGTAGAAGGGCACGTAGCCTTCGGTGTGCCCGCTCCACTCGTTGCCGGAGCCGGCGTGGCAGATCGGGTCCTGCGGATTGCAGTAGTCGACGGCTTTGGAGCCCAGCAGGGTGCTCTTGGTGGGCAGCGATCCGCCCGCCCGGTCGGCGATGTCACCGAAGGTGACCACAGCGGCGACGTTGCCGACGTATTCGGGCGGCAGGGAACTGCCCCAACTGATGCCGCCGATCGGGACGCCGGCCACGATATCCATCACCGACGCGCCCTGCGAGTAACCGCCCAGCACGATCTTGGTGTTCGGGCAGGCGGAAACCGTCGACTTCACGTGGGAAATCACGTCATTGGCTCCGTCGCCGCCGTGCAGCTGCAGCTTGCTCGCCGCGTAGTTCACGCCGTAGGCGCGGATGTTGAGGCCACCCGATTGCTGACGCAGCGAGTCGACGAACGCGTCGCCTACCCGGCCCAAGCCCGGTGCCTCGTTGGTTCCGCGAGCGAACACCACCTCGGCATCCGGGCAGTCATCGGCCCACGCGGACGGGGCAGTGGCGAGCGGGCTGACCGGCAGGACAGCGGCGGACAGGGCTGCGAGGCCCACACCGGCCCGACCGGCGAGGCGCATGAAGTGCTGAAACACGCCGAAATTTTACCCGCGGCGGGGCGGAGCAAAACCTCCACGGTTGTGGATAACGGGTGAGAAGTACCCGCTGAGCGGCCTATCGTCACGGGTGGATCGGGTGAAGACATGGGAGAAATGTGCCTCTGCGGGCGGCGACCTGGCTGCATGTGAGCGGTTACCGCTACCAGCTCCGGCGCATGGAGAATGCGTTGCTGGACGCGCAGACCGACTCACCCGGCAGGCTGTGGCGGGGTTCGCTGACGGCGGGCTGTGTCGTGACGGTCGTCGCCTTGGCGGGTTGCTTGTTTCTGAGCCGGCTGTGGCCCCAGCCAAGTCTGGGCGATGCCCGGATCGCCATGGGGCAGACATCCGGGGCGCTGTACGTGAAGGTCGGTGATGCCTGGCATCCGGTGCTCAACCTGGCGTCGGCGCGGTTGATCGCGGCCACCGCTGCCAATCCGCGGCAAGTGCCAGAGTCTGTGCTGGCCCGAACGAAACACGGTCCGCTGGTGGGTATTCCGGGCGCTCCGGAATTGATCGCCCCGCCGCTGCCGGCGCGGGAATCGTACTGGACGGTGTGTGACTCCGATGGCGGCGCGGGTACGACGGTCCTGCTGGGGGCGGATCTGCCGGTCGGCCGCGTCGGGGCGGGGCAGGCGCTGCTGGTGGCCGCCGGCACCGGGGCGCCAGCGTACCTGTTGTACCGCGGCCGGCGCGCGATGGTGGACCTTGCCGAGCGCGCCGTCGTGCGAGCACTGAGGTTGCAGGGCCGGACACCGCACGTGGTCTCGCAGACTTTGCTGAACGCGGTTCCGGAGGCGCCGCCCATCGCGGTGCCCCGCGTCCGGGGTGCGGGTACCCCGGCAGGAGCGTGGCTGCCCGGACTACGGGTTGGCGATGTGCTGCGAATCACAGGGGCTGCGGGCGAAGAGTTCTACGTCGTGCTCAGCGCCGGAGTCCAGCGAATCAGCCAGGTCGTCGCGGACCTGCTCCGGTTCTCCGGTTCGAGCGACGTCACCACCGTCGCCCCGGGCCTGCTGCGTACCGCACCCAATGTCGACGCATTGCCGGTCGCCGGGATCCCCGAGCAGGTGCCGTCGGACGCCGGGGGTTCGACGTGGTGTGCGGAGTGGACTCCCGCTGCGGCGGGTCAGCCCGATATCGCGTTCCTGGCCTTCCCGGCTGCGCCGGCCGTGGCACTGGTGCGACTGGCGCAAGCCGACGGTCCCGGACCCGCGGTGGACGCCTTCTCCATCGCTGCGGGCCGCAGCGCGTACGTGGCAACGCAGAGCCGGGTCGGGGACAGGACGCGGGTGGACACCCGCTATCTGGTGACCGACACCGGGGCTCGGTTCGCGGTCCACGACGAGGAAGCGGCCCGTCTTCTCGGACTGCCGGCGATGCCGGCGCCGGCGCCGTGGCCGGTGCTGGCGACATTGCCGTGCGGACCGGAATTGAGCCGGGACAAGGCGTCAGTCGCGCGCGACACGGTCCCGCCGGGACCCTGACCGCCGAGTCGTCGCCAGCGCTCCCGCGAGGAGCATCAGGCAGATCGCGGCGCCCACGAGCATGCGGGGCCGATTTTCCCGGGGAGTAACTGCTGCGGGCGTGGGCACATCGAGTGGCTTGGGCGCGGGTGCGGCGTTGGGCGGGCTTTCGATGCAGACGGCAGCGAGGGCGTCGATGGTGCCGTTGCCGACGAACGGGTCCCATCCGGCGGCGGGATGGTGCGCGGTGGCCTCGATGCGCTGCATCACCTGGCGGGCGGTCAACTCCGGGAACCGCGCCCGGATCAGCGCGGCCAGCCCGCTGACCGCCGGCGCCGCGTAGCTGGTGCCCGAGATGGGCGATCGTCCGTCGACCCGGTTCACCAGGCCGTCACCGGCCGGGTTGAGCGAGGTCACACCCTCACCCGTAGCGGCGACGTCCACCCACGGCCCGGCCAGCGTGAACGATGACGGAATGCCCTGGGGATCAACCGAACCGACCGTCAGCACGTAGTCGTCGTACCAGGCCGGGCTGACCACCACCGCGACGGTGTCGCGAGTGACCCCCGCGGGCTGGGACGGGCAATGCGCTCCACTGTTACCGGCTGCCGCCACCACGACGGCGTTCTTGACGTCGACCGCGTATGCCAGTGCGGCACCCAGTGACCGGTCGTCGGGTGCCTCGGCGACCGGCGTGCAGGCGACCGACGAAATGTTGATGACGGTGGCGCCGAGATCGGCGGCGGTGCGCACGGCCCTGGCCAACGTCTCGACGTCACCGACGCCCTCACCGGAGCGGTTGTCGGCCGGTCCGAACTTAACGCTGGACTGGCGGATGCTGATCAATGTGACGTCGGGGGCGATTCCGCTGAAGGTGGGATCTGTTGTAGCGCCGATGATCCCGGCAATCAGAGTGCCGTGGGCGTCGCAGTCCTGGGTGCCGTCGCCGGTGGAGACATAATCACCGCCGGCGACCACCTCCTTCAGTCGGGGGTGCCGGTGGACGCCGGTGTCGATGACGGCAACCCGCTGCCCCGAGCCGCGGGTGAGTTGCCAGATCTGCGGCAGGTCGAAGCCCGCAAGCTGAGCCGGGGCATCGGAGTTGTCCGGTTCCGCCGTCGCCACCGCACACGTCTCCCGCTGTACGGTGCGTTGCACGGGTGACGGCAACGCCGGCGGGGGCAGCCACTTTTCGTCGACCGCGGGAGGCGTGACCGCCCGCGCCGGCGGTATCGCACATTGGGACACCAGCACCGCGGCAAGCAATGGGCCCACCACCCGGACCGTGCTCATGTGCGGAGCGGGCCCAGGCCCCGGACGGCGCCGAACGCGCCACACGTCCAGCATGTCAGCGGGGCCACTAGCGCGAGCGCGACGCAGCCCACTGCGTGGACGCCGCGGCGCACCACCGGCGTGACGGCGGGAGCCACGAAACCCAGGTATATCGCGGCGGCGGCCGCTGTCGATGCCAGCGCGGCGATCCACGGCGCCTGGTGCGGCAGGTGGGCGGTGGCAATGACCAATGTCGTTGCCAGCGTGCTGATTCCGATGATCGCGAACGGCAGTTGTCGTGGCCGGTCGGTCCGGGTGTGCAACAGCAACACGGCTCCGGTGACCGCCCCCAGCCCGATGGCCCGCTGCGCGGCGAGCGCGGCCGTGACGGCGGCGATGGCCGCGGCCGCCGCGAAGCCGGCCCGCAGACTCGTCAGCCGGCTGTCGGCGCGCACAGCCCTGGCCGCCAGTTCGCTTTCGGGCCTTTGGTCATCGCCGTCGATGCTGGGCACCAGGCCGGCCGATCGGATCGACAACCACGGTGCCGCCTCGATCAGTCCGAGGCAGGCGAGGGCGGTCACTGATCCGACGGCGTGTGACGGCGCTCCGGTGACGATGCTCGCGAGCGCCGCCACCGCCGCGATCGCGGCAGAGCAGGCCGTGGCGGCCAGTATGACCACGCCACAACGGATCACGCGGATCGCCAGGACCGCCGTCGCACCTGCCGCCATCGCGGCGAGCAACACATTCGGGGCACCGAGAGTGCCGCGCACCGCAAGCAGACCGGCCAGCGCCGCCGACGTCGCGGCAATGAGGCTGAGCGTGAGGCCGGCGATCGGGTCGCGGCGGATGCGCAGGATGACGACCGCGACGATCAGCGCGGTGACCGCGGCGGTACCCGCCGCAGCGGCCGCGGTGTCGGCGCGGCCGGGGTTCCCGCCGACTGAGCGAATCAGTGCCAACGCACCGGCGGCGGTGAAGCACGCAGCGGCCAGTGCGGCGATGAGCCGCCGCCTGGATCGCGGCGGGCTGCCCAGCGCCGCGGACACCGCTTGGACATCGTCGTCGTAGCGCACGGCCGGAGGCGCCGGCGGCTGCGGGCTCAGTACGAGCGCGGTGCCGTCACGAATATCGTTCTGCCGCAATGTCGTCGAGTGCGGTAGCGGCGAGGCGCCGAGTCGTGCCAGGTGGTAGCGCGTCCCCGGTGTCACACCACCTATTGCGTCGGCAATCGATGGAATCAACTCCGCGACGGGCACGGAAGCGGGCAATGTCAGGTCGACGGAGGCGCTGCCGGCGTGGACGGCGACACGGCGCAACTCCGGATCGGTAGTCGGCATCCCTGGCACGTTAAGTGGTTGGCAGGGGCTGCGTTTGCACTTATCCACAGCTGAATTGTCGTGACTCTCGGTGCCGTTTAGTGTCGTCGAACTATGGCTGCGGTCATCGAAGTCGCCGCCCCGCCCGAGGTGCCGCGATCGGCGTCCCCGAGCACGATGCTGCCCGTCGTGATGGCCGTTGTGGCTGTGGGTGTCACGGGGACGGTGTTCCTCACCGGTTCTCCCGCGGCGCGCAGCCCCGCGCTGTTGGCCGCGCCCGCGATGATGCTGGCGTCGCTGGTACTGACGGTCGGGCGCGGTCGGCGCCGTGGCACGGCGATCGGCAGCGACCGGGACGAATATCTCGAGTACCTGCGCGACTTGCGGCCGAGAGTCATCGAAGCCGCTCGCGCACAACACGCTTCGCTGATGTCGTGGCGTCCGGAGCCGGACAGGCTGTGGACATTCGTCGGTGGCCCCCGCATGTGGACGCGACAGCCCGCCGAGCCGGAGTTCTGTCGGGTCAGGGTAGGTGTCGGGAGTACCCCGCTCGAACCCCGGCTGGCGGTCGCGACGGCGCCTCCCGCGCAGCGGTGTGATCCGGTCACCGCCTGCGCCTTGAATCGTTTCGTGCGAACCCATTCGACGCTCCCCGATGCGCCGATCGCGATCTCGCTGCGTGCGACGAACACAGCGACCTTCGACGGTGACGCGGGTCGGGTGCGCGGGCTGCTCCGCGCAATGGTGTGCCAGCTGGCGGTTTCACACCCACCCGGGAAGTTGCTGATCGTGGCTGCCGTGACGGACCGCGCCGAGTGGGACTGGCTGAAGTGGTTGCCGCACAATCAACATCCCAGCGCAACAGACCTCGCAGGTCCGGTGCGGATGGTGTATTCCACGGTGGCCGAGGTGCGCGCGGGGCTGGCCACCAGCGGGCCGGCGCATGCGGTGGTGATCGTCGACATCGCCGGGAGCCACGACATCGCGATCACTGGTGCGACCGTGCTCCGATTCGGTGATCCGACGCCAGCGTTGACGATCAGGCAATCCGACCGAAGGCAGACGCTGGAGACTCCCGACTACCTCGGCCGGCACGACGCAGTCGTGTGCGCACGCCGAATAGCGGCGCATGCCGGTACCGCGAAGGAAGCTGCCGACCCGGCCGGTGTGCTCGGCATCGGCGCCGACCCGATTGCGTTGTGGCACAACCAGGACCGGCGGGACCGATTGCGTGTTCCGATCGGTGCCACCCTTGACGGCCGACCCGTGTTGCTGGACATCAAAGAGGCGGCCGAGGAAGGGATCGGGCCGCACGGGCTGTGTGTCGGGGCCACCGGGTCGGGCAAGTCCGAGCTGTTGCGCACCGTCGCCCTGGGCATGATGGCGCGCAACCCGCCGTGGGTGCTGAATCTGCTGCTGATCGACTTCAAAGGGGGCGCAACGTTTCTCGAATTCGCCCGGGCGCCGCATGTGGCATCGGTCATCACCAACCTCGCCGACGAGGCGCCGCTGGTCGCCCGGATGCGGGAGGCGCTGGCGGGCGAGATGAACCGCCGACAGCAACTGCTGCGTGCGGCGGGTAACTTTCCCAGCGTCGCGGCATACGACCAGGCGCGCGGACCCGGATCGCCGCCGCTGCCGACCTTGTTCATCATCGTCGACGAGTTCTCCGAACTGCTCAGTCAGCATCCCGATTTCACCGATACGTTCGGTGCGATCGGGCGGGTCGGCCGGTCCCTCGGCATGCACCTACTGCTGGCCAGCCAACGGCTTGACGAGGGGAGGCTGCGTGGACTGGAAGCCCACCTGTCCTACCGGATCTGCCTGAAAACCCTGTCCGCCGGCGAGTCGCGTGCAGTGCTGGGCACGACGGATGCATACGAACTGCCGAGCACGCCGGGAGCGGGGCTGCTGCGGGCCGCCGATGGAGAACTGGTCCGTTTTCAGGCCGCATTCGTGTCCGAGCCGTCGCAAGCCGGCGGTGCGGGAAACCCGGCAGTGCCGGAGGTGCAGCGGTTCACCTCCGAAACCGTTGGGGCTGAGCGGGATCGGGAGCCGATACGCGGTCCGTCCCTCCTGCAGGCCATCCTCGACCGCCTGGAGCACCAGGGGCCGCCTGCCCACCAGGTGTGGTTACCTCCGCTGGATGCGGCGCCCTGCCTCCGCGAGCTGTTGGCTGATCGAGCGCCCGGGCCTCTCACCGTTCCGGTCGGCGTCGTCGACCGGCCCTACGAGCAGTGCCGCGCGCCGCTGCTGGTCGACCTGTCGGGCGCCGCCGGCAATGTCGCCGTCGTCGGAGCGCCCCGCTCGGGTAAGTCGACGGCGCTGGCCACCCTTATCACCGCACTGGCCGCTACCCACGGTCCCGGGCAGGTGCAGTTCTACTGCCTCGACTTCGGCGGCGGAGCCCTGTCCACCCTGCGCGACATCCCGCATGTCGGCGCGGTCGCCGACCGGACACAGCCCGAACTCGTCTGGCGGATGGCCGCCGAGGTGGAGTCCACCGTGCACGCGCGAGAGTTGCGCCGCCGCGAAAGCGGTCCGGGTGACTCTCTTCCGGACGTGTTTCTCGTCGTGGACGGCTGGGCCGGCCTGCGCCAGGACTTCGAGACGGTTGCAGAATCGATCATTGCGCTTGCGGCTTTGGGACTTTCGTACGGTGTCCACGTGATGGTGTCGGCGACACGATGGGCGGAGCTGCGGCCGGCGCTGAAGGATCAACTCGGTACCCGCATCGAGTTACGGCTCGGCGATCCCGCGGATTCCGAAGTCGATCGCCGTCAGGCCCGGCAAGTGCCGCCCGACCGTCCCGGTCGCGGTCTCTGTCTTGAGGGCCTGCACATGATGGTCGCCCTGCCGGGACGGGAGGGGCTGGTGTTGCAGAGCGGCGGCCCCGCCGCACCGCCGATACGGCTATTGCCCACCCAGGTCGATTACGACACCGTCATTGGTGATCACGAGACCCGGATCGTGCTCGGCCTCGAGGAAATCCAATTGGGGCCGGCCACAATTGATTTCGAATGTCAATCACACCTGCTGATACTTGGCGACAACGGCTGCGGCAAGACCGCTGCGCTGCGGACCCTGTGCCGCGAGATCGTCCGCACCCACCCCGCCGAGCAGGCCCGAGTTTTCCTGGTCGACTTCCGGCGCACGCTGCTCGGCGTCGTTACGTCCGAGCATCTGGGTGGGTACGCCATGATGCCCGCGGCCCTGGGGGTTCTGGTATCGGGCCTGGTTGAGCTGCTGCAGGCGCGGGTGCCGGGCGTCGAGGTCACCCAGGCGCAGCTGCGGGCGAGAACTTGGTGGACCGGGCCTGAGATCTACCTCGTAGTCGACGACTACGACCTGGTCACCACGTCGACCGCCAACCCGCTAGCGCCATTGCTGGAATATCTGCCGTATGCGGCCGATTTGGGAGTGCACGTGATTGTCGCCCGCCGAAGCGGGGGTGCCGCGCGAGCATTGTTCGAGCCGGTGCTCGCCGGGCTGCGCGACCTGGGCTGCATGGCCCTGGTGATGAGCGGTCGCGCTGAGGAGGGTGCCCTGCTCGGGTCGAGGCCACCCGTACCGCTACCGCCCGGCCGCGGCACCCTGATTACCCGCCCCGGCGTCGAGCAGCTGGTGCAGGTGGCGTGGAGCCCGGAGTGAGGGTGCACCGCGCCGTGATCGCGGCAGGACCCGGTCGCATCAGCCGAACATGTTGCACGACAGCCGAAACCGACGGCAGCTTCACGGCAGCGCTGGACGCGGTGGACGACCCGGTGGCGTTGGTGGACGAGCGGCCGGTCGCCGTCGCCGCGCTGTGGTGCACCGTGTTGCGGGTTCTGATCGACGGGCACCGCGGGGCGCTCGTGGTGTGTCCGACGTGGTGGTCGACGAGCCGGGTCGAACTGGTCACCACGGCCGCGCGCACGGTGGCCGCCGATGAGGTTGTCGTGTGCACGCGGGCTTCGATTCTGGCACAACAGAATTCGGCGGTGCTGGTGGAGATCGCCGAACGGCTGGTGGCCATCTCGGGAAGCGACGTCGTCGCCGTGCCGCGCCGCACCGACGAGCAGGCCCTCGTCGATGAGGTTGCCGCCGTCCTCAAAGAGCTGACGCCGCGCAACCTGGTGATCGACGTCGCGACCGCAGTACCGGGCGCACCCCGGCTGGCGCGATTGATCGCCGAGGCCGTCGGAAGCCGGCACGTCGTCACCACCGTCGACGACGCCGCGCTGACGCGACTGGCCCACGTAACCGCGTCGGTTCCCGACGGTGCACGGGTCGTGTCCGGCGGCGGTCGAACTCTGGCGCGGCTGGCGGTCGCGGGCCTCACGATGACCGCGGCGGGGCTGGCGCTGCCCGCGGTGACCGCCGAGCAGCCACGCCCGGCGGCCCGGGCGGAGCCGACGACCGTTCTGGTCGAGGGCCAGGTGGCGCTGACGATCCCGGCCGGCTGGCTCACCCGGCGGGTCATCACCGGCCCGGGCTCGGCGCGGGTCCAGGTCACCTCGCCGTCCGATCCCGAGGCGGCTTTGCACGTCACGCAGACGCCGACACCCGGCGAGACGCTGGCCGGTGCCGCCGACCGGTTGCGCCGGGCGATCGACGCCGAACCGGCCGGCGTCTTCGTCGACTTCAACCCGGCCGGAGCCGGCGCCGGCCGTCCGGCAGTGACCTATCGCGAAGTTCGGGCGACCCACGACGTGCGGTGGACGGTGCTGCTCGACGGGTCGCTGCGGATCAGCATCGGATGCCAGAGCCGGCCCGCCGCCCGGGACGCCGTCCGCGACGCCTGTGAGCAGGCCGTGCGGACCGCTCATGCGGTGGGTTGAGCCCGCGAAATCGGTGGAACCAAACCGCGGCGCCGGGGGTCGAATATTCGGAGAGACGGGAGAACCAGATGAGCACTCCGGCCAGCGCCAACGCGCTGAACACCGACTTCGACCTGATGAGATCGGTCGCGGCCACCACCGATGTCCGCAACGACGAGATCCGGGCAATGTTGCAGGCCTTCATCGGCCGGATGAGCGCCGTACCGCCATCGGTGTGGGGCGGGCTCGCCGCCGCGCGGTTCAGGGACGTGGTGGATCGCTGGAACGCCGAGTCAACGCGGCTTCATCACGTCCTGCACGACATCGCGGAAACCATCCGCCACAACGAGGTCGTGCTGCGCGAGGCCGGGCAGAGCCACGCCGACCGGATCGCCGCCAGCGCCGGAAACCTCTGAGGGGAGAGCGGCCATGGATCAGACGCTGTCGTATCACTTCGACGCCATCGAGCACTCCGTCCGCCAGGAGATCCACACCACTGCCGCACGCCTGAACGCGGCACTGGATGAGCTGCGGTCGCAGATCGCCCCACTGCAGCAGCTCTGGACCCGGCAGGCGGCCGCCGCCTACCAGGCCGAACAGCTCAAATGGCATCAGGCGGCCACCGCGCTCAACGAGATTCTGATCGAGTTGGGACATGCAGTCCGCGACGGTGCCGACGAGATGGCCGGCGCCGATCGCCGGGCGGCGGGCAGTTGGTCGCGGTAGTCGTTTTGACCTGCGGGGATGCGCGTCGGTAAGCTGCTCCGTTGGCGTGCGGTCACCCACGGGTGCCTGCGGGTACCTACGGGTAAAAGGGGTCTCGGGTCACTGTCGGTCGCCGAGACCACCCCCTGCCGCAAACGCCTGACCGGCCCCCGGTTCGCACCGGGATCCACCCGAGAAAGATATGGAGTAAGCGCTGTGCCTACATACGCGCCCAAGGCGGGTGACACCACGCGGTCGTGGTACGTCATCGACGCCACGGACGTTGTGCTTGGCCGCCTTGCCGTGGCAGCGGCGACGCTGCTGCGTGGCAAGCACAAGCCGACGTTCGCGCCCAACGTCGATGGTGGTGACTTCGTCATCGTCATCAACGCCGAAAAGGTCGCCATCAGCGGCGACAAGCTGCAGAGCAAGATGGCCTACAACCACTCGGGGTATCCCGGCGGTCTGCGTCAGCGGAGCATCGGTGAGCTGCTGCAAAAGCACCCCGACCGCGTGGTGGAGAAGGCGATCGTCGGCATGCTGCCCAAGAACAAGCTGAGCCGTCAGATCCAGAAGAAGCTCCGCGTCTACGCGGGCCCGGAGCACCCCCACACCGCTCAGCAGCCGGTTCCGTTCGAGATCAAGCAGGTGGCGCAGTGACCGAGACCAGTCTGGAAACCACCGAGGTCACCGAGACCGAGGCCGAGGCCCCGGCCGTCAGCGAGTCGTTCGTGTTCGAGCGCCCGATTCAGACCGTCGGCCGCCGCAAGGAGGCCGTGGTCCGGGTGCGCCTGGTGCCCGGCACCGGCAAGTTCGACCTCAACGGACGCAGCCTCGAGGACTACTTCCCGAACAAGGTGCACCAGCAGCTGATCAAGGCGCCGCTGGTGACTGTCGAGCGGGTGGACAGCTACGACATCTACGCGCTGCTCCACGGCGGCGGTCCGTCCGGCCAGGCCGGCGCGCTGCGTCTGGGCATTGCCCGCGCACTGATCGTGGCCACTCCCGAGGACCGGCCGGCACTCAAGAAGGCCGGCTTCCTTACCCGTGACCCGCGTGCCACCGAACGCAAGAAGTACGGCCTGAAGAAGGCTCGCAAGGCGCCTCAGTACAGCAAGCGCTGATCAGCCACCACTTTTTGGCTGCGAGCGTGTGTCAGTCGGCGTGTCGCACGCCTCGACGGCACGCTCGCAGCCAAAAGTGGGTATGAGCACTATCGCTATCTTGTGAGAGGTTTGTCCGCATGGGTCGACTATTCGGCACCGACGGCGTCCGCGGAGTCGCCAATCGCGAGCTGACCGCGGAATTGGCGCTCGCACTGGGTGCGGCCGCGGCGCGGCACCTGGCGAGTTCCACCGGCCCGGGCCGCCGGATGGCCGTGATCGGCCGCGATCCACGGGCCAGCGGCGAAATGCTGGAGGCCGCCGTGATCGCCGGCCTGAGCAGCGAAGGGGTCGACGCGCTGCGGGTCGGGGTGCTTCCGACACCCGCGGTCGCCTACCTCACCGGCGCCTACGACGCCGACTTCGGCGTGATGATCTCGGCCTCGCACAACCCGATGCCCGACAACGGCATCAAGATCTTCGGTCCCGGAGGCCACAAACTCGACGACGACACCGAAGACCAGATCGAGAACCTGGTCGCCGCCGGTCCAGGCCTGCGCCCGGTCGGCGCGGGGATCGGCCGCGTCCTGGACGCCGAGGACGCCGCCGAACGCTATCTGCGCCACGTCGGCAAGGCCAGCACCAGCCGCCTGGACGGGCTGACCGTGGTGGTCGACTGCGCCCACGGCGCGGCCTCCACGGCGGCGCCGAGTGCCTACCGCGCCGCTGGTGCCCGCGTCATCGCGATCAACGCTGAGCCCAACGGCCTCAACATCAACGACCGCTGCGGCTCCACCCACCTGGAAGCGCTGAGCGCCGCGGTCATCGCTCACCGCGCCGACCTGGGGATCGCGCATGACGGCGACGCCGACCGCTGCCTGGCCGTCGACGCCAACGGTGAACTCGTCGACGGCGACACCATCATGGTGGTGCTGGCGCTGGCCATGAAGGAGACCGGTGAACTGGCTTCCGACACGCTGGTAGCGACCGTGATGAGCAACCTCGGACTGCATCTGGCAATGCGGGCCGCCGGCGTGACGGTGCGCACCACCGGTGTCGGGGACCGTTACGTCCTGGAAGAGCTGCGGGCCGGCGACTACAGCCTGGGCGGCGAGCAGTCCGGCCACATTGTGATGCCGGCGCTGGGATCCACCGGTGACGGCATCGTCACCGCCCTGCGCCTGATGACCCGGATGGTGCAGACCGGTTCGTCGCTGGCCACGCTGGCGGCGGCGATGCAGACGCTGCCGCAGGTGCTGATCAATGTCGAGGTCGCCGACAAGGCCACCGCCGCCGTCGCGCCGTCGGTGCAGACCGCGGTGGCGCAGGCCGAGGCCGAACTCGGTGACACCGGACGAATCCTGTTGCGTCCCTCGGGAACTGAACCACTCATCCGGGTGATGGTGGAAGCTGCCGACGAGGACATCGCGCAGCGGTTGGCCGGCACGGTGGCCGACGCCGTCGGCTCCGCCGGCTAGAAACCGGGTGGAACCCCGGCGCCCCGCGTGGCGTCGAACTGGGTATGAGACTTGACAGCGCGGGCGTGCGCGGAATCGCTGACCGGATCGACGACGCGGCGGAACTGATCGACGAGGCTACCTCAAATCATCTGTCGCGGTTGACCTTTGACGGTGCGCGGGCCGGCCGGGCGTATGCCGGATGTGGCGAGAGATTACGTGCTGAGCTCGACCGCCTGGCCGCCGAACTGTCCCAATGGTCGCGGGCGGCAGTCGAGATCGCCGCCGCGTTACGCGCCGGAGCTGATCGTTACGCCGAGGCGGAGTCGTATGCCGCGGCCCGGATCGCCTGATCGTGGTGGCGCGGTTGGATGTTGCGGGGCGCCTGGCTGAAGGCCTGCCCGCGGTTGAGCACACGCAGACCTATCTGCGAGCGTGCGAGCAGATCGGTTACCGGCATCCGGACCTGACCGGCGATCCCGCGCAGATCCGTGACTGGTACGACAGCGAAGAAGGGCTCGACCTGCGTGCCCTCGACGCTGACTGTGCCGCGTTGCGCGCCGCGGGATCGGTGGTGACCGAAGCGCTGCGGTTGCAGCGCGACCAGCTCAACATGTTGGCGACGGTGTGGACGGGGCCGGGGTCCGACGCCGCGGTGGCGTTTCTGCGGCGCCACTGCGAGATCGCCGGCGCGGTGGTCGCCGAAGTTCGCGCGGCGGCCCAGCGTTGTGAGTCGCTGCGGGACAACTTGTGGCAGTTGGTCGACGCGAGGGTCGCGACCACCACCGCGATCGACGACCGCACCCTGGCGCAGCGGCCCGCATGGTTGGCCGCAGCTGCCGCGGTCACCACCGAGGCGTCCGCCCGCGAGGCGGTCGATCAACAGGTAAAACCATACGTAGACAACGACATTCGTCAAGACTGGCGCCCCGCGATGCTGTCCACCCGGGCGGCCGTGACGGCCGCCTACGACATGGTCACCGACCGGTTCGCTGCCGCCTCTGGCGCCTACTTCGAAATTCCCGGCGACTTCGGTGCGTTGGGCCCGCCGCCGCGAGGGTTGGCCGCCGGGACGCTACCCGCGGCCGTTGCCACCCCACTGCCCAGTAGCGCACCCTCGCCGTTCGCGCCGACGCCCACCGCGCCGCAGCCGCCGATTGCGCAAATGCCGGCGCCGGAATCGATCGCCGGGTGGTCCGGCGATCCGGGCCTGCCGGGCGGCTCGGGAGCGCTGGGGAGTGGGGGTGGCCTGGGAGGCTCGGGAGGTTTCGACGGCGTCGACGGTCTCGGCGGCCTCGGAAATCTCGGTGGCCTCGCCAGCCGGATCGTCGCGAGTATGGGCGATCTGTTGGGATCGTCGACCGGCGAGCCGTTCGGCGACGACGACCCGCTCGGCGACGACGACCCGTTCGACGACGGCGAGGACACCCGGCACAAAACGGACCCACTGGAAGAACCGGTAGAGCCGAAATCCCAGACCGCACAACGGCCGCCGAACGCCGCCGTGCCGCCGGGAGACGGCGTCGTGCCGGCTTCGCAGCCGACCGGTGAGGCGCGGCCTGCGACCGCACTACCGGCCCCAGAGACGCCCCCCGCCCCACCGGCCGTCCCGGCGCCCCCTCCTGGACCGGTCCCGGTGGGATCGACGCCCTGCGAGATCGCCGCGAACGAGCTGCCGCAGGCGGGACAGTGACGTCACGGAAGCAGTTGCAGCAGTTCCTCGACGTAGCGAACTGCTTCACCGGCCTCCGCCGTCGCCGGCCGCACCAGCAACGTGGTCACCCCCGACTCGGCGAAGACGGCCAACCGTTCGGCGATGAAGCCGCGCGGGCCGATCAGGGAGACCCCGCGCACCAGTTCGTCGGGCAACGCGTCGATGGCCTCACGTTTGCGGCCGGCCAGATAGAGCTCCTGGATTCGGTCGGCGGCGTCGCCGAACCCGTACCGGGTGGCCAGGTCGTGGTAGAAGTTGCGGCCCCGGGCGCCCATGCCGCCGATGTAGAGCGCCAATTGCGGCTTGATCCAGGCGAATCGGTCCTCGACGTCGTCGCCGATCGCCAGCGCCGTACCCACCATGACATCCAGGGGACCAAGCCCGGGATCGCGCTTGGCGGTGCCGGCCGCCAGGGCCTCACCCCACACCAAATGCGCCTTGTCCGGATAGTAGAACGCCGGCTGCCAACCCTCGGCGATCTCCGCGGTAAGCTCCACGTTCTTCGGGCCCAGTGCCGCGATCGATATCGGAATACGTTCGCGCACAGGGTGATTGATAAGCTTCAGGGCCTTGCCCAAACCAGTCCCGCGATCGGCGGGCAGCGGGATCTGATAGTGCCTGCCGGCGTACTGCAGCGGTTCTTCCCGGCGCCAGATCTGCCGGCAGATCTCAACGGCTTCGCGGGTGCGGCCCAGCGGGGCGTCGAACTCGAGGCCGTGAAACCCCTCGATCACCTGCGGGCCGGAGGTGCCGATCCCGAGGTTGAAGCGGCCACCGGACACGTAGTCCAGGCCGGCGGCCGTCATGGCGAGCAACGAGGGCGTGCGGATGTAGAGCGGCAGCACACCCGAGGCCAGTTCGACGGTGCTCGTCCTGGCCGCCAGAAACCCGAGTTGGCTGATGGCGTCGAAGGCGTAGGCCTCGGCGACCACCGCCACGTCGATCCCGACCTTCTCCAACTCGACGACGCGGTCAACCGCGTCGTGAAAGCCGCCCGAGTAGTCCAGCGCGATCCCGATTCGCATCAACGACACTTACCACGGCTCGCTCCGGGACTCGCGTCAGCCTGTCGCCGTGCCCGTCCAATATTCGGCGAACCGTTGCCCGTCGTCGGCGAGTCGCAGAATGTCGTTGCCGGTGAACCGGACCGGACCATCCGGGCCGTCGCCGGCGCCGACCCAGCGGCCGGCGACCAGGTCGCCGTCGCGCAGCGGGCCGAGTTCGATACTAAAACTCAGATCCTGCAACATGTTTCGCGTCTGCTCGATGATCTGCGTCAGTTCGTCCGGGCCGTGCACTTCACGATCGGGCCAGTGCCCCACGAAGTCATCAGTGACGATCTCCGCCGCGACCGGCCGCCCGGCCCACAGTTCGCTGATCCAACGCCGGTACAGAGTCTGCACGTCTGCCATAAGTGGCTACTACCCGCTCGCGCGCGGCGGGACACACGCGTGCCGATTACTTCAGCAGCGCGACGATCTTCTCTTCGGGAGTCACCAGCGGTGCTTCAGGATCCACCGGGTCGGTTCGGGGCAGCGCCACGTCCGGATCGGCGAAGTCGCGGTAGGTCTTGTCGCCGGCCAGGGTGTAGAGCAGATAGCCGGTCAACAGCGCGCGGACCGCCCGTTGGGTCTTGCGGTCGGAACCGCCCAGCCCCACGGCTTTCGGCAACCGCCGGCCCTCGACCAGGCCGCCCGCTTCCGCCTTGCTGACGATGCGCAGCGTGGCCTTGTCCCACGCGCGGTCCAACGCCAGGGCGTTGGAGTTCAGCGTCTTGGGATCATCCGGCGCGGTCAGAATGAGGCCTGGCACGTCCAGGTCCGCGGCCGGCAGTTCGGCCGGGGGAGCGGTCACCGTCGGGAACAGCGCCGCCACCGCGGCCAGCGGCCTGCCGGACGGCCCGGACATGCCGGCGGCGGCGAACACCGCGGCCGAAGCGCCGAACCCGTGGCCGGCCAGGCCGAGTTTGGCGGGGTGCACGCTGATCTCGCCGGGGCCCAGCCGCACCCCCGAGACGATGTCCAGGGCCACACCGAGGTCGAAGGCCAGATTCATCACCGACGGGACCAGGCCCCGCTGGGTGTCCGGCGCCCCGGCCACGATGCCCCAGGACGCCAGATGCTCCAGCAGGCCGGCGTATTGGGCGGAGCCGGTCAGCCAGTCGTGCCCGAACGCGATGCCGGGCAGGTTGAAGCCGGATTCCGGGGTGTACACCACGCCGGGCAGGCCGGCAAAGGCCAGGTCACCGCGTAGAACGCGATGTGGACCACGCCGGTTGAGGGCGGCGACGAGCTTGCGGATGCGGGCCACCCGTCGACGTTAGCGGTGTGTCGGTGGATGGGTAAAGGCGGTCCACGTCGCACCGTCCCAGTAGCGCTGCCCGGATTGGCCGGACGGGTCGGGATACCAGCCGGGCGGAATGGCGCCGGGTGCTTGTTGCGGCCACGCTTGCGGTTGTTGAGCGAACGGCGGTTGTTGAGCGAACGGCGGTTGTTGAGCGAACGGCTGTTGTTGAGCCAACGGCTGCTGTTGAGCGAACGGCTGCTGTTGGGCGAACGGCTGCTGGCTGGCCATGGCGTGTGGGTTCTGGGCCAGGGTCCGCACTTGACGGATGGCACGCATGTTGGAGAACAACGCGATCCAGTTGAGCACCACCAGTGACCCCAGGCTCCACCAGCCGGCCAGCAGGCAGTGGGTCTGGGCATCCTTATAGGCCTGCTCACACTGCTGCAACGTGCCGGTGTACCGCGAACTCTGCTGGTGCCAGAAGATCACCGCACCGGTGTGCTTGAGCAAGCCGATCTGAAACAGCGGCCCCGAATAGCCGGCCGCGACGGGCTGCGGATACGGCGCGGGCGGGTGGTACGGCTGTGACACAGCAGACCTTTCATGCAGGTAGAGAGATAAACGATATCGCCGGTCCCGGTGATAATTCAGCACCTGCACTACCCTGGTCAGAATGTGCGGAATCGTCGGCTACGTCGGGCAGCGTCCTGCCTGCGATGTCGTGATGAACGCCCTGCGCCGGATGGAGTACCGCGGCTACGACTCCTCGGGCATCGCGCTGGCCGACGGCAAGGGCAATCTCACGGTGCGCCGCCGCGCCGGCCAGCTGGGCAATCTGGAGGCGGCGCTCGCCAAGATGGCTCCGGCCGAACTGTCCGGCACCACCGGCCTGGGCCACACCCGCTGGGCCACCCACGGCCGCCCCACCGACCGCAACGCGCACCCGCACCGCGACGCGGCCGGCAAGATCGCCGTCGTCCACAACGGCATCATCGAGAACTTCGCCGCGCTCCGTCAGGAGCTGGAGGCCGTAGGCGTGGAGTTTGCCAGCGACACCGACACCGAGGTCGCGGTGCACCTGGTCGCCCGGGCCTATCACCACGGCGAGACGGCCGGTGACTTCACCGCATCGGTGCTGTCGGTCCTGCCCCGGCTGGAGGGCCACTTCACCCTGGTCTTCGCCAACGCAGACGAACCCGGCACCATCGTCGCCGCCCGCCGCTCGACTCCGCTGGTCATCGGCATCGGGGAGGGGGAGATGTTCGTCGGCTCCGACGTCGCCGCATTCATCGAGCACACCCGCCAGGCGGTCGAACTCGGCCAGGACCAGGCAGTGGTGATCACCGCCGACGGCTACCGGATCACCGACTTCCACGGCAACGATGACTTGCAGGCCGGGCGCGAGTACCGGGAATTTCATATCGACTGGGACCTGGCCGCCGCCGAGAAGGGCGGCTACGAGTACTTCATGCTCAAAGAGATCGCCGAGCAACCAACAGCGGTCGCCGAGACGCTGCTCGGCCATTTCGTGGACAACCGCATCGTGCTCGACGAGCAGCGGCTGTCCGACCAGGAACTGCGCGAAGTCGACAAGGTGTTCGTCGTCGCCTGCGGCACGGCCTACCACTCAGGTCTGCTGGCTAAGTACGCGATCGAGCACTGGACGAGACTGCCGGTGGAAGTGGAACTGGCCAGCGAGTTCCGGTACCGGGACCCCGTGCTCGACCGCAGCACGCTGGTCGTCGCCATCTCCCAGTCCGGCGAGACGGCCGACACCCTGGAAGCGGTCCGGCATGCCAAGGAGCAGAAGGCCAAGGTGCTGGCGATCTGCAACACCAACGGCTCGCAGATCCCTCGTGAGTGCGACGCGGTGCTCTACACCCGAGCCGGGCCGGAGATCGGGGTGGCCTCCACCAAGACGTTCCTGGCGCAGATCACCGCCAACTACCTGGTGGGTCTGGCGTTGGCACAGGCCCGCGGCACCAAGTACCCCGACGAGGTCGAACGCGAATACCGCGAACTTGAAGCGATGCCGGACCTGGTCGCCCGGGTGATCGCGGCGACCGATCCGGTGGCCGAGCTGGCGTACCGGTTCGCGCAGTCGTCGACGGTGCTGTTCCTGGGCCGCCACGTCGGTTACCCCGTGGCCCTGGAAGGCGCGCTCAAGCTCAAGGAACTGGCATACATGCACGCCGAGGGGTTCGCGGCCGGAGAACTCAAGCACGGACCGATCGCGCTGATCGAGGACGACCTGCCGGTCATCGTCGTCATGCCGTCCCCGAAAGGGTCGGCGACACTGCACGCGAAGCTGCTGTCCAATATCCGCGAAATCCAGACCCGGGGCGCGGTGACCATCGTGATCGCCGAAGAGGGAGACGAGACAGTTCGTCCCTACGCCGACCACCTGATCGAAATACCCTCGGTGTCAACACTTTTGCAGCCGCTGTTGTCGACCATCCCGCTGCAGGTGTTCGCCGCGTCGGTGGCCCAGGCCCGTGGCTATGACGTGGACAAGCCGCGTAATCTGGCGAAGTCGGTGACAGTCGAATAGACGGAGACGCCATGCGGTGGGGGCTCGTCAGTTTTGCGGTTTTCGTCGTGGCGTATGTCAGCCTGGTCGCGCTGTACGCGCTCGCCGGCATGGGTCCGGCCCATCCCCTGACCGAAGGCCAGCCGTCGGCCGACGGGACCACCGTGACCCTGGACATCACGGGAATTCAGCCCTACCGCAACGCGCTGGTCGGCGACCTCACCGTCACGCCCGGGCCCGCGCTGCTGGATCCGCTGACCGGCAACCTCAAGGAAGACCTCACCGTCGCCGCCACCTCCGCGACCGCGCCGACCAGCCGGACCTGGCCGAAGGGTACGCAACCCGGCGTCGTCCCGGTTTCGCTCAACATCAACGGCGACGTGTCCGATTGGCCGTTCGACAGCTACGTCTCCAAACCGGTGTCGATCAACCTCTTCCGCGGCGCCCCGCAGACACCGGAATGGGCATCGGTGACATTCGTCGATCGCCTTCCCGGCTGGAAGGTCGAGGTGCAGGGCGGCGCCACCGGCGATGCCAAGACCCCCTACCGCGCACAGGTGCAGCGCTCGCCGAGCACCGTGGCGCTTGCCATGGCGCTCCTCGCGGTGCTCGTCGCCATTGCCGGCTTCGGGCTCTTCGTCGCCGTCCAGACGATTCGCGACCGGCGCAAGTTCCAGCCCCCGATGACGACGTGGTTCGCCGCCATGCTCTTCGCGGTGATCCCGCTGCGCAACGCGCTTCCCGATGCGCCGCCGTTCGGGGCGTGGGTGGACGTCACGGTGGTGCTGTGGGTGATCGTCGCCCTGGTCGTCTCGATGGGGATCTACGTGTCGTGCTGGTGGCGGCATCTGGCGCCGGAGAAACCCGCCGAACCCGAGAAACCGGCCGAACCCGAGAAACCCGCCCAATCTGACCAGTCCGCGGTGACCGGCCCGTGAAGCTCGCGGTCGCGAGTGTGCTTCTTTTCGTCGCGGCCTATGTCGGATCCATCGTGCTGTACGTCGACAGCGGTATGGGCCATCCACGTCGAATCGCCGACGGTCCCGCCCCTGCCGACGGCACCAAGGTGACGTTCGACATCGAGGACATCCAGTCCGACAACAGTGTGCTGCGGGCCAATATCACCGTTCTGCCCGGACCGGCCCTGCTTGACCCGGATACGCACACCCTCAAAGAAGACCTCAGCGTGGTGGCCACCTCGGTGGTGTCGACCAGCAAGCGGACCTGGCCGAGCGGCACACTGCCGGACATCCTGCCGGTGTCGGTCACCCTCACCGGCGACGTCGCCGACTGGCCGTTCGACAGCTACGAATCCGGGCCGCTGGCCATGCAACTCTTCTCCGGTCCCGCACAGACGCCGGTACCCGCCAAGTCCACATTGGTCGATCGGCTGCTCGGCTGGAAGGTCGAGGTCAATCGTCTCGGCGCGGGCAACGAACGCGCGCCGTACCGACTCGATCTCTACCGGTCACCCAGCACCGCTGCCTTCGCCGTCGTGATCCTCGGAGTCCTGGTCGCGCTCGCCGTTCTGGCGCTGTTCGTCGCGGTGCAGACGTTTCGCGACCGAAGAAAGTTTCAGCCGCCCATGACCACCTGGTATGCGGCGATGCTCTTCGCGGTCATGCCGCTACGGGGCGCGCTCCCTGACCCGCCGCCGGTCGGCGCGTGGATCGACGTCACGGTGGTGCTGTGGGTCATCGTGGTGTTGGTGATTTCGCTGACGCTGTACGTCGCCTGCTGGTGGCGGCATCTGAAACCCGAGGGATGAATTCGTTTGTTGCCTTGCGGCTTTTCGGCTGCGGTTATAGGGAATAGACATGAAGCTCGGGATCGTCGGTGTGCTGCTGTTCATCGCGGCTTACGTCGCGTCGAATTTCGTGTATGCCGGCGCCGGTCACGGCCCGCACGACCTGACCCAAGGGCAGCCGATGCCCGACGGAACGACCATCACCATGGACCTGCAGGAAGTTCAGCAGAGCAACACGATCCTGCTGGCCAACCTCACCATCGTGCCTGGACCTGGTTTGCTCGACCCCCGCACCCACGATCTGACTCAGGACCTCAGCGTCGTCGTCACTTCCGCGGCGTCGCCCACCAAACGATCGTGGACGAAAGGCATGGTGCCCGGCAGCTTTCCGGTGCCACTGAGTATCGCCGGAGCCGTCACCGACTGGCCGTTCGATCACTACGTTTCCGGACCGATCGCGGTCGAGGTCTTCCGGGGCGACAACCCGACGCCGGAGCGGGCGGCGGTGACGTTCGCCGACCGTCTCGCGGGTTGGCGCATCGACATTTCGACGACCGGCAATCCCGCCGCCACGGCACCGTATCGAATCGAGTTGGAGCGGTCGCCGAGCACCAAGACGTTCGCGGTCGTGATCCTCGCGGTCCTGGTGGCGCTGGCCGGCATGGGACTCTTCGTCGCCGTCCAGACCGCCCGGGACAAACGCAAGTTTCAGCCCCCGATGACCACCTGGTATGCGGCGATGCTCTTCGCGGTGGTGCCGCTGCGCAACGCGCTGCCCAACGCACCCCCGTTCGGCGCCGAGGTCGACGTCAGGGTCGTGCTCTGGGTGATCGTCGTCCTGGTGCTCTCGATGCTGATCTACATCACCTGCTGGTGGCGGCACCTGGCGCCGGAGCAACCGGCGAAGCCGGACAAACCCGCGAAACCCGCTGAGCCAGCGGCAACTAGCTGAACCGAAGCCGCCCACGCTGTACGCTGCGACACCGGGCGTGAAAGGGTTACACGGTGGCGAGAGTATCGGTATCGGTACGAGCTCGGGCGTTGGTGCGCATCGTGTGGCACTACGTCACCAGCGCGCCGCTGACCTACGGCTGGCTGCTGGCGCTGGCCATCACGACGATCCTGCAGAACCTGCTCACCGGCCGTCAGCTGCACTCGATCCTGCTGCACCGCTACACCAACGTCCACGCGCTGGCGACCGATCCGCTCGGCGTGCTGTTCTCCAGCCTGTGGTGGATCGACGGCCGGAGCCTGGAGCCCTACCTGCTGCTGTTCACCCTGTTCCTGGCGCCGGCCGAGCGATGGCTCGGCCAATTGCGTTGGCTCACAGTGGGATTGACGTCACACATCGTCGCCACCTACATCAGCGAAGGCCTGCTGTACATGGCGATCCAGATGCACGACGCCTCGGCGAGATCGGTGCGTGCCCACGACATCGGGGTCAGCTACTTCCTGGTCGGGGTCATGGGGATACTCACCTACCGCATCGCCCGGCCGTGGCGCTGGGGCTATCTGGGGGTTCTGTTGCTCATCTTCGGTTTTCCGGTGCTGGTGATGGACCGTATCGAGCTCAGCTTCACCGCCATCGGACACTTCGCTGCGCTGCTGATCGGCCTGGCGTTCTTCCCGATGGCCCGCGAGCGCAAGACCGGCTCCTGGAATCCGGCCGAGCGGTTCAAAGCCGTCTTCGGACGGCGCAAGACACAGGAAGCGCCGGGCTGACGATGCGGCATTACTACTCTGCGGACACGATTCGCGACGCGGAAGCGCCGCTGCTGGCCAGCCTGCCCGATGGCGCATTGATGAAACGCGCGGCCTACGGTCTTGCCACTGCGATCATTCGTGAGCTGACCGCCCGCACCGGCGGAGTCGCCGGGCGCCGGGTCTGCGCGGTCGTAGGGTCCGGCGACAACGGCGGCGACGCGCTGTGGGCGGCGACCTTTTTGCGTCGGCGCGGCGCGGCCGCCGACGCGGTGCTGCTCAACCCCGACAAGACCCACCGGAAAGGGCTGGCGGCATTCCGCGGGGCGGGCGGCCGGGTCGTCGAAAGCATCAATGCCTCAACCGATCTCGTGATCGACGGGGTGGTGGGTATCTCCGGTTCGGGACCGCTGCGGCCCGCCGCCGCGCACATCTTCGAGCAGGCCCGTGACATCCCGGTGGTCGCCGTCGACATTCCCAGCGGAATCGACGTGGCCACCGGCGCCATCACCGGACCCGCCGTGCGCGCCGCCCTCACCGTCACCTTCGGTGGCCTCAAACCCGTGCATGCGCTGGCCGATTGCGGCCGCGTCGAACTCGTCGACATCGGACTCGATCTGCCCGACACCGACGTGCGCAGTTTCCAGGCCGCCGATGTCCTGGCGCGCTGGCCGGTGCCCGGTGCCCGCGACGACAAGTACACCCAAGGCGTCACCGGCGTGCTGGCCGGTTCCTCGACCTACCCGGGTGCCGCGGTGCTGTGCACGGGCGCGGCGGTGGCGACCCACTCGGGCATGGTCCGCTACGCCGGCAGCGCTCACCATGAAGTGCTGGCCCGCTGGCCCGAGGTGATCGCCTCACCCACCCCTGCTGCGGCCGGACGGGTGCAGTCCTGGGTGGTCGGGCCGGGACTGGGCACCGACGAGGACGGCGCCGCCGCCCTGTGGTTCGCCCTGGAGACCGACCTGCCGGTGCTGGTGGACGCCGACGGGTTGACCATGCTGGCCGCCCATCCGGATCTGGTCGCCGACCGCACCGCCCCGACGGTGCTGACCCCGCACGCCGGGGAATTCGCCCGGCTGGCCGGATCGCCGCCCGGGGACGACCGGGTCGGTGCTACGCGCAGGCTCGCCGACGCCTTGGGGGCCACCGTTCTGCTCAAGGGGAACGTCACCGTCATCGCCGATCCCGGGGGACCCGTTTACCTGAACCCCGCCGGGCAGTCCTGGGCCGCCACCGCCGGGTCGGGCGACGTGCTGTCCGGGATGATCGGCGCCCTGCTGGCCTCCGGTCTCCCCGCCGGCGAGGCCGCCGCGGCCGCGGCATTCGTCCACGCCCGGGCCGCGGCGCTGTCGGCCGCCGACCCGGGACCCGGCGAGGCGCCTACCTCGTCGTCGCGGATTCTGCACCACATCCGGGCCGCCCTTGCCTCTCTCTAACAAGCCGCTCTCCAGCAATCAGCAACGAAAGGATCGCCGTGTCCAAAAGCCACCCGTCGATGGCCACCCACTCGATCACTCCGGCCTACACCGGTCGCCTGTTCACCGCGCCGGTGCCGGCGTTGCGGATGCCCGACGAGTCAATGGATCCCGAAGCCGCCTACCGCTTCATCCACGACGAGCTGATGCTCGACGGCAGCTCGCGGCTGAACCTGGCCACCTTCGTCACGACCTGGATGGACCCCGAAGCCGGGAAACTCATGGCCGAGACGTTCGACAAGAACATGATCGATAAGGACGAGTACCCGGCGACCGCGGCCATCGAGCAGCGCTGTGTGTGCATGGTTGCCGACCTGTTTCACGCCGAGGGCCTGCGCGACGACGATCCCAGTAGTGCCGTCGGGGTGTCGACCATCGGGTCCAGCGAGGCGGTGATGCTGGGTGGGCTGGCGATGAAGTGGCGCTGGCGCGCCAAGACCAAGGACTGGAAGGGCCGCACCCCCAACCTGGTGATGGGTTCCAACGTGCAGGTGGTGTGGGAGAAGTTCTGTCGCTACTTCGACGTCGAACCGATCTACCTGCCGATGGAGGAGGGCCGCTACGTCATCACGCCCGAACAGGTGCTCGACGCCGTCGACGAGAACACCATCGGTGTGGTGGCGATCCTGGGCACCACCTACACCGGGGAACTCGAACCGGTGGCCGAAATCTGCGCCGCCCTGGACAAGCTGGCGGCAGGCGGGGGTGTGGACGTCCCGGTGCACGTCGACGCCGCCAGCGGGGGTTTCGTGGTGCCATTCCTGCATCCGGACCTGGTGTGGGACTTCCGGTTACCGAGGGTGGTCTCGATCAACGTCAGCGGCCACAAGTACGGCCTGACCTATCCCGGCATCGGGTTCGTGGTGTGGCGCAGTCCCGAATATCTGCCCGAGGATCTGGTCTTCCGGGTGAACTACCTGGGCGGTGACATGCCCACCTTCACGCTGAACTTCTCCCGGCCGGGCAACCAGGTGGTCGGCCAGTACTACAACTTCCTGCGGCTGGGCCGCGAGGGCTACACCCAGGTGATGCAGTCGCTGTCCGCGACCGCGCGCTGGCTGGGTGAGCAGCTGCGCACCGGCGAGCACATGGAGATCATCTCCGACGGTTCGGCCATTCCGGTGGTCAGCTTCCGGCTGGCCAAAGACCGCGGCTACACCGAGTTCGACGTCTCCCACGAGCTGCGCGGATACGGCTGGCAGGTGCCGGCGTACACCATGCCGGACAACGCCACCGACGTGTCGGTGCTGCGCATCGTGGTCCGCGAAGGCCTCTCCGCGGACCTGGCCCGGGCGCTGCACGACGACGCGATCAAGGCGCTGACGTCGCTGGACAAGCTCAAGCCGGGCGGCCACTACGAGGCCGAGCACTTCGCGCACTGACCGGTCCAGACCGCCAGTCACGACGTTCTGGGACAATGGTCGGCGTGTCCGTCACGCCGATCTCCCTGACCCCGGGCGTCCTCGCCGAGGCCGTAATCGACCTGGGCGCCATCGCGCACAACGTGCGGGTGCTGCAGGAACACGCCGGAAACGCCCAGGTCATGGCCGTGGTCAAGGCCGACGGCTACGGGCACGGCGCTACCCGCGTCGCGTTCACCGCACTGGCCGCCGGTGCCACCGAACTCGGGGTCGCCACGATCGACGAGGCTCTTGCACTCCGGGCCGACGGCATCCTCGACCCGATTCTGGCCTGGCTGCATCCGCCGGGTTGTGACTTCGCTCCCGCCCTGCAGGGCGACGTGCAGATCGCGGTCTCCTCGGTGCGCCAACTCGAGGAGTTGCTGGACGCGGCACGCCGTACCGGTGTGACCGCCACCGTCACGGTCAAGGTGGACACCGGCCTGAACCGCAACGGCGTGGCCGCAGCGGATTTCCCCGCCATGGTGACCGCGCTCAAGCAGGCCGTCGCGGACGAGGCCGTCACGCTGCGGGGGCTGATGTCGCACATGGTCTTCGCCGATTCGCCGGAACAACCCATCAACGACATCCAGGCCCAGCGGTTCCGCGAGATGCTGGCTTACGCGGCCGATCAGGGGGTGCGGTTCGAGGTGGCACACCTGTCGAACTCGTCGGCCACCATGGCCCGCCCCGACCTGACGTTCGACCTGGTGCGCCCGGGCATCGCGGTGTACGGGCTGAGCCCGGTGCCTAGACTGGGCGACATGGGCCTGATTCCGGCGATGACCGTCAAATCCCCTGTCGCACTGGTCAAGTCGATCAAAGCAGGCGAGGGAGTGTCCTACGCGCACACCTGGATCGCGCCCCGCGACACGAACGTGGCCCTGATCCCGATCGGCTACGCCGACGGCGTAGTCCGGTCGTTGGGCGGGCGGCTGGATGTGCTGATCAACGGCCGGCGGCGGCCCGGGGTGGGACGGGTCTGCATGGACCAGTTCGTCGTCGACCTGGGGCCTGGCCGGCCGGACGTGGCCGAAGGCGACGAGGCGGTCCTGTTCGGGCCCGGCACCGGTGGCGAGCCCACCGCACAGGACTGGGCCGATCTGATCGGGACCATCCACTACGAGGTGGTCACCGGCATCCGCGGCCGGATCAGCAGGACCTACCGCGAGGTCGAAGCCGTTGAGCGCTGACGACAGCCACCGCATCCCGAAGGGCAAGGCCTGGCTAGCGGGAAGCGCCGGGCTGACCGCGGTGGCCACGCTGGTCGGCGCGTCGGCCCGCAAGACGATCATCGAACGCACCTCATCCGACGAAGACCCCTGGGCGGGCGAGGATTTCGAGCGACTCGACAGCGACCGCGGCCAAGTGGTGATGACCCCTGACGGCGTGCCGCTGGCGGTCCGTGAGGCCGGGCCACCCGACGCACCGCTGACCGTGATTTTCGCGCACGGGTTCTGTCTCCGGATGGGCGCCTTCCACTTTCAGCGGATGCGACTCGGCGAGGTGCTGGGTGCACAGGTGCGCATGGTGTTCTACGACCAGCGTGGCCACGGCCAGTCCGGTGAGGGCGAACAGGATTCCTACACGCTCACCCAACTCGGCCAGGATCTCGAAACGGTGCTGCAGGTCACCGCGCCGCGCGGTCCGATCATTCTGGTCGGGCATTCGATGGGCGGCATGACGGTGCTCTCGCACGCGGGACAATTCCCCGACCAGTACGGCCGCCGCATCGTGGGCGCGGCGCTGATTTCGTCGGCAGCCGAAGGTGTCACCCGCTCACCGCTGGGGGCATTCTTGAAAAACCCGGCGCTCGACGCGGTCCGGTTCACCGCCAAGTCGGCGCCGAAGCTGATGCACCGGGGCCGCAACGTGTCCCGCTCCCTGAT
This sequence comes from Mycobacterium paragordonae, assembly GCF_003614435.1. Lineage (NCBI taxonomy): Bacteria > Bacillati > Actinomycetota > Actinomycetes > Mycobacteriales > Mycobacteriaceae > Mycobacterium > Mycobacterium paragordonae. Next base: position 1,309,887 of record NZ_CP025546.1, read on the forward strand.
CGGCCCGATCCTGCGCGCCGCGTCCTACAGCGATCTGCAGGTCAGCCGCAGCCTGGACGCGTTCTCGCAGAAGATGATGAACGGCACCCCGATCGCCACCCTGGTCGGGTTCCTGCGCGCCCTGGAGAATCACGACGAAACCGCGGGATTGTGGACGCTGCTGAAGATTCCAACTCTGATCGCGTGCGGCGACCACGACCTGCTCACCCCCGACGAGTACTCCCGGCTGATGGCGGCCTCGCTGCCGCAGTCGGAGTTGGTGATCGTTCCCGGCGCCAGCCACCTGGCCTTGCTGGACAAGCCGGACACCATCAACGACGGGCTGATCCGGCTGATCGAGCGGGCGCAGCCGGGGAAGCTGACCCTGCGCTACCGGCGATTCGGGGAACGGCTGCGCGGACGGTTCCGGCGCCGTGGCTGACTCTGGGTTTGACGGCGGCAAGGCCACGCTCGAGCGCGTCGAGGACACGGTGGCGCTCGGGTCGAAGCTGGGCGAACAGCTGCGCGCCGGCGACGTCGTGGTGCTCTCCGGGCCACTGGGTGCCGGAAAAACGGTGCTGGCCAAGGGAATTGCCGCGGCGATGGATGTCGACGGCCCGGTGACCTCGCCGACGTTCGTGCTGGCGCGGGTGCATCCTGCGCGTCGCTCGGGCAGTCCGTCCATGATCCACGTCGACGTCTATCGACTGCTCGACCAGTACGGCGCCGACCTGCTCGGCGAGCTCGACTCGCTCGACCTCGACACCGATCTCGAAGACGCCGTCGTGGTGGTCGAGTGGGGCGAAGGCCTCGTGGAGCGACTCGCCGAGCGACACCTGGACGTCCGACTCGAGCGGCTCGCCCATTCCGACGTCCGGATGGCGACCTGGGAGTGGGTGGGCCGATGATCGTGCTCGCACTGGATACCTCCACCCCGGCCGTCACGGCGGGCATCGTCAGGGTCGACGACTTCGCCACGCTCGCGCAGCGGGTCACCGTCGACTCCCGCGCCCACGCCGAACGTCTGACACCCAATGTTGTTGCAGCACTTGCCGATGCGGGCCTGACGATGGCCGATCTGGACGGCGTGGTGGTGGGGTGTGGACCCGGACCGTTCACCGGGCTGCGGGCCGGGATGGCCAGCGGGGCCGCCTACGGGCACGCCTTGGGAATCCCGGTGCACGGCGTGTGCAGCCTGGACGCCATCGGCGTGCTCACCGCCGGTGAGACCTTGGTGGTGACCGACGCCCGCCGCCGGGAGGTCTACTGGGCGCGCTACCGCGACGGCGTCCGCACCGACGGCCCCGCCGTGCATGCTCCGGCCGACGTCGAAGCCGGTCCGGCGCGGGCGGTTGCCGGGTCCCCGCAGCACGCGGCGCTGTTCGAGCTGCCGTATGCCGAGCCCGAATATCCGACGCCGGCCGGCCTGGTCCGTGCGGTGCCCGACTGGACCGCCGAACCTGCCCCGCTGGTGGCGCTGTACCTGCGACGACCCGATGCCAAGCCGCTGGCGGCGCGGGCGTGACCGCCCACCTGGAGCCCGTCAGCCTGGGTCCGCTGACCTACGGGGACGCCGAGCGGTGCGCCGAACTGGAGGCGTTGCTGTTCGACGGTGACGACCCGTGGCCGGCCGTCGCATTCCAGCGCGAGCTGCACAGCAAGACCAACCACTATGTGGGGGCGCGCAGCGACGGCACGCTCGTCGGGTATGCCGGCATCTCGCGCCTCGGCCGGGTCGCGCCCTTCGAGTACGAGGTGCACACGATCGGGGTGGACCCCGATTACCAGGGGCAGGGGATCGGTCGTCGCCTGCTCAACGCGCTGTTGGACTTCGCGGACGGGGCAGTGGTGTTCCTCGAGGTTCGCACCGACAACGAACCCGCCATCGGTCTCTACCGCAGTGCGGGGTTCGAGCAGATCGGCCTGCGCAAGCGGTACTACCGAGTGAGCGGGGCCGACGCCTACACCATGCGGAGAGATGCTCAGTGACAACGATTTTGGCTATCGAATCGTCCTGCGATGAAACGGGTGTCGGGATTGCCCGGCTTGGCCCCGACGGGACCGTGGCACTGCTGGCCGACGAGGTCGCGTCCAGCGTCGACGAGCATGTCCGGTTCGGCGGAGTGGTGCCCGAGATCGCGTCCCGGGCACATCTGGAGGCCCTCGGTCCCGCGATGCGCCGCGCGCTGGCGAGGGCCGGTATCGACCGGCCCGATATCGTCGCGGCCACCATCGGGCCCGGCCTGGCCGGGGCCCTGCTGGTGGGAGTCGCTGCGGCCAAGGCGTATTCGGCCGCCTGGGGGGTGCCGTTCTACGCGGTGAATCACCTGGGCGGGCACCTGGCCGCCGACGTCTACGAGCACGGGCCGTTGCCCGAGTCGGTTGCGCTGCTGGTATCCGGCGGGCACACGCACCTGCTGCACGTGCGTTCGCTCGGCGAACCGATCGCCGAACTGGGCAGCACCGTCGACGACGCCGCGGGGGAGGCCTACGACAAAGTGGCGCGGCTGCTGGGCCTGGGCTATCCGGGCGGCCGGGTGCTCGACGAGCTGGCCCGCACCGGCGACCCGGACGCGGTCACGTTTCCCCGCGGCATGACCGGGCCGCGGGATGACCCGTACGCCTTCAGTTTCTCGGGCCTCAAAACCGCTGTGGCCCGCTACGTCGAGAGCAATCCCGACTTCGTGCCCGCCGACGTGGCGGCCGGTTTCCAGGAAGCCGTGGCCGACGTGCTGACCCGCAAGGCGGTGCGCGCGGCGACCGAACTGGGAGTCTCGACCCTGCTGATCGCCGGTGGGGTGGCCGCGAACTCACGGCTGCGCGAGCTGGCCACCGAGCGTTGCCGCGCCGCGGGCCTGACGCTGCGGATCCCCAAGCCGCGTCTGTGCACCGACAACGGGGCGATGATCGCCTCGTTCGCCGCGCACCTGATGGCCGCGGGCGCGGCGCCGTCACCGCTGGATGCGCGGAGTGACCCGGGACTGCCCGTGGTGCGGGGCCAAGTCGGTTGATGTTCGCTGTGCGCGTAGAAGCACCGGGGCACCCTTGAGTGCTAGCACTCTCATGTATAGAGTGCTAGGTGGCAGTCGGACGACCCCTGTGTCGGCACCCGCGACGACGGCGCGAGGGACTCGGACGAATGCCGTATCACCTGGTAATTCGGACGGTGCGGGGCAGCCCCGGGCCGACCGCCAACTCCGGTCAGGGCAAAAGCTCCGGACCCGATTCAACTAGTGGAGGGCTCCAATCGTGGCGAAGGTCAACATCAAGCCACTCGAGGACAAGATTCTCGTACAGGCCAACGAGGCCGAGACCACGACCGCATCCGGTCTGGTCATTCCCGACACCGCCAAGGAGAAGCCCCAGGAGGGCACCGTCGTCGCAGTCGGCCCCGGCCGTTGGGACGAGGACGGCGAAAAGCGGATCCCGCTCGACGTCGCTGAGGGTGACACCGTCATCTACAGCAAGTACGGCGGCACCGAAATCAAGTACGGCGGCGAGGAGTACCTGATCCTGTCGGCACGCGACGTGCTGGCTGTCGTTTCCAAGTAACACGTCGTTTTTAAGTACCTCAACGTGTCCCGCCCCGGCGATCCCCGCGTGCAAGCGCGGGTGATTTCCGGGGCGGCATGCGTTACGCGCTTAGGTGAAGGAGCTTCATGAGCAAGATAATTGAGTACGACGCGACCGCGCGTCGTGCGATGGAAGCGGGCGTGAACAAGCTCGCGGACGCGGTCAAGGTGACGCTCGGCCCCGGCGGCCGCCACGTGGTGCTGGCCAAGGCGTTCGGCGGACCGCAGGTGACCAACGACGGTGTCACCGTCGCACGCGAGATCGACCTGGAAGACCCCTTCGAAAATCTCGGTGCGCAGTTGGTGAAGTCGGTCGCCACCAAGACGAACGACGTCGCGGGCGACGGCACCACCACCGCGACCGTGTTGGCCCAGGCCCTGGTGAAGGGCGGCTTGCGGCTGGTCGCCGCGGGCGTCAACCCGATCGCGCTGGGCTCGGGCATCAGCAAGGCCGCCGACGCGGTATCCGAGGCGTTGCTGGCCGCGGCCACCCCGGTCTCCGGCAAGGAGGCCATCGCCCAGGTGGCGACCGTGTCCTCGCGCGACGAGCGCCTCGGCGACCTGGTCGGTGAGGCGATGAGCAAGGTCGGTCACGACGGCGTGGTCAGCGTGGAGGAGTCCTCGACGCTCGACACCGAGCTGGAGTTCACCGAGGGCGTGGGCTTCGACAAGGGTTTCCTGTCGGCCTACTTCGTCACCGACTTCGACGCCCAGCAGGCGGTGCTCGACGACCCGCTGATCCTGCTCCACCAGGACAAGATCAGCTCGCTGCCCGACCTGCTGCCGTTGCTGGAAAAGGTTGCCGAATCGGGCAAGCCGCTGCTGATCATCGCCGAGGACGTCGAGGGTGAGGCGCTGGCGACGCTGGTCGTCAACTCCATCCGCAAGACGTTGAAGGCTGTCGCGGTCAAGGCGCCGTTCTTCGGCGACCGCCGCAAGGCCTTCCTGCAGGACCTGGCCATCGTGACCGGCGGCGAGGTGGTCAACCCCGACACCGGCCTGCTGCTGCGCGAGGTCGGCCTCGAGGTGCTGGGTTCGGCCCGGCGTGTGGTGGTCAGCAAGGACGACACGATCATCGTCGACGGTGCCGGCTCCAAGGACGCGGTTGGCAACCGGGTCAAGCAGCTACGCGCCGAGATCGAAGCCAGCGACTCCGACTGGGACCGCGAGAAGCTGCAGGAACGGGTTGCCAAGCTGGCCGGCGGCGTGGCCGTCATCAAGGTCGGCGCCGCCACCGAGACCGCGCTCAAGGAGCGCAAGGAAAGCGTCGAGGACGCCGTCGCGGCGGCCAAGGCCGCGGTCGAGGAGGGCATCGTCCCGGGCGGCGGCTCTGCGCTGATCCAGGCACGCCACGTGCTGGAGTCGCTGCGCAACGAACTCAGCGGCGACGAAAAGCTCGGCGTCGACGTGTTCTCCGAGGCGCTGGCCGCGCCGCTGTACTGGATCGCGACCAACGTCGGCCTCGACGGCGCCGTGGCGGTCAACAAGGTCAGCGAGCTGCCCACCGGGCAGGGCCTGAACGCGGCGACCCGCTCCTACGGAGACCTCGGTGCCGACGGCATCGTCGACCCGGTCAAGGTGACCCGTTCGGCCGTGCTCAACGCCTCATCGGTGGCCCGGATGGTGCTGAGCACCGAGACGGCCGTCGTCGACAAGCCGGCCAACGAGGAAGACGACCACGGCCACGGACATGGCCACGGTCATCACCATCACTGAGTAGTTCGACGAAGCACCCCCGGATCCCGTTGGGCCGGGGGTGTTTTCGTTGTGGCGTGGCTCAGCGGAGACTCAGACGCTTCGCAGTCTTTCGCTAGTGCGTCGCGGTGACTTCCCACTCTTTGATGTCTGCGACGGGGCCGAAGAGCTCTGCCGGCACGTCAGGTGACAGCGGTTCACCGGCGAGCACCCGACGGGGCCAGTCTCGGTTGGCCAGAGCGGGTTTCGCGAGGGCAACGACGTCGGCGGTGCCAGAACTGATCAGCTCGGTGGCGTCACGAGGGTCATCGAGGTGACCGTTGGCGATGATCGTCAGACCGCTGTAGTGCTTTGCCAGTTCAGCCAGCGTCTTATCGGTGTCGGCGAAAGCTGGTGCCAGAGCCCGGTATTCGGTGGTGTGAATATAGTCGAGCCCGGTGTCGCCCAATGCTTGGAAAATGACCGCCGCGTCCTCCTCGCCACCCGCCCAGCGATGGCGATTGTCGGAAACCTTGCCCTGTGAAATGCGGATTCCGACGGCGATGTCCGCGCCGACGGCATCGACGACATCGCGGGAGATTTCGGCGGCTAACCTGACGCGGTTGGCGACGCTGCCGCCGTAGTCGTCGGCGCGACGATTCAAATAGTCAGTGAGAAACGCATCGATGAGGTAGCCGTTGGCGCCGTGGATCTCCACACCATCGAACCCGGCATCGCGGGCCGACCGGGCGGCGTGCACGAACGCTGAGCGCACCTGATTTATCTGGTCGGTCGTCATTGCCTCGGGCACCGCAAAAGGACCGGCGCCCCGGTACATCGCCAGCTGTTCGCCCTTCGGTCGCACAGCCGAGGGCCCCCACGTGGTGTCGGTGTGGGGGTTGCCTTGTGACTGGCTACCGGCATGCATGAGTTGAGCGAAATACTTGGATCCGGCGGCGTGGACTCCGTCGACGACCTTTCGCCAGGCCGCGACCTGTGCCGCGGTCGTGATACCGGGCTGGAATCGGTAGCCCTGGCTGGCCTGTTCGTCGATGTACAGCCCCTCGGTGATCAACAGCGCGAAGCCGCCTTCTGCGAACTTGCGGTAGTAGCGGGCCATCTGGTCAGTCGCCAGTCCGTCGGCCGTGGCGCTGACCCGGGTCATCGGTGACAGGGCGACTCGGTTGTTCAGAGCAACGTCGCCGATAGCTGTAGCGCTGAACAAGGGCCGATAGGGCAGGTCCAATTGGGCAGGCATACTGCATCCCCCTTCGTCGTTCACCGTTGACGGCAGTAACTGTGCTCGGTGACTGTGCGTGAGGCTGAACGATTTTCCGAATGCTGGCATTCCCGGGTGTGCGACGGCCGCGTCATCGACAAACCGGCCGAAAGGAAAGACGGCAACAGCCACGGTCATAACCAGCAGCACTAGAAGCACGTAGCGCAGACCACCCCCGGTCACCCCAGACCGGGGGTGCTTTGCTCATCCGATCCATAAAATCGCGTGATGGACCGCATATGGCAGTGGGTGTGGGACCGGTTTGGGACGAGGTACTCGTGGGTCTTCTGTGCGATCACGTTTGTCTTGCTGCTCTCGATGTATTTGCTCTGGTCGTTTCTGGTCATCAGCCTCGAGGCGTCGCGTGATTACGCCGAGACCGCCGTTGTCACCGTCGTCGTGGTGCTGGTGCTGTCATACCTGACCGTTCTTCCTGGCCGCAGCTGGAGCCGGCTTGCGCAGCGGTGGGCGGGCGGCCACCCTGTCGATCGGTCAGCGGCAGTCGAGGCCACGTATGCGTGGTCTCGCGCAGCGGCAGCCCGCGCGGTCACGGTAAACGCGCTCGGCGCAGCGCTGCTGCTGGTCGTTGTCGGTGCAATGGCCGGGGCAAACCATTGGCGGCTGGTGCAGTACGGCGTCCTCGGCGTTGTTGTCGGCATGTGCGTCCAGTTGATCGCTGTGCACAGCTACGCCGAAGCAGCGCTACGACCGGTCAGGACGGCCCTCATCGGTGACTCGGCATTCGGCGACGAGCTTCCGCGGTCTCGCCCCAGCTTTGCTGCCTGGACGAATGTATCGGTGTTGGCGAGCGTCCTCTTGTTGGGACTCACCGGCGCGATGTTGGCCGCGGTCGTCGATCAGGCGAGAGCGGTTCCCCTGTTCGCCCTAGTGATCAGCCTGTCGGTGACCCTGGTGTTCGGTGTCCCAATCGGAGTCGGTGCCATGCTTTCGCCGTCGCTGCTGCCGATCCGTGACCTTGCGGACGGAACCGAACGTGTCGCGGCCGGCGATTACTCCGAGCGCGTGCCGGTGGTTCAGGACGACGACTTGGGTGCGCTCGCAGCGTCTTTCAATCGGATGCAGGCGGGATTAGCTGAGCGGCAACGACTTCAGGTTGCGTTCGGAACATATGTCGACCCGGCTCTGGCGGCGCGGCTGCTCGAGCAGGGCGATGACGTGTTCAGCGGTGAACGGCGCGAGGTGACAGTGATGTTCGTGGATATCCGCGATTTCACGCCATTCGCCGAAACACACACAGCCGAGGAGACGGTCGCTCATCTCAACGTCTTGTTCGAGATCGTGGTGCCTGCAGTAGTCGATGCGGGCGGGCATGTCAATAAATTCCTCGGCGACGGTGCCCTCGCCGTCTTCGGCGCACCCAATGATCTTGATACACATCCTGATTCGGCTTTGTCCGCAGCCGTGACCATTCATCGCATGGTTGCCGAGCAGTTCGGCGGGGCTTTGCGCATCGGCATCGGTATCAATACCGGTGTCGTGATCGCCGGCACGATCGGCGGGGGAGGCAAGCTCGAGTTCACCCTGATCGGTGACGCCGTCAATGTCGCGGCCCGCGTCGAGCAGCTCACCAAGACCACCGGGGACGCGATCCTGCTCACTGGGCAGACTGTCAACGCTCTGGGCACTCGGCCGTCCGGTCTCGTGGACCGCGGCGCGCACGCGCTGAAAGGGAAGTCCGCATCCGTCGAGGTCTTCGGGCTCGACCCAGCGATGACAGCCTGATTCTTACCTCAATGCGCGGTCGGCTGAATGGAGACCAGGCGGAACCAGCCGGCGTTCGTGTCGTCGGGAGTGAACCGAACCACCAGGACGTCAGGCGGGAACTGGCTGGCCAGGTCGTTGAGGGTCCGGGGCAGGAACGCCCTGGCCTTGGCTTCGCCGTACCAATTGGGATTCGACGGGTCGGGGGGACCGACACCTTCGAGCTCGGTGTCCCAGCGCTGAATCGGAGCGGGTGGCGTCGCGCCGAATCCGGTGGACTTCAGGTAGGCCTCGGCTTGTCCGGTCAGGGTGATCGCGGTCCCACCCCCCACCGGCTTGCCGGTGATCGTCCCGTCGGTGACGTTGGCCGTCACCGATGCCAACCGCACCGTGCAGACGTTGTCGACAACGGCGGACGGCGCGCAGAAGTCGGGTAGTGGTGCGCCCTGGGCTGGGGCGATATTGAGGAGGGCCGGAAACGACAGGACAGCTACTGCGGTGGCAATGGTGGCTACTGCGCGACTGCGGGTCGACATCCCTGCACTGTATATAGGCTGCGGGCATGCAGTCATTGCCGCAAGCGCGGGAGGCGGCGCGCGCGCAATCGGCGTCACTGTCGCACGGTGTCACCGCTTACCACGTCGCCGGTGACGAGGGTCCGTGGGTGGTTCTGGTGCACGGCCTCGTCACGCCCAGCTACGCGTGGGAGCCGCTATCGGAAATCATTGCCGCGCAAGGTTTTCGGGTTTTGCGCTACGACCAATTCGGGCGTGGGCTCTCCGACCGGCCTCGCGTCACCTACGACCTCGACCTTTATGTGGATCAACTGCGCGAACTCGCCGACACACTCGGCATCGAGAGCATGCATCTGGTCGGTTGGTCGATGGGCGCCCTGATGGTGACGCGCCTTGCCGCGGAGTGTCCCGACCGCGCCGCCAGTATCACGCTCATCGCGCCCGGCCTCTATGCGAGCGGATCAGCCAAAGTCGCGGCCCAGCTGCTGCTCCGCCTGCCGGGCGCCCGCAAACTAGTCGCCTCGCGCATCGGTGACGTCATCGACCGATTGCCGCAGCAGCACCTGAGCCGGCCAGAGCGGCTCCCGGACTACCGCGAACGCACTCGGGAGCAGCTTCGCTTTCCGGGAATGGGCGAGTCCTTCGCGTCGACGGTCGCTAACTACCCGGCGCAGGCCGGGGACCAATGGGCCGCGGTAGGAGAACATCCGCGCCCGGTCCTGGTGGTGTGGGGCACCGACGACACGGTCACCCCGTACGGGAACCATTCCCAGGTGCTGCGCCTGTATCCCGCCGCGGAGTTGCTCGCTGTCGAAGGCGCCAAGCATGCCCCGCATCTGGACCACGCCGAGGTTGTATACCCCGCGATCCTGCGGCACCTGACAGCGGCCGAGAACCGGTCCTGACAGGGCCGCCTCCGTTGTGGTCCGGTCACCGATGGATCATTGGTGCGGTGGCTCAACTCAACGACTTTCGATCCCTCTATCAGGCCTACCTCGAACACTGCAATAACCACGATTTCGATTCAATGGCCTCGTTCTACTCGCCTGCCATCCGGGTGAACGGCACCGCCATGGATCCGGCTTCGGTGGCCGAGCAATTCGCGCCGATCATCGCGGCCTTCCCCGACTGGCACTGGGAGATCAGGCATCTCGTCACGGACGACGAGAACATCGTCGTCCACTTCGCGGTCACCGGCACCCATCAGGGAACGTTTCAGGGAATCGAGGCGACCGGCCGGCGTTTTGAGATTTCGGAGTTCACGCTGTACCGCGTCGAGCAGGGCAAGTTCGCGGAGGTCTGGGACCTGCTCGACATGGATGCGCTGATGAAGCAAATCGGTTGAGGGCCAACGTCATCGAGAGATCAGCTTGCTACCCTTCGGGAATCCGGCGGTTGCGACGTCCAGCGGAGCGCGGCGGTCGGGCCCGCATGTTGTCCAGGGCTCGGGCCATGACGTCCCCGAGGATGCGCACGTCCTGGTCGGACAGCGACGCGAAGAGCAGCTCACGCACCACCCGAATGTGGCCCGGCAGCACCATTTCCACTCGCGCCCGCCCCGCATCGGTGATGTCAACCAGGGTGGCCCGCTGGTCGCTGGCGCTGCCCTGGCGGGTGATGAGGCCTGCTTTCTCCAGTAGCCCGGCTTGATGCGTGAGGCCGCTGCGGCTGTAAACCACGCCATCGGCCAGGTCGGTCATCGTGAGCGGACGTCCGGCGTCGACGAGTTTGGCCAGGATCTCGAACTGAACGTAGCTGAGGTCGCCGTCGGCTCGCAGTTGCTCGCGCACCGCGTACTGAAGCAGGCTGACCGCCTCGGTCAACGCGAAATACGTCCGTAGCTGTGCAGGCTCCAGGGCTTCCACCACGCTCCGAGCATAGTGCTTCGACTTCGAACTAATGAGACGCGGATCACAGTGTCCGGCGGAATTGCTTCGACATCAAAGCAAGTTACACAGACTGTAACTGCTTCGAACTCGAAGTAAATCAATGAGGAGGGAACCATGAAGACAGCGATCTACCACCGTTACGGAGGCAGCGAGGTTCTGCAGTACGACGACGTTCAGCGGCCGACGCCCGGCGCCGGTGAGGTTCTGGTCAAGGTGGCCGGCACCTCGTTCAACCCGGTCGATGCCGGTATCCGCGGCGGATACCTGTCCGAGGTCTTTGCGATCACCTTCCCGCATGTGCCCGGAATCGACGTCGCCGGCACCGTCGCCGAGATCGGTGACGGGGTTGCGGAGTGGAAGGTCGGAGACGCGGTGATCGGCATGCTCCCCATGGAGGCCCCCGGTGCTGCCGCCGAGTACGTGATCGCCCCCGTGGAGGTGCTGGCCGCCGCACCCCAGTCGGTGGCTCTGGCCGACGCCGCCGTGCTGCCCGTTGTCGGGTTGACGGCGTGGCAAGCCCTGTTCGAGGTGGCCGGGCTGCAGGCCGGGCAGCGGCTGCTGGTCAACGGCGCCGGCGGAGCGGTCGGGGGCTACGCGGTCCAACTCGCCAAGCACGCGGGAGCCGTCGTCACCGCCACAGCGAAAGTGACCGCCGCGGACCGGCTGCGCCGCTACGGGGCCGACCGGCTCATCGGCTACATCGACTACTCGGCAACCCCGCTCGCCGTCGACGGGCAGCCCTTCGATGTGGTGCTCAATCTCGTGAGCACGACCCCGGCGGAGACCGCGGCCCTGGCCGGCGTCGTCGCGGACGGCGGGTTCCTGGTCGGAACCATGACCTCCGGACCGGAAGACCCCGAGCGGGGAGTGCGGACCCAGCGGGTCTTCGTTCGCAGCGACGCCGCGCAACTGGGCGCCCTCGTCGAGCGCATCGACGCCGGCCAACTGGAGATCGACGTCGCCGACCGCCGCCCGCTCAGCGACATCGCCGCGGTGCACGACGACGCCGACGCCGGACGACTCCCGGGTAAAACTGTCATCGTCCCGGCATCATGACCCCGATGAATTTTCCTGCCGGGACATGTCATATCCAGCGTGCCGTCTTCGTAGACATCATGACGGGCAGCCACCCCGGGCCGCCCACATAGTTCCAAGGAGAATGTGATGCCGCAGTATTTCCTCGCCGTCAACCACGACGCCGCCGACACCGACGCGATGGCGGAGATGACCGTCGAGCAGATGCAGCCGATCTTCGAGGCCGTCGATGCGTTCAACGGCAAGTTGCAGGCCGAAGGCGCCTGGGTGTTCGCCGGTGGCCTGACGGCACCCGAGTCGGCCACCACCGTCGACAACACCGGTGACAGGCCGATCGTCACCGACGGCCCGTACACCGAGTCGAAGGAGTACCTCGGTGGATTCTGGATCATCGAGGCCGCCGACCTCGACGCCGCCCTGGACTGGGCGAAACAGGGGTCCAAGGCCTGCCAGGGCCGCGTCGAGGTCCGGGCGTTCCAGGAGGGCTGAACGAGCGCGTGGACGCGATCGAGCGGGTGTACCGCGAAGAGTACGGGCGGGTGGTCGCCTCGCTGGTGCGCCGCTTCGGTGACATCGATGTCGCCGAAGAGGCGGCCGGCGAGGCGCTGCTCGTCGCCCTGGAGCACTGGCGACGGGACGGGGTCCCGCCCAATCCGGCCGGCTGGCTGACCCGTACCGCGGCCAACAAGGCGATCGACCGGATCCGCCGCGAGTCGCACCGCACGTCGAAACACCTGGCAGCAGCCATGATTCACGATGACACCCCACACGAATCCACCGGCGCCGTTGACGATGACCGGCTCCGGTTGATCTTCACCTGCTGCCATCCGGCACTGGCGCCGGAGGCTCGGGTCGCGCTCACGCTGCGACTCCTCGGCGGCCTCAGCGTCGGTGAGATCGCCGCGGCCTTCCTGGTGCCGGAAACAACGATGGCCCAACGGATCAGCCGGGCGAAGAAGAAGATCGCCGACTCCCACATCCCGTATCGCGTGCCCGCGGACGACGAGCTCGCCGATCGGGTCGCCGCCGTCCTGGCCGTGATCTATCTCGTCTTCAACGAGGGTTACCTGGCGAGCTCGGGATCGCCGGTGCGGGACGACCTGACCGCCGAGGCGATCCGGCTCGCCCGGATCCTGTGCGGGTTGCTGCCGGAGACTCCGGAGGTGACGGGCCTGCTCGCGCTCATGTTGCTCACCCAGGCCCGCCGCGCCAGCCGGATTGCCGACGGCGAACTGGTGCCCCTGCCCGGACAGGACCGCGGCGGATGGGACCAGACGTTGATCGCCGAGGGCCATGCCCTGGTGCGGGCGTGCCTGAAGATCAACCGGCCCGGCCGCTACCAATTGCTGGCGGCGATCAATGCCGTGCACACCGATGCACCCACCGCGGCCGACACCGACTGGTCCCAGATCGCCGCCTTGTACCGGCAGCTGCTGGCGTTCGATCCCGGCCCGGTGGTCGAACTCAACTACGCGATCGCCATCGCCGAACTCGACGGCCCCGAGGTGGCGCTGGCGCGGGTCGACCGGCTGCCGCCGACCATGCAGCGTTACCACCCGTTTCATGTCACGCGGGCCGAGCTGTTGCGCCGACTCGGACGATCCCCCGAGGCCCGCGCGGCGTATGAGGCGGCCCTGGCACTCGTCGACAACCCGGCCGAGCGGGCCTACCTCACGCGGCGGGCGGCGGGTCTACCGTAAGACCTGGTCTCGACGAATTCGACCGGCCGACGAGGGCGGCGACTCACAGCCCGACGGCGCGCTCCAGGTCTTTGAGCGAGGTCTCCAAGTGCGCCAGCAGGCGCTGCAGGTGCGGCACCGCGCGGCGGCACCCCACCAGGCCGAAGTCAAGGCGGTCACCGCTGCCCACCAGCGTGATGTTGAGTGCCTGCCCGTTGGCCGCGATCGACATCGGGTAGCTGCCTTCCAGCCGGGCGCCGTTGGCGTACAACGGGTTCCGGGCGCCCGGGACATTGGAGATGCACAGATTGAACGGTGGCGGAGTGGCCGCGGTGCCGATCACTCCGCCCAGCACGACCGGCGACAGCAACATCATTCCCAGCGCGATGGCCTGCGGTCTGGGCAGTCCTGCCAGGACGGCTTTGTTGGTTCGCATGGATGAGCTGATGGTGACCAGCCGAGCCGCGGGATCGTCGAGGTGGGTGGCCAGGTTGGCCAGCACGGCCGTGACCGCGTTGCCTCCGGCGCTTTCGCCGGCCGTACGCAGGCTGACCGGAACCATCGCCACCAAAGGCTTGTCCGGCAACGCATTCTGATCGGTGAGGTACTCGCGCAGCGCGCCGGCGCACATCGCGAGGACGACGTCATTCACCGTGACACCGGCGGCGTTCTTGACGTCTTTGATGCGCTGCATCGACCACGACTGGGCGGCGCAGCGCCGGGCACCGCCGATCGGCACGTTGAGCATTGTGCGCGGCGCCCGGAACGGCAAGGTCAGCTGCTGCTCCAGCAGGGCCGAACGTGCCAGGCCCAGTGTCGAGGTGCCAAGGCCGGGAATGGATTTGACCGCTCGGGTCAGCGTCTGCCGGCGCGACGACGGACTGGGATCGTCAGCGGGAAGTGGCACCGACCACGGCGCCCGGATCGTCTCATCGAGCGGATCCGCACTGAGCGACCCCTGTAGCAAATTGATCGCCGATATCCCGTCGACGAGAGCGTGGTGGATCTTCGTGTAGACCGCGAAGCGTCCGTCGGCCAGCCCTTCGATCACGTGGGTCTCCCACAACGGACGGTGCCGATCCAGCATGCCCGAGTGCAGCCGCGACGTCAGCTCCAGCAGTTCCCGCACCCGTCCCGGACGGGGAAGTGCCGAATGCCGCACGTGGTAGTCGAGGTCGACGTCCGTCGCGGCGGCCCAGGCGAGGTTCAGACCCGCGGGGCGCTTGGCGAACAGCGGCGCAACTTCGTCGCTGGTGCGCAGTGCCTGGCAGTAGTCACGGACGAATTCGGGCCCGGCGCCCGCCGGAGTCTGGAACAGCTGCAGGCCGGCGACATGCATAGGGTGCCCGGGAGACTCGGCGAGCAGCATCATCGATTCCACGGGTGACATCAGGTCCATGAGTTGTTCCTCGGGTTCCTTGGGTTTCTGGCTTTTGGTTGGTAGCTGCCGAAGTTAGGGCTTCAGCGCCCGAGGTCGCTCGTCCCGTCGTGCCAAGATCGATCCCGGCTTTTGTGAGCGGATCACAAAAGCCGCGGCACCAATATGACCGAAGTCGATGGTTGTGGCGCCGCGACAGAGTAGGTTCAGCCGCCATGAAGCCATCCTGGGAGCCGTTCCGTGCGCCGGACGCTGAGCGGGTCTGGAAGAGACTACTGCGCCCGGTCGCCGACGAAATGCGTTCGTGTGCAACCGAACTCGCCGAGCTGGCCGTTGCCCGGGTGCAGGCGGAGGTGCCCGTGCTGCTTCCGGATCAGCAGTCGGTCGAAGAGAACGTGGTGAGCACCGCGGCGAGCCTGCGTCAACTGGCGGACATGATCGACCTGGGTGGCGACCCGCGCGACGCCGAATTACCGGCCCCGACCCGGGCGGTCGCCCGCGCGGGGGTGCAGCGCCAGATCCCGCTGGCCAGCTTGATGCGCTTCTACCGGGTGACTCATGAGCTGGTGTGGCAATGGATATGGGACCGCATCACGGCGACCGGGGCGGATCAGACCCAGCAGGCCGCGGCGCTCCGACTGGCCACCAGTTGGATGTTCGGTTACGTCGATGCCGCACTCGACCTCGCGGAGCAAGCCTACGAAGCCGAACGTGAAGCGTGGCTGCGCAACACGGCCGCCGCGCGCACCGACGCGATCGAGGACATCCTGACCCAACACGAACGAGACCAGCAGCGGGCCTCCAAACGGTTGCGCTACGACGTCAACCGTCATCACGTCGCAGCCGTCGCCTGGGTGGACACGGTGGCCGAGGACGGTGACGTCCAGTCGGTGCTCAGTGAGGCGCTCGGCGTCGTCTCTGGCGAATTGGGCGGTGAGACGATTCTCGTCCACCCGGCCGGCTCACTGCTGGCGTTCGGCTGGGTCAGTCGTCAAAGTGAGATCAGCGCCGTGGATTTCACCGCCCGTCGGCCGAAGCTCCCGGCGGGTGTCCGGGTCGGAGTGGGCGAGCCGGGGCACGGCTTGAAGGGCTTCCGACGCAGTCATGCGGAAGCGGCCGAAGCACGCCGGGTCGCGTCGTTGCTGGGGACCCGGGCCGGCACGCTGACCCGCTACCGGGATGTCGCGGTCGCGGCGCTGGCCAGTTGCCACGCCGAAAACGCGGAGGCGTTCGTACACCGGGTGCTGGGCCCGCTGGCCGCCGACGACGAGGCGACCTTCCGGGTCGCCACGACGTTATCGGTCTACCTGCAGGAGAACCGGAGCCGGGTCCGCGCCGCACGGCGACTCACCGTGCACCCCAACACCGTGAGCTACCGCGTCGATCAGGCGCAGCTGATCCTGGGCCGCGGCATCGACACCGACAGCCTCGACCTCGCGGTGGCGCTGGCGCTGCTGCCCATGCTGCCGGGACTCACCCGGCAACTGTGACGTCAGTACAAAGGGAGTCGCGAACCTTGGCGCCGCGAGCCAAGTAATGCGCGGCATTCCTCCCTACCGTTTTGGACAGTTGGCCGACCGGCCACCGATCCGAACGAAGGAGACTGCGATGCAGACGATGCAAGAACTCGACGTCAACTACATGAGCGGCGCCGACAACCCCTGGATTCCGTTCACCCCGCTCAGCGACCAGGTGTTTTTGAAGTACTGGAAGGTCGACCCGGTCCGCGGTGAGATCGTCGTCTCGATGAAGTTTCCGGCCGGACTCGAGCTGGCCCCGCACTACCACACCGGCATCGTGGTGGGGCACACGGTCAAAGGAGCGTGGCGGTACCAGGAGAACAACTGGGTCTCCCGCGCCGGCGACACCGTCTACGAGGTTGCAGGCTCCCGGCACACCCCGGAGAGCGTGGAGGACACCGAGGTGTTCTTCTTCATCGTCGGTGAGCTGCTGTTCATCGACGAGAACAACACCATCCTGTGGCAGGAGAACCACAAGACGTCCATCGAGCGCTACACGAATTACTGTGCCGCTCAGGGTATTCCGGCGCGGGACCTGACAAGTTGGGACGCTTAGCCCGGTAGGCCCAGGTCTGCACGACGCCGCCGGGCAGGGTCAGCCGCCCGGCGGCGTCGTGACGGTCTTGGGCGCCGTGGACGTCGTGGTCGGGGTGCTGCTGCTGACCGTGACGGTGCTCGTGCTGGTGCTGGTCACCGGAGGGGGTACGGCGACCGTCGTGGTGACGGTGCTGACGCTCGTCGTGGTGGACGAGGTGGTCGACGACGTGGTTGACGTGGCGGACGCCGCGGCAATGACGCCGCACGCCACCCGCTTGCCCGCTTCCTCCCCGGAAGTCTCACCGAACGTCCCGGGATCCGCCGAGATGACCAGCGAGGTGCCGGAGCTGTTCCTGAGGTCCGCTGAGGTGAACCCGGTGGTCGTGGTGACCAGTTTCGCGGATCCGTCGGGACGCACCTGTAGGGCGGTCAGCTGGCCGCTGGCGGGGAATCCCGTGTGGCCGGACGCCTGATACACGCTGCCCGCAGACTCGAAGGCGCTCGGCTCGCAGGTGCCCACCGCGTGGACCGCAAGCCCGTGGAAGCCGGGCGTCAGCACGGAATTCGGGCCGGCCTCCACCGTCACCGTCGCATATCCGTTCGCGAAATCGAAGGTGGCCGTACCGATTTGGCCGCCGTCGGCACCCTTGAGCTGGGTGCTCAACTTCTCCGCGCCGCTCTGGGCGCCCGAGGACGACCCGGAAGACGACGCGCCGTTCTGTCCGCCCTGCTGCGTCGAGCAGGCGGCCAACGGTGCAATGGTCGTGGCCAGCGCCGCGACCGCGAATGTTACGCCCTTGTTCATGAGGCGTACCTACCCCGATTCAGCGAGGTCAAAACGCTCCGGATGCGGGGTGCGGCGCGGCATGTGTCAATGGGAGGGCGCACCACAGCGGATAGCCGAAAAAGGAGCATCCCGTGTCCGAAAAGACGCCCGACGACATCTTCAAACTCGCCAAGGACGAGAACATCGAATATGTCGATGTCCGCTTCTGCGACCTGCCGGGCACCATGCAGCACTTCACAATTCCGATCTACGCCTTCGACGAGAACGTATTCGAGGAGGGCTTGGCCTTCGACGGATCCTCGATTCGCGGCTTTCAGTCGATCCATGAATCGGACATGTTGTTGCTCCCGGATCCGGAAACCGCCACCATCGACCCGTTCCGCAAAGCCCCCACGCTGAACGTCAATTTCCACGTACACGACCCCTTCACGCTGGAGCCCTACTCGCGCGATCCGCGCAACGTCGCCCGCAAGGCCGAGAATTATCTGATCAGTTCCGGCATCGCCGATACCGCCTATTTCGGACCCGAGGCCGAGTTCTACATCTTCGACTCGGTGAGCTTCGACTCGCGCATCGACGGTGCGTTCTACAAGGTGGACGCGACCTCGGGGTGGTGGAACACCGGGGCCGAAACCGAGGCCGACGGCAGCCCGAACCTCGGCTACAAGGTCCGTCCCAAGGGCGGCTATTTCCCGGTCGCCCCGACCGACCACTACGTCGACCTTCGCGACGAGATGCTCACGCACCTGACGAACGCCGGCTTCGCTCTGGAGAAGGGCCACCACGAGGTGGGTAGCGGCGGCCAGGCCGAGATCAACTACCGGTTCAACACGCTGCTGCACGCGGCCGACGACCACCAGATGTACAAGTACATCGTCAAGCAAACCGCTTGGCAGGCAGGCAAATCGGTGACGTTCATGCCCAAGCCGCTGTTCGGCGACAACGGCTCGGGCATGCACTGCCACCAGTCGTTGTGGAAGGACGGCGTTCCGCTGATGTACGAGGAGGACGGGTACGCCGGGTTGTCGGACACCGCCCGCCACTACATCGGCGGGTTGCTGTACCACGCGCCCTCGCTGCTGGCCTTCACCAACCCCACCATCAACTCCTACAAGCGCCTGGTTCCCGGCTACGAAGCGCCGATCAACCTGGTCTACAGCCAGCGCAACCGTTCGGCGTGCGTGCGGATCCCGATCACCGGCAACAATCCGAAGGCCAAGCGCCTGGAGTTTCGCTGTCCGGATGCCTCGGGCAACCCGTACCTGTCGTTCGCCGCCATGTTGATGGCCGGTCTGGACGGCATCAGGAACAAGATCGAGCCGCCCCCGCCGATCGACAAGGACCTCTACGACCTGCCGCCCGAGGAGGCCGCGGACATCGCGCAGGCGCCCACGTCGCTGTCCGCGGTGATCGACCGTCTGGAGGAAGACAGCGAATACCTCACCGAGGGAGGCGTTTTCACGCCTGACCTGATCCAGACCTGGATCAACTACAAGCGTGACTACGAATTGGCACCATTCAACCTGCGGCCCACGGCTTTTGAGTTCGCCCTCTATTACGACGTCTAGACTTCAACGTCCTGCGCCCATCGCGGCGGGCGGACGTCCGGCCGGCGCGCGGCGGCCAGGGTGCTCGACCTCTCGCCGTTGATCGCGGTCAGCGGCGGCGGTTGGCCCTTGCGCAGCGTGGCGATCAGTTCCCGGTAGGGGCCGATGAGGTAGACGGTGTCGCCGGCCTTGAGCCGGGCGTCACGGCGGGGGCGCAGCCGGATCGGGCCCTCCGGGCGGATGATGGCGATGACCCGGGTCTGGGTGGACAGCTCGAGCATCAAGAGTCCGTCCAGTTCGCTGCCCGCCGCCACCAGCATCGCGCCGACCATGAACGAGCGCTGGCCGACCCAGAACGTGCCCAGCACCTGCAGACCCATCGCCGCCCCGATGAACCAGGGAGCCGCCAGGTCGACTATCGACCGCACATTCTCGAAGCCGAACCGCCGGTTGATCGCCGTGCCCAGCGCGCGCCCCTGCACGCGCATGACGATCGGCACCTTGGTGTCGGATCCCAGGACCTCGAGCAGCACGATGCCGGTCTCGATGTTCTCCATGTCGTCCCTGGTCACCACCGCGACTCCCCGGGCTTGATCGACGCGTGCCGCTTCCAGCGTCTGGCGCATCGTGGAATCGCCGAAGATGACCGGTACGTCCAATTCGGCCACCGTCTGCAGGAACGGGTTGTTCTCGTTCTGCTCGACCACCAGCACGTCGTAGCCCGCCGCGGTCAGGTCGGTCACCACCCGGACTCCGATCGAACCGAGTCCGACCACGACGATGTGGCCGCGCATGTGCCGGGCCCGCAGCCGCCCGGTGGTGTTCACGAAGCGCCGCGACAGCAGCAGGTCGGCGAGGAAGGCGGTGAGCACCGCGGTGATGATCACGCCGCCGAACATCAGTCCGACGGCGAACAAGCGCAGGAAGGGGGATTGGTAGGCGAAATTGAAATCGCCGTAGCCGACGGTCGTGATGGTCTCCGAGGCGAAGTACAGGGCGTCCAGCCACGACAGTTCCGGGTTGTGGTGGCCGAGGCGCACCACAACGGTCGAGGCGAGCGTCAACAACAACGTGAACACCAGCGACGGGTACACCATCGGGTTCAGGTCGTCACTCATGGCGCGGACCGCATCCACTGCGCGGCGCATCCGGGAGTGACGCGAGCGTGTCGCGCCCGGCGGCGGCACCGTGATGCCGCGCGCCTCCAACTCGTCCTTGACACCGATCATCGAGGTCCAGTCGCCGGCGTAGACCCGTTGATCCCGCCCGGGGCATGGCACCACCTCGCCAGGAACGGGGGAGTGCTTGCCGTGCACCACCGCTACCGGTGCGAGGTCGGCGTAGAGTTCGCGCAGCGTTCCGTCATGCCGTGCCTCGGATCCCCAAACCACGAATTCGATACCGGCAGCGTCGAATTGGTGGGTGTTGCGGGACAGTACCGCCTCGACGATGGAGGGTGTCGCCAGGTCTGCGAGGTCCAGAATGGCGCCGGGACCGTTGACCCCGGCCACCCCCCGGCGCAGCACCTCGTTGGCCAGACGTGCCACCACGCGCACGGTCGGACTGAATTCCCTTGCCAGTAGGGCAATTTCGAGGTTGACCGCGTCGTTGGGTCCGGCGCAGACAACGGCGCGGGCGCGGTGCACGCCGGCGGCACGCAGATCGGCGGCGGTGTTGATCTTGATGATCCGCGCGCCGGCGCCCCTGAGTTCCTCGGCGATGGTCTTCGACAGCGGGTCGTCGCCGCTGACGATGATCTCCCGATGAAACTGAAAAACTTCACCCATGTCCATTCCTATGCAGTCCCTATGACTATCGGTCACAGGGTCGATAAGTGCCACCGGAAGCGTTCGCCTATAGCTCTGAATGCCTATGGCGCACAACCACAATCGTGAACATGCAACGAGATGGACTTGCGTCGGTCACTCGCCCGCAATGTTCGTGGCGACAATGCGGCAGGGCCTTCCAACGGATTTTGTCGGCCGGGACTTAATCGCGGCCGGGAGTGGTTACACCACTACATGACCATTCGACTCGGACTGCAGATTCCCAACTTCTCCTACGGCACCCCGGTCGCCGAACTCTTCCCCGCCGTCAAGGCGCAGGCTCAGGAAGCCGAGAGCGCCGGATTCGACACCGTGCTGTTGATGGACCACTTCTACCAGCTGCCCGGGCTGGGCGAACCCGACGAACCCATGCTGGAGGCCTACACCGCGCTGGGAGCTCTGGCGACCGCCACCGAGCGCATCCAGCTGTCGACGCTGGTGACCGGCAACACCTACCGCAACCCCACGTTGCTCGCCAAGGAGGTCACGACGCTGGACGTGGTGAGTGCGGGCCGCGCGATCCTGGGCATCGGGGCCGGCTGGTTCGAGCTGGAGCACCGGCAGCTGGGCTTCGACTTCGACACCTTCACGGAGCGGTTCGAGAAGCTCGAAGAGGCGCTGCAGATCATCCTCCCCATGTTCCACGGCGAACGGCCCAGCTTCTCCGGCAAGTGGTACCGCACCGAGAATGCGGTCAACGAGCCCCGCTACCGCGATCACATCCCGGTCATGCTCGGCGGCAGCGGGGAGAAGAAGACCTTCCGGTTGGCCGCCCGGTATGCAGACCACCTCAACATCATCGCCGACATCGACGACCTGCCGGCCAAGCTGGACGTGCTGCGCCAGCGCTGCGCCGAAATCGACCGCGACCCGGCCACATTGGAGACCAGCTGCCTGTTGACGGTGGTGCTCGACGGGTACGGCGCACCAAGCGACATCGGCGAGGCCCAGGGTGGGCGGGCCGTCACCGGCACGGTCGAGCAGGTGGCCGAGGAGATCAAGCGCCGGGTGCTCGACGCCGGCGTCGACGGAGTGATCGTCAATCTCCCGACCCACGGTTACACCCCCGGCGTCGTCACGGCGGTGGGCGAGGCACTCAGGCCGCTCGTGGGCGCCGGTTAAGCTCCTCGCGTGAAGCGCCTCGCCGCCGTCGCCGCTGTGGTGCCGGCCGCGTTGGCGGTGCGGCGGTACAGGGCTGCGCGGGACGCAATGGCGGATGTGGCGCCCGATCTCCGCAGCCCGCTGTTGCCGTTCATGCCGTCCACCCGCCGCGCGGGGCTGCTCCCGCTGTTCCGGCTGAGTTCGCGGATTCGCACGCCCTCGGGTCCCGGGGTGATGGTGGCGGAGCGTCGCGTCGGTGAGCTCGCCGTTCCGGTGATGGTGACCACGCCGACCGAGGTACAGCCCCCACGGCCCGCCGTGCTGTGGATCCACGGCGGCGGTTACATCGTCGGCTCATCACGGCTCGAGGCATTCGGAACGGCCCGCCTCGCCAGGGATCTCGGCGTCGTCACGGTCTCACCGGACTACCGCCTGGCCCCCGAGCATCCCTTCCCCGCCGCGCTCGACGATTGCATGGCCGTGTTGCGCTGGATGCGTGACAACGCCGATGAGCTCGGCATCGATCCGGCCCGCATCGCGGTGATGGGAGCCAGCGCCGGCGGCGGGCTGGCGGCCGCCGTCGCGCAGCGCAGCCACGACGAGGGCATCGGGTTGCGCGCGCAGGTGCTGGTGTACCCGATGCTCGACGACCGCACCGCCCTGCGCACCGATCATGAGGGACGGGGCAGGTTCCTGTGGACGCCGGCGTCGAACCGGTTCGGTTGGACCTGCTACCTGGGCCGGGAGCCGCGAATGTCGGATGCCCCGCAGTACGCGGCGCCGGCCCGGCGAACAGACCTGGCCGGGTTGCCCCCCACGTGGGTGGGAGTCGGTGACCTCGACTTGTTCTACCGCGAGGACGTCGACTACGCCGAAAGACTGCGGGCCGGCGGTGTTCCGTGCACTCTGGTCACCATCCCGGGGATGTACCACGGAGCTGATGCGTTCGCTTCGAAATCATTGTCGCTCAGGGGTTTCCATTCCGGAGCCCAGGACCACCTACGCACTTACCTGTAGCGGCGGCCGCGATCGGCCGCCATCTGAACGATTAGCCACGCGACAGAACACAGGCCCGGGGTACTCCACCCGGGCCTGCGTCGTCTTGCACTAATCAGGCCGAGCGGCGGATCCCGCGGTTGCGCCCGATGGAACCCTTGAGCAGCATGTCGCGCTCGGACTCTGACAGGCCGCCCCACACCCCGTACGGCTCCCCGACGTCCAGCGCGTGAGTCCGGCATTCGTCGATCACCGGGCAACGCCGGCACATCTCCTTGGCCCGCTGCTCACGCTGCATCCGCGCGCGACCACGCTCACCGTCGGGATGGAAGAACATCGACGAGTCGACACCGCGGCACAACCCTTGCAACTGCCAGTTCCAGATGTCGGCGTTGGGCCCAGGAAGCTGTTCCGGCTGTGGCATTGCTGATTCCCTCTCTGCACGGCACACCTGAATGGCAGGCTCGCGAACGAGGCGAGTTGTGCAACCGAATGGCAGTGGCGTCACCGATGACTACACCGAACACGGTAGACGCTAGGTGGGCTATCGAAATGCCGTCAATAGGCGCAAGGTGTGGCGAAATACGTGCCCGTTGTTTGAGAATTAACTCCGCGTTCATCTGTGACGCTATTGCCGAAGGCTAGGTGTGCTAACCGGATCGCGTTGTTACATCAAACTGCCAGTTCAGGCGGGTGATGTGAGCAAGCTGTAATTGGCCGGAAAGCCACTGTAGGTAATATTGCGGTAACACAGAGCGCACAAACTTTTTACCAACGATCCGCAGATATCACGGTGATTCAAACCCGCCATACCCGCAGGCCTGCGCGACCGCTTGCGGGTCGGTGTCAACCAGCGCGAGCAGCCGGGCCGGCGCATGATGGATCGGGCGGACGGCGGCCACCCGGCCGGCCGGCCGGCGGTCGCTGCAACCGCGTCCAACACCGCGCTCGGACGGGCCTTGCTCACCTTGTCGCGCCGTCATTCGGTGTCGCCGTGACCCCATGCCAGTAATCTTTCGGCGGGATTTGTCGGAACAGGCGGGGGCGAGATCATCACTGTGCGCGAGGCCGCGGGCGTTGCTGCTGTCGAGAAGGCACTCGAGGATGCCGCGTTCGGAAGCCGCTCGGGGGACTGGCCGTTGCCGGCGGCGACCACACCGCGGCAGCTGTGGTTGCGTGCCGTCGCCGCGGGCGGGCAGGGCCGCTACGGCAGCGCCTACGCCGACCTGGCCACGCTGCGCCGCCAGGTCGCTGCCGGCCCGCTGGCATCGCTGGCGCACAGCACGCACGGATCGTTTCTGCGCCAGCTGGGTTGGCACACGCTGGCGCGCGGCTGGGACGGGCGGGCGTTCGCGCTGGCCGGCGACGACCCGGAGGCGCGTGCCGACGCACTGGTCGGGCTGGCCGCCGACGCCCTGGGTATCGGCCGCTTCGCTGTCGCGGCGACGCTGCTGACACGGGCGGACGCCGCGCTGGACGGGGCTGGACTGACGGCGCCGACAGCAGACCGGCTCGCGGTGCGCCGGGGCTGGGTCGGCGCCGAGCTGGCGATGGCCTCCGGTGACGGCCCGACCGCTGTGCGCCGCGCGGAGGAAGCGGTCGAAAAGGCGCGGACCATGGCCGGCGGGTCGGCGCGGCACCGCGTCAAGAGCGATGTGGTGCTGGCCGCGGCCCTGTGCAGCGCGGGGGCCGTCGAGCGGGCCCGAGCCGTCGCGGAACCGGCACTTCAGGCGGCCGAACCGCTCGGACTGACACCTCTGCGGTGGGCGTTGGCTTGCTTGCTGATCGATACCGGAAGCGTCACGGTTCCGCCACAGGGACTGCCGGAACTCGCCGAAATTCGGGATATTTGCGCAGGTGAAGTACAACGCGCCGGTGGGACCTGGCGTACTGCTTGACATCCTGTCCGCCCGATATTGTCGCTCAGCGAGTTAGCCCGGGATGTGTCCCGTCCGTGACCTTGGAGAAACCGCCGTCGATGACAATGCAGGGAGAACGTCTCGACGCAGTGGTCGTGGAGGCCGCCGCGGGGGACCGGAATGCGCTTCGGGAGGTGCTGGAGACCATCCGTCCGATCGTCGTCCGGTACTGCCGAGCGCGGGTCGGCACCGTCGAACGGGGCGGACTGTCTGCAGACGACGTGGCTCAGGAGGTGTGCTTGGCGACAATAACGGCGTTGCCGCGCTACCGGGACCGGGGGCGCCCCTTCCTGGCCTTCCTGTACGGCATCGCGGCGCACAAAGTCGCCGATGCCCATCGTGCCGCCGGTCGCGACCTGGCTTACCCCGCCGAAGAGGTGCCGGAGCGCCGGTCAGCGGATGCCGGTCCGGAGCAGCGGGCCATCGAGGCCGACTCGGTGACCCGGATGAACGAATTGCTGGAGATCTTGCCGGCCAAACAACGCGAGATCCTCATCCTGCGCGTGGTGGTGGGTTTGAGCGCAGAGGAGACCGCTGCCGCTGTCGGCAGCACGACGGGTGCGGTTCGGGTGGCCCAGCACCGCGCGCTTCAACGGTTGAGGGACGAGATCGTCGCGGCAGGTGAATATGCGTAGTTCTGATTTCGGAAATGATCAGCCGGCCTTGGACGAGGTGGCCGGCACTGACCTGCTCCTCGACGCGCTGGCGGCGCGCACTGAGGTCGCATTCGGCGATCCCGCCGGGTTCGAAGACGAGGCGTTGACGGCACTGCTGGGCGAATGGCGCGACGATCTGCGCTGGCCGCCGGCCAGTGCGCTGGTGTCGCAGGACGAAGCAGAGGACGCGCTGCGCGCCGGGATGATGGACGGCAACCGCGGACGCCGCGGCCTGGCCGCGGTGGGTTCGGTGGCCGCGACCCTGCTGTTGCTCAGCGGGTTCGGTGCGGTGGTGGGCGACGCCCGGCCAGGTGACCTGTTGTACGGCCTGCACGCCATGATGTTCAACGAACCGAGGGTCAGCGACGACCAGATCATGTTGTCTGCCAAGGCCGATCTGGCCAAGGTGGAGCAGATGATCGCCCAAGGCCAATGGGACCAGGCGCAGACCCAGCTGGCGGAGGTCAGCAGCACGCTGCAGGCGGTCAACGACGGCGGCCGCCGGCAGGGCTTGCTCGACGAGGTGAACCAGCTCAACACCAAGGTGGAAAAGCGCGATCCCAATCCCATGACGCGGTCCGCCTCGCCGCCCACCACCAAGTTGGCAGTCCCCAGTGCCCCGAACTCACTGACCCCGCAGCCGCTGGCCCCTGCCACCGAACCGCCGGTCGAGGCGTCGACATCCCCGGAGGTGACGGAACCGGTGGATTCCACCACCGCGTCGCCGACGCCGACTCCCAGCACCACGCCTTCGCCGGCCACCACCACGCCGCCCAGCCTGTCCGCGACTCCGTCGACCACCAAGCCCAAGGCGACGACCACCACGCCGGCACCGGCGACCACCACCCCGACCACCACGGGCAAGCCCAAATCCAGCACCTCGGTCACGCCCAACTCGCCGGCGGCGGGAGCCACTACACCTGCGCCGTCGACTCCGTCGGGGGAGTTGTGGGACAGGACGTCAGGACCGGCTACTCCGAGAACACCGTTCCCGACCAGCACCCGGCCTTAGTTGAGCCGCCTTTAAATCAGAGAGCGCACCTCAGAGGTGGCGGCGGAACCCGTCCGCGTCTGACGTCGCTTCGTTGAGCGAGGCGTCGGCGTACCCGCGGCAGTAGTCCCACGTGACGTAGGCGTCCGGCTCGGGGTCATAGGCCGGCTCGTGCGGACGCACGGTGCCGTCGATGAGCAGCTGCAGCAGGTTCGCCCGCAGCATGTCCCAGTCGTGGTAGTGGTCCTGCTGACACTCGTCGCAGCAGACCACCAGGCCGCGGATCCCGCGGTGCGCCAACAGCGCCTCGTATACCGCCAAGTCCGCCAGGTCCGCTTCGACGGCCATCCGTTCCTGCTGATCCAGTGGCTGGCCCGGCTCGACGGCCTCCAGAGCGGCCGACGGGTCCATTGGGTCGTCGGCGAAGGGATCGGGCGGCAAACCCGGCGGGAGGTGGTCACGCACCCCCATAGCCTACGCAGGCCGGTAGTGATAACGCCAGAAATTGCCGGGGCGCGCCCCGCACCACCGGGATGACGCCAGAAATAGCTGTGGCGTGTCCGCGCCACTACCCGGATGACGCCGTGGCGCGTGCCCGCGCCACTGATATGTAGGGCCCTTTGTCAAGGGGGCAGGGTGAAGCGGCGGCCACAACCGTCGTCATGGCCGCCGCTTCGTTAGCCAGGTGAGCGCTGAGGTATCGAGCGTGTCGTATCGACGCGTGTCAGTCTGATATGCGCGGGTTGGTTACCGCAGGACGGAATTTTCGAGTCGGAGTTTGGCCAGCGTGTCTAACGTCGAGCGTGATCTGTGGTGTGACAACAAGACTGCTCATAGTGGCGGCGCGGGTAACTCCAAGACGCTTGCCGACATCGTCGTTGCTCATCTGGGCAATATGGGGGTGGTCAGTCCGGAAGGACCGCCATAGACCAGCACCAGCCGGCCAGTTCACGGGCGACAGCGACGTTGGCGATCACCGAGCGTTTCTTACGTTCGTCGAACCTCAGCCAGCGGTCGTGTAAGCGCCGATTAGCGGCTTGGCCACGAGCCACAGCCGCGGCTGGCGCCAATTCCCATCGACGACGCAGAGTTTCGCTGAGCCGATACGGGGTGCGGTGATGCCAGGCCGCCTCTACCAGCAGTCGCCGAGCATGGCCGTTGCCGGTCTTGGTTACCCCACCTTGGGCACGTGTTGCTCCCGAGGAATACTCCGAGGGCACCAGCCCCAGATACGCCCCGATGCTGCGGCCGGTCAGACGATTCCAGTCACCAATCTCGACAGCCAACCCGAATCCGGTCAACGTTGCGATCCCGCGGATACAACCCAGCCGACGTGCGACCGCGGTGAACTCACTGTCGCTCGCCATCGCCGCGATCGCCTCGTCAAGACGGTTACGACGGTCCACGCAGGACAGCATCGCCTCGAACGCGGTGTCATAGCTCAGCTGCAGCGCCGGGTTGTCGAACCGCTGGGCACGCAACCACCGCTCATGCTCGCGGATCCAGGTCTTTCCGCCGGAATAGACAATGCCCTGGCGCAGCAAGAGTTTCGACAACCGGTGCCGTGCAGTCATCAGATCCCCGCGGCAGTCCTCGCGGGCCCGCACCAGATCACGCGCCGCTTCCTGCTCCACACTAGGAATCGTCACTTCGGTGATCTGACCCAGATGCAGCAACCGAGCCAGATGCGCCGCATCACGGGCATCGGTCTTGACCCGATCGCCAGCCGGGCGGATCAACTTCGATGGCGCGGCCACCACACAGGCGATGCCCGCCGCATCCACCGCCCGAGCCAACCCGAATCCCGTCGGGCCCGCCTCATACGTCACCGCAACAGGACCCGGCAGATCACCCAACCACGCGAGGATCTCACCGCGATCCGGGGTCAACCTGCGCTCGAAAACCTCACCGGTATCACCGTCCAAAGCACACGCCACCACCGATCGCGCGTGCACATCCAGACCAACACTCGTACGCTGAACCTTCACTGGGGCCTCCCACATCTGTGGCTCTACCGCCAGGACCCATTTCCTGTCGGCAACCCACGTTCACATGTGAGTGGGGCCCCAGCCCCCATACCGTCTACCCGGATGACGCCGTGGCGCGTGCCCGCGCCACTACCCGGATGACACGGCGAAGTCGCGAGTCAGGCTGTCCCCGATAGCCGATAGGATGATCTTTCTTACCGCAGCCTGCATTTGGAGGGCCCCGCCGATGTCCCGTGGCATGTCCGGCCTCGAAGACAGCTCCGACCTGGTCGGCAGCCCGTACGTGCGCGTGGGCGGCCTCTCCGAGGACCCGGTGCCGACCGGAGGCGACGACCCGCACAAGATCGCGATGCTGGGCCTGACCTTCGACGATGTGCTGCTGCTGCCCGCGGCCTCCGACGTGGTGCCGGCCACCGCGGACACCTCCAGTCAGCTCACTAAGCGGGTACGCCTGAAGGTGCCGCTGGTGAGTTCGGCGATGGACACCGTCACCGAGTCCCGGATGGCCATCGCGATGGCGCGCGCTGGCGGCATGGGCGTGCTGCACCGCAACCTGCCGGTGGCCGAGCAGGCCGGCCAGGTGGAGATGGTGAAGCGCTCGGAGGCCGGCATGGTCACCGATCCGGTCACCTGCCGTCCGGACAACACGCTGGCCCAGGTAGACGCGCTGTGCGCCCGGTTCCGGATCTCCGGTCTTCCCGTCGTCGACGACGACGGCGCGCTGGTCGGCATCATCACCAACCGCGACATGCGGTTCGAGGTCGACCAGAACCGCCAGGTCGCCGAGGTGATGACCAAGTCGCCGCTGATCACAGCGCAGGAGGGTGTCAGCGCGTCGGCGGCGCTGGGTCTGTTGCGCCGCAACAAGATCGAGAAGCTGCCCATCGTGGACGGGCACGGCCGGCTGACCGGCCTGATCACCGTCAAGGACTTCGTCAAGACCGAACAGCACCCGCTGGCCACTAAGGACAGCGACGGCCGGTTGCTGGTGGGAGCGGCCGTCGGCGTCGGCGGTGACGCCTGGGTGCGCGCGATGATGCTGGTCGACGCCGGGGTGGACGTGCTGATCGTCGACACCGCCCACGCGCACAACCGTCTGGTGCTCGACATGGTCAACAAGCTCAAGCTCGAGGTGGGCGACCGGGTCGACGTCGTGGGCGGCAATGTCGCGACCCGCTCGGCCGCGGCAGCCTTGGTCGACGCCGGCGCCGACGCAGTGAAGGTGGGCGTCGGGCCCGGTTCGATCTGCACCACCCGGGTGGTCGCCGGTGTCGGCGCACCGCAGATCACGGCGATTCTCGAGGCCGTCGCGGTGTGCCGGCCCGCGGGTGTGCCGGTGATCGCCGACGGTGGCTTGCAGTACTCCGGCGACATCGCCAAGGCGCTGGCCGCGGGTGCGTCGGCGGCCATGCTCGGTTCGCTGCTGGCCGGTACCGCCGAAGCGCCCGGTGAGCTGATCTTCGTCAACGGCAAGCAGTACAAGAGTTACCGGGGCATGGGGTCGCTGGGCGCCATGCAGGGCAGAGGCGGTGCCAAGTCTTACTCCAAGGACCGCTATTTCGCCGACGACGCGCTCTCCGAGGACAAGCTGGTACCCGAAGGCATCGAAGGCCGCGTGCCGTTCCGCGGCCCGCTCGGTTCGGTGATCCACCAACTGACCGGTGGTCTGCGCGCGGCGATGGGGTACACCGGCTCGCCCACGATCGAGGTGCTGCAGCAGGCGCAGTTCGTCCGGATCACACCCGCCGGTCTCAAGGAAAGCCACCCCCACGACGTCGCGATGACCGTCGAAGCACCGAACTACTACGCGCGCTGACGGTGACCATGGTTGAGATCGGCATGGGCCGCAGCGCCCGTCGTACCTATGAACTCAGCGAGATCAACATCGTGCCGTCGCGGCGCACCCGCTCGTCGCAGGATGTGTCGACGGCGTGGCAGCTGGACGCCTACCGGTTCGAGATCCCGCTGTTGGCCCACCCGACCGACGCCCTGGTGTCCCCGGAGTTCGCCATCGAATTCGGCCGGCTCGGCGGGCTGGCGGTGCTCAACGGCGAAGGGCTGATCGGCCGGCACGCCGATGTGCAGGGCAAGATCGCCCAGCTCATCGAGGCTGCGACCAAGGAGCCCGAGCCGTCGGCCGCGATCCGGCTGCTGCAGGAGTTGCACGCGGCTCCGCTCAACCCTGAGCTGCTCGGCGCGGCGGTGGCCCGGATCCGCGAGGCCGGCGTGACGACCGCGGTACGGCTCAGCCCGCAGAACGCTCAGGCGCTCACCCCGGTGCTGCTGCAGGCCGGCGTGGATCTGCTGGTCATCCAGGGCACCATCGTCTCGGCCGAGCGGGTCGCCAGCGACGGCGAGCCGCTGAACCTCAAGACCTTCATCTCCGAGCTGGACATCCCGGTCGTCGCGGGCGGCGTGCAGGACCACCGCACCGCGCTGCACCTGATGCGGACCGGCGCGGCCGGCGTGATCGTCGGCTACGGCTCCACCCGGGGCGTGACCACCACCGACGAGGTGCTGGGCATCAGCGTGGCGATGGCCACCGCGATCGCCGACGCCGCGGCCGCACGGCGTGAGTATCTCGACGAAACCGGCGGCCGCTACGTGCACGTGCTGGCCGACGGCGACATTCACACCTCCGGCGAGCTGGCCAAGGCCATCGCGTGCGGCGCCGATGCGGTGATGCTCGGCACGCCGCTGGCCGAGTCCGCCGAGGCGCTGGGCGACGGCTGGTTCTGGCCGTCGGCCGCCGCGCACCCGTCATTGCCCCGCGGGGCACTGCTGCAGATCGCGGTCGGCGAGCGCCCGCCGCTGCAGCGCGTTCTCAACGGGCCGTCCGACGACCCGTTCGGCACCTTGAACCTGGTCGGCGGCCTGCGCCGGGCGATGGCCAAGGCCGGATACTGCGACCTCAAAGAGTTCCAGAAGGTCGGTCTGACGGTCGCCAGCTGAGGGCCCGGTTTTGTCGCGAGCAGACATGAAATCGCACGGTGTAGCGCCAAAAGACGCGATTTTGCGTCTGCTCGGCAGACTGCTTGACGAGTCGGATGTAAAGCGGGTCATACTGCTCCGATGAAACCGGACTTTGACGTCTTGATTATCGGTTCAGGCTTCGGCGGCAGCGTGAGCGCGCTGCGCCTCACGGAAAAGGGATACCGGGTCGGAGTGCTCGAAGCCGGCCGCCGGTACGCCGACAAGGATTTCGCCAAAACCTCCTGGGACCTGCGCAAGTTCCTCTGGGCCCCCAAATTGGGTTGCTACGGCATTCAGCGCATCCACCCGCTCAAGAACGTCATGATCCTGGCCGGGGCGGGCGTCGGCGGCGGCTCGCTGAACTACGCGAACACGCTGTACATCCCGCCGGACCCGTTCTTCAACGACCAGCAGTGGAAGCACATCACCGACTGGCGTGACGAGCTGATGCCGCACTACCAGCAGGCCCAGCGGATGCTGGGTGTGGTCTACAACCCGACCTTCACCGACGCCGACCGCATCTTCAAGGAGGTCGCCGACGAGATGGGCTGCGGCGACACCTGGGTGCCCACCCCCGTCGGGGTGTTCTTCGGCCCCGACGGCAAACAGACACCGGGCCAAACGGTGCCCGACCCCTATTTCGGTGGCGCCGGACCGGCGCGCACCGGCTGCATGGAATGCGGATGCTGCATGACGGGTTGCCGGCACGGCGCCAAGAACACGCTACTGAAGAATTATCTGGCTCTCGCGGAATCCGCTGGTGCACAAGTGATTCCGATGACAACCGTCAAGGGGTTCGAGCAGCGCGCCGACGGCCTGTGGGAGGTCAAGACGGTCCGCACCGGCAGCTGGGTGCGCCGCGACCGGCACACCTACACCGCCTCGCACCTCATCCTGGCCGCCGGCACCTGGGGCACCCAGCACCTGCTGTTCAACATGCGGGACGCCGGAAAGCTGCCCAAGCTGTCCGAAAAGCTGGGCGTGCTGACCCGGACCAACTCCGAATCGATCGTCGGCGCCGCGACGTTGAAGGTGGATCCCAAGCTGGACCTGACCCACGGGGTCGCGATCACGTCGTCGATCCACCCGACGAGCGACACCCACGTCGAGCCGGTCCGCTACGGCAAGGGCTCCAACGCGATGGGGCTGCTGCAGACGCTGATGACCGACGGCGCCGGACCGCAGGGCACCGACGTGCCGCGCTGGCGGCAACTGCTGAATCAGGCCCGCGCGAATCCCCGGCTGATGTTGCGGATGCTCTACCCCAGGCAGTGGAGCGAGCGCACCACGATCGCGCTGGTGATGCAGCACCTGGACAACTCGATCACCACGTTCACCAAGCGGGGCAAGCTCGGCATCCGCTGGTTCTCCAGCAAGCAGGGCCACGGCGAGCCGAACCCGAGCTGGATCCCGGTGGGCAACGAGGTCACCCGCCGCATCGCGGAGAAGATCGACGGCGTGGCGGGCGGCACCTGGGGCGAGCTGTTCAACATTCCGCTGACCGCCCACTTCCTCGGTGGCGCGGCGATCGGCGACAGCCCGTCCAACGGCGTCATCGACCCCTACCACCGCGTCTACGGCTACCCGACGTTGTTCGTCGTCGACGGCGCGGCCATCTCTGCCAACCTCGGCGTCAACCCCTCGCTGTCCATCGCGGCGCAGGCCGAGCGCGCGGCGTCGCTCTGGCCCAACAAGGGCCAGAACGACGAGCGGCCGCTGCAGGGAGACGCCTACCGGAGGCTGGACCCGATCGAACCGGAGAGCCCGGTGGTGCCCGCCGACGCGCCCGGCGCGCTGCGGTGGCTACCGATCGACCCGGTCAGCAAGACCAAGACCGGCTGATCGGCTCGGCCGTCAGCTCACCCGTCAGCTGACTAGAGCCAGCGGCGCCCCGCTGACCACCCGGCTGCGTTGTCCGTGCACGTCCACGGGCACGTCGCCCATCAGCGTGACCCGGTTCATCAGCCGGTACTGGTCGTCGTAGTCGTCGACGGCTCGGTGCTGGGTGGCCCGGTTGTCCCAGATGGCCACGTCACCGGGCTGCCAGTTCCATCGGATGGTGTTCTCCGGCAGGGTGATTCGGTTCTGCAGCAACTCGAACAGCGCGCTGGATTCCCGGCTGTCCAGGCCGATAAGGCCCCGCACGAAGTCACCGGCGACCAGGGTTCGTTCGCCTGTCTCGGGGTGGACCCGCACCACCGGATGCTCGGTCTGGAAGTCGGTCTTCTCGAAGGCCTGCCGGAACGCGCGCTGCAGGTCGGTCATCTGCTGGAGCTCGCTCTGGACGTAGTCGTAGCGGTTGGTGTGCAGCGCCCACAGATTGTCGGCCAGACACTTCAGTGGTTCGGGCAACTCGGCGTAGGCCGTCGCGGTGTTGGCCCACAGCGTCGAACCGCCGTAACTGGGCAGCGTGACCGCCCGCAGGATCGAGGCGGCCGGGTAGTTGGCGGCAAACGTGACGTCGGTGTGCCAGCGGTTGGCCTTGCCGAACTCGGAGTTGATCGGGGTGATGACCGGGGCGTCCGGTGCCAGCGAGGCGGCGGCCGGGTGGCCGATCGGAGTGCCGAGCAGCCCGGCGAACGCGAGCTGCTCCCGGTCGTCGAGGTGATGCTGATCGCGGAAGAAGATCACCTTGTGGGTCAACAGCGCGGCGCGGATCTGCTCCACGACCGCGGGGGAGAGGTCTCCGCCCAGGCGAACGCCGTTGATCTCCGCGCCGATGCGGCTGCCCAGTTTCTGGACTGCTATCAGGTTTGTCATCGCTGTTCCTTTACGGAAGAGGGGTGTAGTCAGCTGACTACATAACAGCGAGTGTAGTCAGTTGACTACGCCACGGCAAGGGGGGCGCCGCTGATCACCCGACTGCGCTCACCGCGGGCGTTGACCGGCACGTCGCCGAGCAGCGTGACGCGGTGCATGAGCCGGTGCTGGTTGTCGTAGTCGTCGACCGCGCGATGCTGGGTGGCGCGGTTGTCCCAGATGGCCACGTCGCCCGGCTCCCAACTCCAGCGAATTGTGTTCTCCGGCTGAGTTATTCGACGCTGCAACAGTTCGAAGAGGACGTCGGAGTCATGCGGGTCCAGTCCGGCGAAGCTGCGCACGAAGTTGCCGAGCAGCAGGGTGTTTTCGCCGGTCTCCGGGTGCACCCGCAGCACCGGATGTTCGGTGCGGAAGTCCGGCTGCTGAAACCCGGTAACCATGGCCCGCTGGGCGTCGGTCAGCGATTCCAGGTCGGCCTCGCTGACCGCGTAGTCGAACTTGTTGGTGTGCAGCCCCCACAGGTTCTCGACGAGATCCTTGAGCGGCCCGGGCAGGCCGTCGTAGGCGGCAGCGGTGTTCGCCCACAGGGTGGTACCGCCGTAAGCGGGAAGGGTGACCGCGCGCAGGATCGAGGCCGCCGGCGGGTTGGCGGCGAACGTCATGTCGGTGTGCCAGGCCGTGGCCTTACCCCACTCGGAGTTGATCGGCGTGATGATCGGGCCCTTGGCGCCGAACGCTGCCGCGGCCGGGTGGCCGACCGGGGTGCCCAACAGTTCGGCGAACGCCAGTTGTCCGTCGTCGTCGAGGTGGTGCTGGCCGCGGAAGAAGATGACCTTGTGGGTCAGCAACGCCTGGTGGATTTCATCGACGGCGCCCTGGTCCAGGTCGCCGCCCAGGTGCACCCCGTCGAGGCGGGCGCCGATCCGGCTGCTCAGCTTGGTGACGGTAACCGCTTGTGTCATCTTCAGTCCCTTTTCCGGCGATCTGGTGTAGTCAGGTGACTACCACGTTAACGTAGACGTGTGACTACACGGACGGCAAGCGTTTCGCGCGGCGCGATTCCCACCGGTCGGGAAGAGGTGGCCGCCGCGGTGCTGCAGGCGGCCGCCGACCTGTTCGCCGAGCGCGGACCCGCCGCAACCTCGATCCGTGACATCGCCGCTCGATCAAAGGTGAACCACGGCTTGGTTTTTCGGCACTTCGGCACGAAGGAGAAACTGGTCGGCGCGGTGCTCGACCACCTGAGTGCGGCCACCACCG
The DNA here is from genome assembly GCF_003614435.1 of Mycobacterium paragordonae. Taxonomy (NCBI): domain Bacteria; kingdom Bacillati; phylum Actinomycetota; class Actinomycetes; order Mycobacteriales; family Mycobacteriaceae; genus Mycobacterium; species Mycobacterium paragordonae. Next base: position 1,345,470 of record NZ_CP025546.1, read on the forward strand.
GGGCGCGGCAGCGCGGTGCCCCGGAGGCGGAGGTGGAGCAAGCCGTGGAACGGCACATGCGGGTGATCGCCCGCACGCTGCTGGACGGCTATCCGGTCGGGCAGCTGCAGACGCAGTTTCCCGGCATGGCGCAGCTGCTCGAGGCGGTGCGCCCGCAATTTCCCGATGATCGCAGTGCGCGGCTGGCGGTGGCCAATGCGGCTGCCCTGCAATTCGGTTGGCGGCTTTTCGAGCCGTTCCTGCGGGCGTCGACCGGGCTGGACGACCTGACGGACGACGAGCTGCGGCAGTCCGTGATGGCCGAGTTGGCCCGCATGGTCCAACCGCACTGAGTCGCCGCTGAGCCCTGCGCCGCCTGCGGCGCAAGAATTCCGCAGGGATTTCCCAAAGATCTGGTGAGCGATTCGTCCGAAACTTTGCTCATGATGACTAAGGCAGCAAAGCACTTCGGGTTCGCGGGCGCGCTGGCAACGCTGGCCACCGCATCGCTGATCGCCTATCCCTCTGTGGCGCAGGCCAATCCGGGCGGCGATGGCGCCCGGATGTATGGCAACCCCGCAGCGGCAGCACCATTCTGGCGCCGCCAGCACGACAACATGGCCTGCGCTGAGGTCGCGGTGGCCGATGTGGTCGGTGAGATCACCGGCAACGAGCCAACCGAGGACGAGGTCAAGGCGGTGGCCGCGAACACCCCGAACTCGGCTGGGACCGGACCGATCTTCAACGGCAACGGCACCGACCCTTGGGACGTAGCGGTTCTGTTGGGGCACTATGGAATTCCGAGCGTCCGGGGCCAGTTCACCATTGGGACGCTGGCACCGGAGTTGGGTGCCGGCCGCAAAGTGCTCGCCGCGGTCAACGGCGAGACGCTGTGGAATCAGCCCGGCGACCATGCCCACGAAGACCACTTCGTCGTCGTCACCGGCATCGACACCGGGGCCGGTGTCGTGCATCTCAACGACAGCGGCGTGGATTACGGCCGAGACGAGGTCGTTCCTTTCGCCGTCTTCGAAGCGTCGTGGGCCACCAGCAGCCACTTTGCCGTCATAGCCAAGTAACCCCGAAGCCCGCCCCCGAGCTACGTCGCCGGCGCCATCCTGGCCAGGCTGCGGCGGTGCAACGGCTCGCGGCCCGGCGGCTGCGGCGGCGGCGGCAGCAGTGCCTCCCGCGGACGCACCGCGATGGTCGTGGGCTCCTCGGTGCTCAACGTGAGTTCCTCGCCGGCGTGCTGGATGACCAGCTCGCCACCGGGACCGTCGCGCAAGGTGTACATGACGTTCTCGTGGTCGGCGTCCACCGTCACGCGAAAACCGCGCCAGCGCAACCGGAATCGCAACCGGGAGATCCCGTCGGGCAGCTGTGGGTCGATGGACAGCACACCCTCGTCGTCGCGGAGTCCGCCGAAGCCGCCGACCAGCGCCGTCCACGCCCCGGCCAGCGAGGCCATATGCAGACCGTCGCGGGTGTTGCGGTGCAGATCGCGCAGGTCGATCAGCGCGGCTTCGTAGGCGTAGTCGTGAGCCAGCTCCAGGTGGCCGACCTCGGCGCACATCACCGCCTGGGTGCAGGCCGACAGCGAGGAATCGCGGACCGTGCGCCGTTCGTAGTAGTCGACGTTGCGCGCTTTCTGTTCGGCCGTGAATTCGTGGCTCTGCCACTGCATGGCCAGCACCAGATCGGCCTGCTTGATCACCTGCGCCGGGTAGAGCCGCACATACGCCTCGTGCATCAGCAGCGGGTAGGTGGCGTTGGTCTGGAAGTCCCATTCGGCGAAAGTGGTGAATCCTTCGCACTGTTGGTGGACGCCCAACTCCTCGTCGTAGGGGATGTGGGCGGCGCCGGCCGCGTCGCGCCACGCGGCCATCTCTTCGGTGGTGACGCCGAGCGCTCCGGCTTTGTCGGGATGGCGCTTGGCCGCGTCGGCGGCGATACGCAGGTTGTTGGCCGCCATCAGGTTGGTGAAGACGTTGTCGCGGACGATCGCGGTGTACTCGTCCGGGCCGGTCACCCCGTCCAGGTGCCACACACCGTGCCGGTCGTGGTGCCCCAGAGACATCCACAGCCGCGCGGTCTCGATCAGCACCGGCAGACCGCACTCCTCCTCCAGGGATTCGTCGCCGGTGACGAGGCGGTAGCGCTCGAACGCCATCGCGATGTCGGCGTTGATGTGCCAGCCCGCGGTGCCGGCCGGCCAGTATGCCGAGCACTCCTGACCACGGATGGTGCGCCACGGGAACGCCGCACCGTCCAGGCCCAATTCGGCCGCCCGCTCCTTGGCCAGGTCCAGCGTCGAGGCGCGCCAGCGCAGGGCGTCGGCCACCGCGTGCGGCACCGTGTAGGTAAGCACCGGCAGCACGAATCCCTCGGTGTCCCAGAAGGCGTGGCCGTCGTAGCCGGTCCCGGTGAGGCCCTTGCTGGGGATGGCGCGACGCTCGGCGCGGGCGCTGGCCTGCAGCAGGTGGAACATCCCGAACCGCACCGCCTGTTGGCTTTCCGGGTCGCCCTCGACTTCGACGTCGGCCGCGTCCCAGAACAGGTCCAGGTAGGCGCGCTGCCCGTCGAGCAGACCCTGCCAGCCGCTGTAGCGGGCGCTGGACAGCGCCGCGGCGGCCTGGTCCCGCAGCCCCGGGCGGGACCGCAGGCTGGACCAGCCGTAAGCGAGGTACTTGACGATGCGCAATTTCTGCCCGGGCCGCAGACCGCAGATCACGGTGGTGCGCGCGAGGTCGGCGCGGACGTCGGTGCTGATCTCGCACCGGCCCGGAACCTCGACCTCGTGGTCCATCGCAGCGGCCATCATCAGCGCGCTGCTGCGGGTGCGGTGCATGAGAAGCGCTCTGCCCTCGGTGATTTCGTGATCGACGGCCTCCAGCGGGTTCTCCAGGATGGCCGATACCCGGGGGTCGTCGGAGGTCTGCGGCTGGTCCTCGTTGGTGACCAGCTCGGACTGCACGGTGACCCGGGAGAAATCGTCGATGGCTTCGACCACGTACTCGATGGCGGCGACGCTGCGGTGCACCAGCGACACCAGCCGGGTGGATGTCACCTTGACCTGTTTGCCGGTGGGGGAGCGCCAATGTGCGCACCGAGTCAGCGTTCCGGCGCGCAGGTCCAGAATTCGCTCGTGGTCCAGCAGTTCGCCGTAGCGGACGTCGAACGGCTCGTCGTCGACCATCAGCCGGATGATCTTTCCGTTGGTGACGTCGACGACGGTCTGCCCGGCTTCGGGGTATCCGTAACCGGCTTCGGCGTACGGCAGCGGCCGGATCTCGTAGAAGGAGTTCAGATAGGTGCCCGGTAGACCGTAGGGTTCGCCCTCGTCGAGGTTGCCGCGTAATCCTATGTGCCCGTTGGACAATGCGAACAATGACTCCGACTGGGCCAGCAGGTTCAAATTGAGACGGGTCTCGCGGATCTGCCACGGCTCAACCGGAAACGCTTCCTCAGAAATCATGTTGTGTCCCCGTCATCGTCATCGCGGTCATCGAGCAGTTCGGCGAGATCGCTCACCACCACGTCGGCGCCATTGTCGCGCAATTCCTCCGCTTGACCCACCCGGTCTACTCCCACCACGAGTCCGAAGTTACCGGCCCGGCCGGCCTGCACGCCGGAGATTGCGTCCTCGAATACCGCGGCGGCGTCCGCCTCGACATCGAGCAGTTGCGCACCGCGCAGGTACGAGTCGGGCGCCGGCTTGCCGGCGATGTCCTCTTCGCGCAGCGTCACACCGTCCACCCGCTGCTGCACGAACCGGTCCAAGCCGGTGATTTCGAGGACGTCGCGGGTGTTGGCACTCGAGGAGACGACCGCGATCTTGAGACCGGCCTCCTTGACGGCCTCCAGGTAGCGGCGCGACCCGTCGAACACCTTGACCCCGTCTTTGTGCAGAACCGCTTGGAACGCATCGTTTTTCCGGGTGCCCAGGCCGTGGACGGTCTCGGCGTCGGCGGGATCGTCGGGGCCGCCGTCGGGCAGTTCGATGTGCCGGCTCTCCAGGAAGGACCGGACGCCGTCCTCGCGTTTCTTGCCGTCGACGTACTGGCGGTAGTCGGAGTCGGCGTCGAAGGGGACGAACTCGTCACCCGACTGCTCGGCGCGCTGCTTCAGAAAGGCGTCGAACATCTCCTTCCAAGCCTTGGTGTGCACGCTCGCGGTGTCGGTGAGCACACCGTCGAGGTCGAACAGGCAGGCGCGCACTTTCTCTGGCAGACCGAGCGCAGATACCACTGGCACAACCCCGCTTCCATGTAGTTGGCGATGTAGTTGGCAACACCCCTCCACATGCCCGGTGAGGCGCCGGCGGCAAACTATGAATCTATTAAGCCGTGTTTGCGTGCCACCTCTTCAAAGCTGCTCCGCACCGCGAGGATCTGCTGAGCATTCAGTGCTGGAGTTATGTGCAATAGCTTCTCGGTAATTGTCTGCCGGAATTCTTCGGGCGAAAGCACGTCGAAATATTCGTCACCGGCCACCGACGGATCGTCGTCAACGGGCCCGGAACTGTTCGACAAACGCACCTCCCGTGCGAATTTCCCTCGATTTCCCTCGTCAATCTCGAAAGACACCTGAGCGCCGCGCACGGCCCGGTTTTTCTCCACTTCCAGGTCATTTACGTGCAAGAACACGTCTTCGCCACCGATATCGGGGGTTATGAACCCATATCCGCGCACCCCGTCAAACCGCACAATTCTGCCCGTGACCCGCACCCTTATAACCCCTGATCGATCCGTCGCCTACTCCGGGAATCATACCGCCGGGCACCGGTCCGATGATCCGGGAGCGATTCAGGTTCCGGCGGCGGTCAGCAACTGCAATGGCGACCGGTCGAAGTACACATCATTTCGCGCCAGTCGGTCACCGTGGGCCAGTGCCAGGTCCATGCCGTCGATTTCGACCCAGGTGTCAGGGCCGGCGTCGGCGCCGGTGCGGCGGAACGTGGCGCGCCACAGGACGGCGGCGCCATCTTCCTCACGCAACGGATACGCCTCGCGCAAGGTCCAGTGCATCTGCCAGCGGTCGAACAGCTTCGTCAGATAGCGCGACATCGCGTCGGCGCCCTCGACGAAGCCGCGGGTGTTGGGATCGCGATAGCGGACGTCATCGGTGTAACAGTCGACGACGCGCTTGACCTCCTGGGTGTTCCAGGCTCCGAGCAGCCGTTCGGCCAGGGCGGCGGCGCGTTGGTGGTCCATGATTACCTCCTAGAGCAATGCTCCAATAGTATAGAGTGATACGCTAGCAGTGTGGCCGCCACTCGTACAGCCCTCCGTACCGGCGCCGACCGCCGGTCGGCGATCATCGAAGCGGCGCTGAATCGGTTTCTCGCGCAGGGCATCAGCGCGACGTCACTGCGGCAGATTCAGCGCGACGCGCACGCCAGCAACGGCAGTCTCTTCCACCACTTCCCCAGCAAGGAATCGCTTGCGGGCGCGGTATACGTCGACTGCGTGACGACCTACCAGCAGGATTTCCTGACCGAGCTCGCCCGGCACGCCGACGCGGAGACGGGCGTGCGGGCCATGGTGGCGATGCATCTGCGTTGGTGTACCGGTCACCCGGAGATGGCGCGATTCCTCATCACGATGACCGAGCCGGCGGTCCTCGAGACGGCGGCGATCGAGCTGAAGGAGCTCAACGAGTGCTTCGCGAGCGCACTGCAGGCGTGGTGGCGTCCGCACGCCCACTACGGGACGTTGCGCCCGCTGGGACCCGCGCACAGTCAGGCGCTCTGGCTGGGTCCGGCTCAGGAGTTGGTACGTGCCTGGCTGCTGGGTGTGCTGGCCGATCCACCGAACGCCGAGGATGCGACGGTGCTCGCCGAGGCCGCGTGGCTCTGCCTGCGCGCCAACGGTTTACAGCAGGCCGGCGACATCGCCGACCACCGACTTGGCCGCGCCGTAGTAGGCGTAGGCGAGGAAGAAGCTCAGGAACGTCAGTAATCCGGTGTCGGCAGCGATGGGATAGCCGATCGCGTTGATGAGGCCCGCCGGATCTCCCTCGACGGCCTGCCTGATGCCGTCCAGGAACAGGTTCACGTCGTAGGACGGTAGCGAGACAGCAATGGCTGTCAACGTATCCATTGTCGGCAGCAGGGTGGAGTAAGCCGATGCCGCGGCATGCGTGGCGGCGGTGGTGATGGTGGTGTTCGCCGTCTGCAAGCTCTGGATGAATCCGTCAACCGACGGCGGTGCGAACGCCGGCAGGGTGAGATGTGGGACGCCTGTGGACTGTAGACTCGGCAGTGACGGTGGGTGCCATGAGCTGAGATCGGCGGCGGCGGCGTTGACGCCCTGCTGCGTTCCGCTGACCAGGTGGTTGACGACGGTCACCGGGCTGACGTCCGGGAACAGCCCGAACGGCGTGGGGACGTTGGCGGGCGCCGTGGAATACCCGTAGTCGGGGTCGCCGTAGCCCAGGTTCACGATCACCTTGAGGTCGGGCTGAATGAGATCGGCGATCGTATTGCCCAACAACGACGTTCGCAACGGCTCGAGCAGCGGCAGATTATGCGTGGGGATCATGTAGTAGGTCGTCATGGTCGGTCCCTCGGTGGGCAGTTGGACGGCCGTGGCGACCTGATCCGCCGTGAGGGTGGGATACAGCGGGTGGACGTACAGCGCGCCGAGCATGGCGTTGGCGTCGGCCACCAGGTTGAGGGGGTACCGCGGGAAGTCGGCGAAGCCGTCGTATTCGATCGTGTACATGACGGTCGGGTAGTCATTGGCCGGCGTGGACCCCGGGAACGACTTGCCCAGGCTCGGCAGGGTCAGGCCGTCGAAGCGTGAATACAAGCCCCCGTTGGGGTTCATCGGGTTTCCGACCAGCGAGAAGCTCACCGCATCGCTTGGCACTCCGGCGGCTTTGAGATTCGCCATCTCCAGTGACGCGATCCCAGCGCCCTGCGAGAAACCCTGCACGACAACGGTATTCCCCGATGTCAGCTGCGCATGGATCGCGTTGTCGAGAATCGTGAGCCCCTGGGCCCAGGATGCGTCCTCGGTCAGGGTCTTGATTCCGGTGATCCAATACGACTGCGCGGGTGTCAGCAGCGCCTGGGCGCCGGTCACGGTGAAGGCCGGGAAATTCGGTGTGACGTAATTGGCCAGCACGGAGTTCACGTAGTTCTGCGACGGCAACGGGTATCCACTGCCGCCGATGACCAGGGTGACGTTGGACGCAGCCGCCGGCGCCGCCGTCGCAAGGGCGGGCAGCGTGGGCCAGGGCGTGAGCCCAGTGACCGCGGCCGCAGCGCCGGCGTAGTAGTCGGACATGGCGGCCACATCCTGGGCCCACATTCGCTCGTACTCGGCCTCGGTGGCCGCGATCGCCGGTGCGTTGAACCCCAATATGTTCGACGCCACCAGCGAAGCCAACTGCGTCCGGTTGCCCGCCAGCGCCCCGAGCGGGACGGCGGCGGCAAGCGCCGCGTCGTAGGCGGCGGCCGCGGCCGTTGCGTGACGTGCGGCTCGGGCGGCGTGCGACGCCGCTGCCCTCAGCCAGCAGGTATGCGAGAGCGCCAGCGTGGCCATCGCGGTCGCCGAGGACCCCTGCCAGGCCGATCCAGAAAGGTCCGACACCACCGATGAGAACGCCTGCGCGGTGGCAGCTAAGTCCTCGCCCAGACCCTCCCAAGCCGATGCCGCGGCCAGGAGAGAGCTCGATCCCGGCCCGGCGGCGATCCGTGCGGAAGTGACCTCCGGCGGCGAAACCAGGAAATCCACCGCAACCACCTGCCCTCCGAAATGTCAACTTAAGTGGACGATTGGAGCGACTATAGGAGCGGTCGTCGATTCCGTCAACCTAGGTTGACAACCGCGCGGTCCGTCACATGGCTAAACTCGGTGCCCGTGGAATCAGCCTCGCCGCGGCCCGTGTTGGTGGTCGACTTCGGTGCTCAGTACGCCCAGTTGATCGCCCGCCGGATCCGCGAAGCGCGGGTGTTCTCGGAGGTCATTCCGCACACCACGTCTGTCGAGGAGATCCGGGCCCGTAACCCGTTGGCGCTGGTGTTGTCGGGAGGACCGGCCAGCGTCTACACCGATGGCGCGCCGCAGCTGGATCCGGCGTTGTTCGACCTGGGCCTGCCGGTGTTCGGCATCTGCTACGGGTTCCAGGCCATGGCCCAGGCGCTCGGCGGCACCGTCGCACACACCGGCACCAGTGAGTACGGCCGCACTGAATTGAAAGTCCTTGGCGGTGAACTGCATTCGGACCTTCCGGGGGTGCAGCCAGTGTGGATGAGCCACGGCGACGCGGTGACCGCGGCGCCGGAGGGATTCCAGGTGGTGGCCAGCAGTGCGGGGGCGGCGGTAGCCGCGTTCGAAGCTCGGGAACGTGGCCTGGCCGGTGTCCAGTACCACCCCGAGGTGATGCACACCCCGCACGGACAACAGGTGCTCAGCCGGTTTCTGCACGAGTTCGCCGGGATCGGCGCGGAGTGGACGCCGGCCAACATCGCCAGCGCGCTGATCGAGCAGGTGCGTGAGCAGATCGGCGCTGGGCAGGCGATCTGCGGCCTGTCCGGGGGAGTCGACTCGGCAGTGGCCGCCGCGTTGGTGCAGCGCGCCATCGGTGACCGGTTGACCTGTGTCTTCGTCGACCACGGGCTGTTGCGTGCCGGCGAACGCGCGCAGGTGGAGCGCGATTTCGTCGCGGCCACCGGAGCCAATCTGGTCACGGTCGACGCCGCGCAGACCTTCCTCGAGGCGCTCTCGGGTGTCAGCAACCCCGAAGGCAAGCGCAAGATCATCGGCCGGCAGTTCATCCGGGCGTTCGAGGGCGCGGTGCGGGATGTGTTGCACGGCAGCGAGATTGACTTCCTGGTACAGGGGACGCTGTATCCGGACGTGGTGGAGTCCGGTGGCGGCAGCGGCACCGCCAACATCAAGAGCCACCACAACGTCGGGGGCCTGCCCGACGACCTGAAGTTCAAACTCGTCGAACCGCTGCGGCTGCTGTTCAAAGATGAGGTGCGTGCCGTCGGCCGGGAGCTCGGCCTGCCGGAGGAAATCGTTGCGCGCCAACCTTTCCCGGGACCCGGCCTGGGCATCAGAATCGTCGGAGAGGTCACCGCCGCGCGCCTGGACACCTTGCGGCGCGCGGACCTCATCGCGCGCGAAGAGTTGACTGCGGCAGGTCTGGACAACCAGATCTGGCAGTGCCCGGTGGTGCTGCTGGCCGACGTCCGTTCGGTGGGTGTGCAGGGCGACGGGCGTACCTACGGCCATCCGATCGTGTTGCGCCCGGTCTCCAGCGAGGACGCCATGACCGCCGACTGGACCCGGGTGCCCTACGAGGTGCTGGAGCGCATCTCGACCCGCATCACCAACGAGGTCCGCGAGGTGAACCGGGTGGTGCTGGACGTCACCAGCAAACCGCCCGGCACCATCGAGTGGGAATAGCCGCGGCCTGATCTGATCAACCCCCACAGCGCCTGCGCTGGGATACGATAACGCGATGATCGGGAGCCTTTCCGCTGTTCAGGCGGAGCGTCGCGAATTCTGGGGCGAGCTGTGCCCGGGGATGTCGATCGAAGCCGGCGGCTATCCCAGACCGGCCGCGGTCGGGGAGATCGACCCGCTGCTGGCCAATTTGAAGCGCGAGGGTTATGTCCAGGTATCCGACGCCCTGTCGGAAGCGGCCATCGCACCGATCCGCTACGCCGTGTCGACGCTGTTCCAGCGCGGCATCCCGCTGGCGTTCGCGTTCGTCTACGACGAGTTATGGCTTGCGTTTCAAGGTCTTTCGCGCTTCCTGACATCCGTGCTGGGTGACGGTTATCAGGCGCTGCCCGACTTCTGGGTCTGGCACGTCAACCCCAACGAGAACGCGCTGGGCTGGGGTCCGCACCGCGATCGGGTGATCCCGACCCTCGATGCCGACAACTCGCCCCACACGCTGACGGTCTGGCTGCCGTTCACTGACGCCACTCCGCTCAACGGGTGCATGTACATGCTGCCCGCGCACCTCGACGACCGGTTCCGGCAACGCCGGTGGGACGGCGAGAACAACACCGTCGTGTACAACCCGCAGGACATCCGGGCGTTGCCGGCGACGGCCGGTTCGTTGCTGGCCTGGAATCAGGCGGTGCTGCACTGGGGCGGGCGCGGCAGCCGGCTGGGGTCAGCACCCCGGATCAGCGCCGCCTTCGAGTTCCAGCGCGGCGACCGCCCGCCGTTCAACAATCCGCTGCTCGATCCCGCCCGGATGCCGACCTTCCAGGAGCGGCTTGGGCTGATCGGCAAGCAGGTGCTGCAATATCGCCACATGTACCCGCTCAGCGATGAGGTTGGCGCGATCGCCACCTCGCTTTTCCAGCGGTTCATGCCGGGAGTTCCGATCCCGACCCCGTTTCCGGTGCCGACCGGGGTCGCGGCCAACTAGCCGCTACCGGACGATTTCGCGGTCGCCGAACGCGACGTCAGCGGTGGCCCAGTCACCCCCGGATGCCTCGACCAGACGGCGGGCGATGTCCATATCGCCGTTGCCCGCTACCAGGATCAGCGTGGGTTCTGCTGCGCTGACCGAACCGCCCAGTAGTCGGTGGCGTGCATCCTCGTCAGCGGTGAACGCGTCGCGGAAGCGTGCGAATTCGATGCCGGGCACCGTGATGAGGGCCGCTTGCGGGTCGCGCACAGTCTCGGTCGGGTAGTCGAAGGTCAGCACCGCTTGTTGGTCGAACTGACGGCGCAGCGCCTCGGCGGCGGCGTGCAGGGTGGGTTCGTCGGCAACGCACAGGTGAAACTGGCGGGATCGTTCGGTGCTGACCTGCTGCCGCTCCTCGGACCAGAACACCCCGTCCAGGAGAACCGAACCCGTGGCGGGTGCCCTGTTGAGCGCGAGCGTGGCGTCGGCCTGAATCTCGAACAGTTGGAGTTGGCCGGGTTCCGGGGAGTCGCGGTTGTCGCTGGCGAACAGTTCCGCCGGGTGGCAGGAGGCTGGTTCGGCGTTTGCTGACCCAGGCGCCACAGCAGTGCCACCGGCTATCAGCAGCCACACCAGTACCAGGGTCCTGTGGCGGCCGTGAAACGGGCGTCCCGACCCGCGCCTTGACGCTGTCGGGGGGTGGGTGTTTACTCGAATCGAATCGAACATACTTTCGAAAAAATCTGTTTGGGAGGCTGGTCATGACCGCGGCTTTTGCCTCCGATCTGCGCCAGGAAAACCGGGTTGAGCAGCTTAAACAGCTGCGTCAGAAGATCGCCGCGATATCGGGGAAGGATACCGCCCCCGCTGAAGACCTGGTGTCGTCGGGTCCGGCGCTGCTGCCGCCCGGGACGGTGGCGGTGCTGTCGGGGGCACGGTCGCTGGTGCTGCGCATGGTGGCCGCGGTGACGGCCGGAGGGGGCAATGCGGTAATCGTCGGACAACCGGATATCGGGTTGCTGGCTGCCGTGGAAATGGGGGCGGACCTGAGCCGGATCGCGGTGATACCGGATCCGGGAAACGATCCGGTGGAGGTTGCCGCGGTGCTCATCGACGGTATGGATCTGGTGGTCCTCGGCCTGGGGGGCCGGCGGGTGACGCGGACCCGGGCACGGGCGGTGGTGGCCCGCGCCCGTCAGAAAGGGTGCACGGTGCTGGTCACCGACGGCGACTGGGAAGGAGCGTCGACACGGCTGGAGGCCCGGGTTTGCGGCTATGAACTGACTCCGTCTTTCGGGGGCGGGACGCCCCCGGGGGTCGGGCGCATCAGCGGGGTCCGGCTTCAGATCAGCCGGTGCGGACGGTCGATCGATCGAGCGCGAACCGGCTGATCGTGATGGCTTCCCGCGTTTTGGCGATCTGGTGCATGGACTGGCCCGCGGTCGCGGCGGCGGCGGCAGCGGACCGGTCGGCTACGGATCCGGTCGCGGTCACCCTGGCGAATCGGGTGATCGCCTGTTCGGCGACGGCCCGGGCGGCCGGGGTGCGGCGCGGGCTGCGGCGACGGGAGGCTGCGGCGCGGTGCCCGGAACTGCACATCGTGGCCGCCGACGTGGACCGTGACGCCCGCTTCTTCGAAGGGGTGATCGCCGCGGTGGAGGATTTGGTACCCCGTCCCGAGGTGTTGCGACCCGGCCTTCTGGTGTTACCGGTGCGTGGTGCGGCCCGGTTTTTCGGGTCTGAACTGCAGGCGGCTGAGCGGCTGATCGACGCGGTGGCCGCGGCCGGCGCAGAATGTCAGGTCGGCATTGCCGACGGGTTGTCCACCGCGGTCTTCGCCGCGCGCGTGGGTCGCGTGGTGGAGCCGGGAGGGGATGCGCGGTTCTTGTCGGCGCTGTCGATCCGTCAGCTCGCCACCGAGCCGAGCCTGTCCGGTCCTGGTCGGGACGAACTGGCAGATCTGTTGTGGCGGATGGGAATTCGCACCATCGGGCAGTTCGCCGCATTGTCCCGCACCGACGTCGCTTCCCGGTTCGGGGCAGATGCGGTGACCGCGCACCGGTTCGCCCGCGGTGAATCGGAACGAGGTCCGTCTGGGCGTGAGCCGCCACCGGAGCTCGGCGCTGTGCTGGACTGCGATCCGCCGATCGACCGGGTCGACGCTGCGGCATTCGCCGGGCGTTCGCTGGCAGCCACGCTGCACCAGGCGCTGCTGGCCGCCGGAGTGGGCTGCACCCGACTGGCCATTCACGCGGTGACCGCCACCGGCGAAGAACTGAGCCGGGTATGGCGGTGCGCCGAACCGCTGACCGAGGACGCCACCGCCGACCGGGTGCGCTGGCAACTCGACGGGTGGTTGAGTCACCGGATTGCGCGGGGTCGCCCTTTGGATGCGCCGGTGACGCTGCTGCGACTGCAGGCCGTCGAGGTGGTCTCGGCCGGGGCACTGCAGCTGCCGCTCTGGGGTGGTCTCGGTGAGGAGGACAGGCTCCGGGCCCGACGGGCGCTGGTGCGTGTTCAGGGACTGCTGGGCCCGGAGGCGGTGCAGGTACCGGTGCTGTCCGGCGGCCGGGGGCCGGCCGAGCGAATCACCATGACCCCGCTGGGTGACGAACCGGTGCCGCAGGCCGATCCCGCTCAACCGTGGCCCGGTCAACTGCCTGACCCGTCACCGGCGGTGCTGGTCGACGATCCGGTGGAATTGCTTGATGCTCAAGGTAATCCGATTCGGGTGACCAGCCGCGGGGTGTTCTCCGCCGACCCTGCCCGGCTGGCCGTCCGGGGCCGGGACGACCAGCTGCGCTGGTGGGCCGGGCCGTGGCCCGTGGACGAGCGGTGGTGGGATGACCGGTCTGAAGCCGGTCAGCGGGCCGGTCGGGTCGCTCGTGCCCAGGTGCTGCTGGAGGGGGAACGGGCGCTCTTGCTGTGCTACCGGCAGAGGAGGTGGTTCCTGGAAGGCATCTACGAGTGATTCCACACCCTGACCAGCGGAAATGCTCAGGATTTACCGTCGGGTAAAAAATCGGCCGGTTCGGCTGTGCCGACTAAATCGGCGAATCCGTTGCGGTGGTGCAGGTTTCGGCGATCGGGGCCGCGATGCCGGCCGGTGTCGTAACAGAAAAGTAATGAGGTCCGGAGCCGCTGGTCTAGACGACGGAGCGGGACTTGCGCTTGTTCAAGAAGGTCGACCACGACACCACGTCGGGGTTCTCCTTGAGCAGGGCCCTGCGCTGCCGTTCGGTCATGCCACCCCACACGCCGAACTCGACCTTGTTGTCGAGAGCGTCCGCGCCGCACTCCCGCAGCACCGGGCAGTGCCGGCAGATGGCTGCCGCTTGACGCTGTGCCGCCCCGGTCACGAACAGCTCGTCTGGGTCCTTTGTCCTGCACAGACCCTGCGATACCCAGGCTCGTTCCCCGCCGTCTTCGGCGTGCTGGGTGCTGCTGACGGCGACAAGGTTCAGCCGCCGAGCGGCCGGGCGTGTTCCTGACACGAAGTGCTCCCCTTAACTATCCGGCCGCGATGTGCGTCCGCCTCCCCGCGGTGCAGACCAAGTTGTGACCAACGCTTCGTTGCTTTGTCGCGCCACACGTGATCTGAATCTCACCGTGCTTATAAATTAGGGGGTCAAGTGCCAATTGCGCAACAGTTGAACGGGTATTTTTTGGGACGCGTGTGCCATACGGTCGGTATGGTTTCAGCTGTTTGACCTTGACTTTCGGTCTTATGTGTGTACGGGGCACCCCTGAGCTCGTCCCGAACGCGGGCATGCGGGGCGGCCGGGCGGCTTCCGACGTGCGGTGTTTCCCTCACCGCTGTCCGCGTGCGAAGGCTGCCACCCGTTGCGTGAATCGATCGAAAAACGCCGCCGGGTCGACCTCGATGCCTATCTGCGCGTTTGGCTGTCGCGCACCTGACCAGTCGGCGGTGGTCATCCCGGGGTTGCCGGACACGTCGACGTGCACCGTGGCAGGCCGGGTCTCGACCAACTGCGGGTCCAGCGCCACGGCCGCGGCCAGCGGATCGTGCAGGTGTGCCAGGTATCCCAGCCCGCGGTCGCGGTACACCTCGAAGTAGAACCGCATCGCATCCCGGATGAACCGGGTCACCGGTGCGGGTGCGCCCAGCCCGTCAAGCATGTCCGGGGTCATGACCACCTTGCGGGTCAGGTCCAGCCCGCACACGACCGGGAGTCGTGGTTGGCCCGCCCAGGCCGCGAACACCTCGGCCGCGGCGTCCGGGTCCACGCGGACGTTCCATTCCGGCGGCCCCTGGCCATCGAACACCCCGCCCATGATCACCAGTCGCCGCAGCAGTGTCGGCAGGGCCGGCTCGATGCGCAGTGCCAGCGCCAGGTTCGTCAGCGGCGCGGTCGCCAACCCGACCAGCTCACCGGGGTGGGCGTGCGCCGCCCGCACCCAGGCCGTTGCGGCATCGTGCTCGGTGAGCCGCCGATCGCTGCGCGCCAACTCCGCATATCCCAAACCGTTCGGGCCGTGGAAATCGCCGCGCTGCGGACGCTCACCGTTCAACGGCCGCTCGGCTCCGCGGGATACCGGGACGGGACCCGCCCGGCACAGATCGAGCAGGCCGAGGTTGTTCGCGCACACCTGGTCGACCGCGATGTTGCCGCCGGTGGATGCGATGCCCACCAGGTCGGCGTCGGCGGCCAGCAAATAGATCAGGGCGAGCGCGTCGTCGATGCCGGTGTCGACGTCGGCGAACACGGCGCTCACCGGGGCCACGATACGCTGTGCGGATGCCCGATGATCTGACCCCGCATTTCGACGACATACAGGCGCATTACGACCTGTCCGACGACTTTTTCCGGTTGTTCCTGGACCCCACCCAGACCTACAGCTGCGCGTACTTCGAGCGCGACGACATGACGCTCGAAGAGGCGCAGATCGCCAAAATCGATCTGGCGCTGGGCAAACTCGGGCTGCAGCCGGGCATGACGCTGCTCGACGTCGGCTGCGGCTGGGGCGCCACCATGATGCGTGCGGTGGAGCGTTATGACGTCAACGTCGTCGGCCTCACCCTGAGCAAGAACCAGGCCAACCACGTCGAGCAGCTGTTCGCGAAATCCGACAGCCCCCGCACGAAGCGCGTTCTGCTACAAGGTTGGGAACAGTTTGACGAGCCGATCGACCGGATCGTCAGCATCGGCGCGTTCGAGCACTTCGGGCACGAGCGCTATGACGCGTTCTTCACGCTGGCGCACCGCCTGCTGCCGGATGACGGAATCATGCTGTTGCACACCATCACCGGGCTGCACCCCCTGGAGATGAAGGAGCGTGGTCTGCCGCTGACCTTCGAGTTCGCCCGATTCGTCAAATTCATTGTCACCGAGATCTTTCCGGGCGGGCGGTTGCCGTCGATCCCGATGGTGCAGGAGCGGGCCACCGCAAACGGGTTCAACGTGACCCGGGTGCAGTCGCTGCAACCGCACTACGCCAAGACCCTCGACATCTGGTCGGCCGCACTGGCGGCACACAAAGACCAGGCCATCGCGCTGCAGTCCGAGGAGGTCTACGAGCGCTACATCAAGTACCTCACCGGATGTGCCGAGATGTTCCGCATGGGCTACATCGATGTCGATCAGTTCACGTGCGAGAAGTGATCACCAGTGCACGCCCGGCACCAGCCGGGCCATCTGCTTGACGGGTTTGGGTACACCCACCCGCGGAACGGCGCGGACCGCCCGGCTGGGACGCCTCGGCCGACGTGGTTGCGGGGCAACAGCTTCGGAAGGTGCGGCGACCCCGCGCGCGGCAGCCGAGTCGGGATAGCCGAGGTACAGCTGATGCAGAATCCGGCGGGACAGCCTGGGGGCGAACTGGTGACCGGCCTCGGCAAGGGTGCCCATCGGGGTGTCGATGCGGACTGGCTTCTCCACCAGGCCGCGCACCACCATCGCCGCCGCGCGTTCGGCGCTGATGGCCGGCACCGGGTTGAGTTGCTTGGACGGCGCGATCATCGGGGTCGCGACCAGGGGCATATGGATATTGGTGAACGTGATGTGGTCGGACAGCGTCTCGGTCGACACCACGTCGGCGAACGCGTCCAGCGCGGCCTTGGTCGGCAGATACGAGCTGTACTTCGGGTTGCGGGCCTGCACGCCTGCACTGGAGACGTTGACGACGTGGCCGAACCGGCGCTCACGCCAGTGCGGTAGCAGTGCCAACACCATCCGCACCGCACCGAAGTAGTTGACTGCCATGACCCGCTCGTAGTCGTGCAGACGGTCGGTGGAGTTGACCACCGAGCGCCGGATTGACCGGCCGGCGTTGTTCACCAGATAGTCGACGTGGTCGAAGCGGCCCAGGATGTCCTTCACGGTGTGCTCCACCGACGCCGAATCGGTGATGTCGCAGGCGAATGCGTAGGCCTGGCCGCCGTCCGCCCGGATCTCCTCGACCAGTTCGTCGAGCGCCTCACCGTTGCGGGCCAGTGCGAAGACGGTGGCACCGCGCCGCGCCACGGCGATCGCCGAGGCACGCCCGATACCGCTGGACGCGCCGGTGATGATGACGTGCCGGCCCACCAGCGGGCCGCCCGGGTCGTCGCGCCGGGCGCGGTCGGGATCCAGCTGCGCGGCCCAGTACCGCCACAACTGCGGCGCGTAGGAGGCGAATTCCGGTACCTCAATGCCGCTGCCGTGCAGGGCCTTTCGCGTCTTGTCGCTGACGAAGGTGGGAGCCAGGTCGATCACGTCGAGCACCTCGGCTGGCACGCCCAGCTGGGTGGCCGCCATGTTGCGCAGCACCTTGGCGCGCCCGCTCACCTTCAGCACCGAGGTCGCCATCGAGCGGGGCAGCGTCCCGCGCAGCGGCGGAAGCCCGGCGCTGCGCGCGATGCCGCGGTAGATGCCGCGCAGCCCGACGGTGCTGGGTGCGGTCAGGTGGAACGTCTGCCCGTCTCGACAAGCCGAGCCGTCGGCGTGCATCAGGAACACCAGCGCGTCGGCCACGTAGTCGACCGGGACGATATTGGTGCGCCCGGTGTCCGGCAGCATCATCGGCGTCAACGACGGCAGGACGGCGAGCTTGGCCAGCACGCCGAAGAAGTAGTAAGGCCCGTCGATCTTGTCCATCTCACCGGTGCGGGAATCGCCCACCACCACCGCCGGGCGGTAGATGCGGTAGCGCAGGCCGGGTGTGTCGCGTACCAGCGCCTCGGCTTCGAACTTGGTCTGGTGGTACGGCGTGGGCAGGGCCTGGCCGACGTCGAAGTCGTCCTCGGTGTACTCGCCGCGGAAGTCGCCGGCCACCGCGATCGAGGAGACATGGTGAAACGTGGCGCCGAGCCGTTGCGCCAAGGCGACGACAGCGCGGGTGCCGTCAACGTTGGCTGCGCGTTGTTCGGCCTCGCCGACGGTGATGTCGTAGATCGCGGCGCAGTGCACCAGATGGTCGACGGGCCCCAGTTCGGAAATGACCTGCTCGGCCAGATCCAGCTCAGGCAGCTCGCCGAGCAGCGGTTTTACCCGCTCACCCCACTCGAGCGCGAGGCGCTCGAAGCGGCCCAGCGACCGCCGGCGGACCAACACCCACACCTGCGCATCGGGTTGGTGCTCTAGAAGTCGGGAAACGATTCGGCGGCCAATAAACCCGGTACCGCCGGTAACGACATACCGCATGCAGCCCATCGTGGCGGCACGCGACCGCCCACGTCAACCTCGACGCGCGGTTAGCTCAGTTGAAGCTGCGGACGCCGTCCCAGTCGACCAGCGTCCAGCCGTTGGTCGGGTTGCCGGTGATCACCACCCGCCCCACGTTCGGCAGCACGTGGCTGTTGAGCAGGCTCAGCTTGGGGTTCTTGACGTTCATCAGGGTCCACACCATGATCGCCGTGCCCTGGGAGAACACCGCGGGCTTGTTGTGCCCGCTGTCGTAGATCTTGCGGATCGCGGCTCCGAACCGGGAGTTGAAATCGCTGCCGCTCACCGAGCCAGGGATGCTGGTGTCCACGTCGCCGTCCACCCAGCGGACCGGCGCCAGCATGTAGGTGGAGTTCGCCATCGACTCCGGCTTGCCGTTGTACCACCCGGCGTCGATGGACTGCAGACCCTGCAGGACCTCGACCTGCCGGCCGACCTCGGTGGCCAGCGGCCCGGCGGTTTGCTGGTCGGCGGACATGGGGGAGGAGTACAGCGCGTCGAACTCGGTGTGGCCGACCTGATGGGCGAGCTGCTGGGCCTGGCCCTTGCCGTCGTCGGTGAGGCTGGGACCGGGCACCGCGGTGTCGATGACGCCGTCGGCGTTGGCCTGGGACTGCGCATTGCGGATGAAGGTCAGGGTGATGCTGCGGGCCTGCGGGCTACTGCTGCAGGCCCCCACGATCACCGCCACGGCGGCCACAGCTACGAATTGGGAGGCCCTCCGGATCAATATGCGCTTCGCCATGGCGATAGCCTGCCCTGCCGACACCGTCGGTGGGAAGAGTTTGCGATGGTTACTTCACCGAAATTGCGGAATTGAAATCTAAGAGGAGACTCGCATGGCGATTGACCCGAGTGCCGTCGGCGCGGTGACCAAGCCGCAGTTGTTCGAGTGGACCGACCGGGACACGCTGTTGTACGCGCTGGGAGTGGGTGCCGGGCTCGAGGATCTGTCCTTCACCACCGAGAACAGCCACGACATTCCGCAACAGGTGCTGCCGACTTACGCGGTGATCTGCTGCCCGGCTTTCGGGGCGGCCGGTAAAGTCGGAACGTTCAACTGGGCCATGCTTTTACACGGATCACAGACCGTGCGGCTGCACGCTCCGCTACCGCCGGCCGGCAAGCTGTCCGTGGTCTCGGAGGTGGTCGACATCCAGGACAAGGGCGAAGGCAAGAACGCCATCCTGATGCTGCGCGGCAAGGGCACCGATCCCGACAGCGGGACGCTGATCGCCGAAACGCTGACCACACTGGTGATCCGCGGCGAGGGCGGCTTCGGGGGTGAGAAGGGGGAGCGGCCGGTCGCCCCCGAGTTCCCCGACCGCGAGCCCGACGTCCGCATCGAGCTGCCCACCCGCGAGGACCAGGCACTGATCTACCGGTTGTCCGGCGACCGCAACCCGTTGCACAGCGACCCCTGGTTCGCCACCAACCTGGCCGGGTTCCCCAAGCCGATCCTGCACGGACTGTGCACCTACGGGGTCACCGGTCGCGCGCTGGTCGCCGAGTTGGGTCAGGGCGTCGCGGCCAACATCACCTCGATCGCCGCGCGGTTCACCAAGCCGGTGTTTCCCGGCGAGACGCTCTCGACGCTGATCTGGAAGACCGAACCGGGCAAGGCGGTCTTTCGGACCGAGGCCTCCGGCGCCGAAGGTCAGGGACCGCGGTTGGTGCTCGACGACGGTGAGGTGGAATACGCGTCATAGCGGCGATCGCAAGCGCGGCGGAGCCGGGCGCAAGCGCGGCGATGCCGGGCGCTGCGGGTCGCCGCCGTCGGGCATAGCGGCGATCGCGGGCGCGGCGGAGCCGGGCGCTGCGGGTCGCCGCCGTCGAACCTAGGTTTCGGCTGTTGGGTACGTGCGGTAATAGTGCACGTAGGCGACCGCCGGCACGACGACGAACGTCAGCACGATCAGCACGATCGAGTAGTAGTTGGCGCCGCCCTGCGGTCGCAGGATCAGTGTCCGGTAGTCGAAGGACACCGCCAGGGCCACCGAGATCGCCACCGCCGCTACCGGTAAAACCTTGTCGGTGAACGGGTTTCGCCTGACCGCTGCATGCGGGCCGGTGCGGTCGCGGGCGAGTGCGATCAGGGCGATCGGGACGATGATGAACTGGATGAAGCGCGCGATGACGGCCAGGCCGGTCAGGGTCTCGTTGTCGAAGCGCAGTGCCAGCGGGAAGGCGAGCGCCAGCGACGCGGTGATGGCGAAGGCCAGCATCGGGACGCCGAACCGGTTCTTGCGGGACAGCCGGGCCGGAAGGGTGTGGGTGTCCGACAGCGCGGTCCACAGCCGGGGCGCGCCGAAGGACGCGGCCACGTTGATGCCGAACATCGACACCAGGGCGCCCAGGATGACGACGCTGCGGAAGGTGTCGTTTCCGATCGCCGCGGCCAATTTGACCGTGGCGGTCGACTGCACAATCTGGTTGGACCCCAACAGCATTGCCACCGTCACCGCCAGCACGTAGACGGTGCCGACCGCCAGGATCGCCAGCGGGATCGCGCGGGGCAGGTTGCGGTCCGGTTCGTCCATCTCCTCGGCGGCGTTGGCGATCGACTCGAAGCCGGTGAAGGCGTAAAGCGCGGCCACGGTGGCCAGGACCACGCCCGTCAGCGTGCTCTGTCCCAGGGGGATGAAGCCGAACAACGCGTACGGCGCCGGTTGATACACACCGGGGTCGTCCGCCGTGGCGTAGTTGTTGACGTGCTGTGTGACGATGACCCAGAGTCCGCCGCCGACGAAGACGCTGAGCGCGAACACTTTTCCGACGGTGGAGATGCCGTTGGCCCACTTGATCACCCGGTTGCCGAACAGGTTGATGATCAGCAGCACCCCGATGAAGAGCAGGAAAGTCAACGTCTTGACGCTGAAGAGATTTGTATCGCGGTCCCAATGTTGTTGCGGGAAAACGACTCTGAGCAAGGTGGAAACGAACAACGAGGCCAGCACGCCCCACGCGATGGAGGCCACGATCGCGTGCGTGACGCCGACGTAGATGCCGATGCGCTGGCCGAACGCCGCCGTGGTGTAGGCGTACGAAGCGCCGTTGGTCCGGACGTAGCGGGCGGCGGTGGCGAAGACGACAGCCATGATGCCGGCGAACAGGCCGGCCAGGACGTAGGCCAGCGGTGCCAGCGGGCCTGCCAGCTTGATGACCGCGCCGGGGGTCAGGAAGATGCCCGCTCCGATCACCGCGTTGATCCCGAGCATGACGATGCTCCAGAAACCGAGCTTGTTGATCGGACACGCTCCTGTCGGGATTTAACTCCGGAATGTCGAGCGTGCCACAGGGTTCCCGACCGGCAATTGAGGGGGCGTTAGGCGTTCTGGCCGGAACTGCCGTCGTTGATGTCGTTAGTGCCGCTCCCGCCACCGCCGCCGTTGCCGACGTTCACGTCGCCGCCGGTGCCTCCGTTGTTGCCGAGGCTGTTGGCGCCGGAACCGCCCGCCTGGCCGACGGCGCCGCCACCGGCGTTGCTGCCGTCAACGGGGACGTTGGCGTAGCCACCGCCGCCGCCACCACCGCCGGTGCCGTTATTGCCTGCCGCAAAGTTGCCGCCGGAACCACTGCTGCTGGGGAAAGTGCCGATGGCGGTGCCGCCCTGCCCGCCGTCACCGGCGGTGCCGGTGGCGGAGCCGGCCGCGCCGCCGCCACCGCCGCCGCCGCCGGCGGCCTGGCCCGTGGCACCACCCGTGGCGAAGGCGCCGCCGCCACCACCGCCGCCGGCGCCGCCCGATCCGCCGGTGCCGTTGGACGGGCCGACGCCGCTGCCGCCGCCGCCACCCAAGCCGCCTAGACCGATGGCAGAGATTGTGTCGGCATCTTGGGCGATGCCGCCGTCGCCACCGGCGCCGCCGCCGCCACCGCTGCCGCCGTTGCCGCCGGTGCCGCCGGTGCCGACATTGCCGCCCTTGCCACCGGCGCCGCCGCCACCGCCGCCGCCGCCGTAGAGGTTGTCGATAATGGCCGTGGTTTTGCCGCCAGTGCCGCCGTGGCCGCCGCCGCCGCCCTGTCCGCCGCTGCCATTGGCGGCAGCCGCACCGCCGGCGTTGCCGCCGTCGCCGCCGGCGCCGCCTCGGCCACCGTTGCCGCCTTGACCGCCGACGTGCTGCGGGGCGCTGGCGAGGGGGTTCGCTTTCCCGCCGTCGCCACCACTGCCAGCCAGCCCGCCGTTGCCGCCTTGTCCGCCGCCGCCGCCGTCGGTGCCGTCGCCGCCCCGGCCGCCGCTGCCGGCGTTACCGCCGTTACCGCCTTTCCCGCCGTCGTTCGCGCCGTCGGCGCCTTGGCCGCCTTTTCCACCGTCGCCGCCCTGGCCGCCCTGGCCGCCTTGGCCACCGCCGACGCCGCCGATGCCGGACCCGCCTGCGCCGCCCTGGCCTCCGTTACCGGCGTTGGTGCCGTTGTCGGCGTTGCCGCCGTCGCCGGTGCCGTCGGCGCCTTGTAAGCCGTTGCCGCCGGTGCCGCCGTTGCCGCCGTTGCCGCCGGTACCCGCGGTACCCGCGACCCCGCCGCTGCCGCCAGTGCCGGCCGCGCCAGCGGCGCCGGCGTCGCCGCCCTTGCCGCCGACACCACCGGCGGTGGCGTCGTTGGAGCCATGGTCGGTCCAGCCGTCGCCGCCGCGGGCGCCGGCTGCGCCGGTGCCACCGTTGCCACCGCTGCCGTTGGTGCCGCCGTTGCCCGCGCCGCCCTGGCCGCCCTTGCCGCCGGCCCCGCCGGCCCCACCGGTCTGGCCCGGCGCTGCGCCGCTGGTGGCGTTGGCGCCCTGGGACCCGGCCGCGCCGTTGCCGCCGTTCCCGCCCTTCCCGGCGGTGCCGCCGAGTCCGGCGTCGCCGCCCTGGCCACCGTTGCCGCCCGCGCCGCCGGCGATACCAAGGTTGCCGCCGTTGGCGACCCCGCCGTTGCCCCCGTTGCCGCCGCTGCCGGCAGTGCCGCCGCCGGCGGAGCTGCCGCCCTGGCTGAACAGCGCGCCGCCAGCCGCGCCGGCCCCGCCGTTACCCGCGGCGCCGCCGTGGCCGCCGTTGCCGCCGGCGCTGGGGTTGAAGCCATTGCCGTTTGCGCCGTTGCCCGCGTTGCCGGCGTTGCCACCGACGCCGGCGGCCCCGCCGCTGCCGCCGTTGCCGGTCAGTTGGCCGCCGTGGCCCCCGGCCCCGCCGGTGCCACCGGTGCCGCCGCTGCCGCCGTCGCCGGCGCTTCCGGCGTTGCCGCCGGTCCCGCCGCTGACGTTGCCGCCGGCCTGCCCGTTGCCGCCGTTGCCGGCATTGCCACCGGCGCCGGCGCTTCCGCCGTTGCCGCCGTTGCCGCCCAGGAATCCGGCATTCCCGCCGGTGCCGCCGTTGCCGCCGTTGCCGCCGTTTCCGCCCTGGATTCCCCTGACGTTGCTGACCGTCTGAGCGGATTGGCCAAGGCCGCCATGTCCGCCGACGCCCCCGTCGCCCCACAGCGCGGCGCTGCCGCCGGCGCCGCCGTTGCCGCCGCTGCCCGGGGTGCTGTTGTTGGCGTTGGAGCCGGTGCCGATGACGCCGCCGTCCCCGCCGGCCCCGCCGGCTCCGCCGTTGCCGATCCCGCGTGCGGCGCCGCCGCCGCCGCCGTCCCCGCCGGCCCCGCCCACGACGCCGTTGTTGAAGATGCCGCCGGTGGTGTTGGCCCCGCCGGCCCCGCCGGCGCCGCCGCTACCGCCGTTGCCGTACAGCAGTCCGCCTGCGGCGCCTGCACTGCCGTCGCCGCCGGCGCCGCCAGGACTCTTGCTGCCATGGACCGTTCCACCGGCTCCGCCTGTCGCGCCCGCCCCGCCATTGCCGATCAGGTTCGCATTTCCGCTGGCTCCGGCGTTCCCGCCGGCGCCGGCGCTACCAGCGCCCGTGTTGTTGCCGCCCACGCCGCCGGCTCCGGCGGCCCCGCCGTCGCCCCACAGCAACGCCCCGGCCGCGCCGGCCCCTCCATTTCCTCCGTCGCCGCCCGTGCCGGTGCCATTGATGTCTCCGCCGGCCCCGCCGCCCCCGCCGGCGCCGCCGGCGCCGTGGAGCCACCCAGCCGCCCCGCCGTTTCCGCCGGTTCCACCGGCGCCCGCGGTCCCGTTGCTGCTATTGAAACCGCCCGCGCCGCCGACCCCGCCGTGGCCGCCGTCGCCCTGAAACAGCCCCGCAGCCCCACCAGTACCGCCGGCGCCGCCCTGGCTGCTGGCGGGGCCGGTGTCGCTGTCCTCGCCGCCGATGCCGCCGCTGCCGCCGATGCCTCCATTTCCGTTGAACCAGGCGTGGCCGCCGGCACCGCCCCCGCCGCCCATCGAGGACGTGACAGTGTTCTTGCCCGACCCGCCGTTGCCGCCGGCGCCGCCGGACCCGGCGTCGCCGTACAGGTAGCTGTTCCCGCCGGCCCCACCAGCGCCGCCGCTGCCGCCGGGCGAATCGCCCGGGGCGCCGTCGTTGCCACCGTTCCCCCCGGCGCCGCCGCCCGCGCCATTTCCGTAAAGGAACCCGCCGCTCCCGCCGGCGCCACCGGCGCCGCCGTTGCCGCCAGGGGTCAAGGCGATATCGCTTTTCACGCCATCGGCGCCCGCCCCGCCGGCCCCGCCGGCGCCCCAAAGCCAGGCGTTGCCGCCCGTCCCGCCGTTGCCGCCGCCGGCCCCGCCGGTCCCGGTGGCCGCGGCGCCATTGCCGCCCGCGCCGCCGTTGCCATACAGCCACCCGCCGGCTCCGCCGGCGCCGCCGTTCCCGCCCGCACCTCCGGCGACCACGCCGGTGCCGCCGCTGCCACCGGCGCCGCCGTTGCCGACGAAGCCGGCAGCCCCGCCGCTGCCACCGGAGAGACCGGAATTGGCAGCTTGGGAAAAGCCGCGGCCCCCGTTGCCGAATAACAGGCCACCCGCCCCGCCATTGGGGCTGGCCGCCGTCCCGTCGGCGCCGTCGCCGATCAGGGGCCTACCCAGCAGCGCTTGGGTGGGTGCGTTGATGGCGTCCAGCAGAGGTTGCAACGGCCCGGCGTTGATGGACTCGGCCAGTGCGTACGACGTGCCGCCGGCGGTCAGGGTCTGGATGAACTGCTCTTGAAACGCCGTCGCTTGGGCGCTGACGGCGTGGAAGGTCTGGGCGTGCTGGCCGAACAGCGCCGTGATCGCCTGCGAGATTTCGTCGGCGGCGGCAGCCTGCAGTTGTGTTGTCGGCACCAACGCTGCCGCGGTGGCCGCGTTGATCGCCGAGCGGATACCGGTGAGGTCTGAGGCCGCTGCGGTCATCAACTCCGGATGTGCGAACACGAACGACATGGCAGTCCTCCCGATAGACTGCCGCGCAGCCTAGCGCCATTGGGCACAGCGCAGGGCATTTTGCCGAGGTTGCTCGCCGATTGTCCGGATTGTGAAGGAGCGACGGTTAATTCACGCCAGCGTCAGATAGTTGTCTGGCGAGTTGACGGGTGAATTCGGCGGCTTGGGCGGGACTGTCCAGCGCATACAGCGCCGCAGTGGCTCGGTCGCCATCGTCGTTGTGCCGCACCAGAATTGGGATACCGTCGGCCCGCACCGCGTCGAATGCGTCCTCGTCGGTGATGTCATCGCCCAGATACACCGGTAGCCGGGGGCCCGCCTGCGCACCAAGATGCTCCATCACCCAGCGCAACGTCTTGCCCTTGTCCCAGTCGAGATTTGGGCGCAGTTCGATGACTTCGCGACCGGTGGTCACTCGTAACGCATCGCGCTGCCCGGCGTTGCGCACTGCTGCCGCCACCTCACCGACCCGGTCGCGCGCGGCATTGCGGTAGTGCACCGCCACGCCAAAGCGCTTGTGCTCCACGACAACACCGGGAATCGACCCGAGTTGCTCACGAAGTTGCGCGGCCGCCTGCTCCAGCACTGGTATGGCCGTTGCGGCTTCTTCGTTCTGGTGGTGGGTGCCGTCGGGTGCGGTGAGCTCGAATCCGTGGCTGCCGGCGTACCAGATGCCGGGCAGGCCTACGCGCTTGGACACGTCGGCCAGGTCACGGCCGCTGAGGATGGCAACCGGACATTGCGCGGCCAGTTCCTGCAGGGCCGCCGCGGCACCTGCGACGGGCCGGGCCGCGTCGGGATTGTTCACGATGTCCGACAACGTGCCGTCGAAGTCGAAGAACACCGCAGGGGCGGCGCCGGCCAGATCGACGGCGTGCACCGCGTCGGGGAGTTCGGACATGCGCTTGTCGCCGGTGCGCACGTCGATCTCATCCACATCGGCGACCACCGCGTCGGCGCCGTGGACGGGATTGGGGCCCACCGCGATCACCAGCGCGAAACCGGCGTCGCGGGCCGCGGTGGCACCGGGTTCGTTCGACGCCACGACGGCGCACCGACCCGGCCGGGTGGACAACCGCTGGGCCGCCTCGATCAGGCCGTCAGGCGCGGCGACGGCGGTGCCGACGTGCACGGCGCGCAGGCGGTCGAGTAGCGGTGGCGCGGGCGGCAGCGCCGCGTCGAACAACACCGCATCGTGGTGGCGTGGGTCGATGGTCACCGGCATGCCCCACCTTCTCACGGTGGTCGATGCGGGTGTCGGTCAGTGGCGCACTCGCGCAGACGGCTGCGACGGCCGCCAGCGTGCCGCGCTGTTGGGCAGGGAGCGGCGCCTGCGCCGGCGGTCGAACGGCACGACGGAGTCCCGGCTGAGCGCCCTCAGGCGCGCCATGCCCGATTCGATGCCGGCGGCAACGACGTTCGGGTCGGCGTCGTAGTCGGTGGTGATGCCGAAGACCAGTTCACCGCCGTAGCTGAGCACCGCGACTCCGGTGCCGTGCCGCGGCGCAGTCGGCGGGATCGGGAGGAGCCGCTCGAGCCGCCGGCCCATCAGTCGCAATTGGTAGCGCGGTCCCGGCGGCGCGGTGGCCAGCGTCATCACACTCTGCCGCGAGGTTCGGGTCAGTGCCTGAATCATTCTGCCGCACAGAGCTATTGGCGAGTTGCCAGAGGATCGCGGGCCGCCCTGGTCGCGCACCGCATACAGCTGTGCAAGCGGGTCCCGGTGCTCGACGGGGAGCTCAGTCAACGGCGTGCCAAGCGTGCGAATCGAACCGGCCCGCGGCTGTTCGCCGCGTTCGATGAGGACGGTGCGGAATCCCTCGGTGATCGCCGCCACAGCGACATCGTCGGCGGCCGCGCCGAACTTGCGGGCGATGTCGTCGATCGCGGCGCGGGCGACGACGACCGTCTGGTAGCGGAGCACGGTGGGCGGCGGGCCGGCGGCCGGCCAGGGTCGCAGCATGCCGGCCGCGGTGGAAAGGCCGTTGACGGCGCGGGCCGCGGCCTGCCTCGTGGCGTCGGCCCACCCGGGTGAGTGTGCGGGTGAAATAGCCACTGGGGCAGTCGAATCCGCGTAGGCATCGCGGTCGTGGTCGCAGAGCCGGGCGAGCAGGTGGGCCGGGCGGAGGTGTTGAGCCGAGCCCGGGCCGACCTTTATCAGGATCGCCCATCGGTCGTCCTGCAGGCCTTCGATGATCCAGCATTCCCAGAGCGGGAATTCGGGTTCCAGCGGCCGCTCCAGGGCGTGGGCGATGGCGCGGAACAGCTCGCTGTCGTCACCGGGGGCGGGCAGCGCCACCCGCTGTACGCACGCGGCGGCGTCAGTTCCCGGCGTAAACCGTTCGGTCAGTAGATCTTTGATCTCGCCGGGTCCGGGGGCGGGACCCGCGATGACGGCCACCGCTCCCGTCGCCATGTTTCCCGCCGCCGTGTTTCCCGTCGAAATGTCGAGGTGTCGGTTCGGATCCGGAGCGCGGAAGTGTCCCGTCCCCGGTGTCATCGGTTGTGCCATGCCCAGCCCCCGCCGTCGTTTTTTCAATCTGTACCAGTATCGGGGTGGTGGGTGCACGGGGGGAGGTCCGCCAGGTTAAGAACATGTTTTTCCGATAAAGGTGGGTTTAACAGCGGCGATGCGATGTCGTCCGACGCTGTTCGCAAATCGTTTCAGTGCCGTTGCAAAGTTGTTCGTAAGCTCGCCTCCTTGCAACATGGCGAATCGAACACTTGTTCGATAAGCTGTTTCGCATGGGTTGGTACCACGGACCGCCGAGTTGGGCCGAGATGGAACGGGTGCTCGACGGCAAGCCGCGCCATGCCGGTGAAGCGGCCCCGGTTGTGCCGGCCGGTGACGCCCCGCTGTCGCACAAGCGGGGGTCGTACACGGCAAAACCGGATGGGCGGCGGGTGCGTTCGTCGGTCGCCTACGCCGAGTTACATGCGCATTCGGCGTACAGCTTCCTCGACGGGGCCAGCACGCCGGAGGAGATGGTCGAGGAGGCCGCCCGCCTGGGTTTGCGTGCCCTCGCGCTGACCGACCACGACGGCCTCTACGGGGCGGTGCGGTTCGCCGAAGCGGCCACCGAACTCGGCGTGCGCACGGTGTTCGGTGCCGAACTGTCGCTGTCGTCGGTGGCGCGCACCGAGCAGCCGGATCCGCCCGGTCCCCATCTGCTGGTGCTGGCGCGCGGTCCGGAAGGGTACCGGCGGCTGTCCCGGCAGCTGGCCGCCGCGCATCTGGCCGGTGGTGAGAAGGGCAAGCTGCGCTATGACGTCGACACGTTGACCGAGGCGGCCGGCGGCCACTGGCACATACTCACCGGATGTCGCAAAGGATCTGTGCGGCAGGCGCTTTCCGTGGGCGGCCCGGAAGCGGCGAAACGGGCGCTGGCCGATCTGGTGGACCGGTTCACCGCCGGCCGGGTCAGCATCGAACTGACCCATCACGGTCAACCACTCGACGACGAACGCAACGCGGTGCTGGCTGAACTGGCGCCGCATTTCGGGGTCGGCGTCGTCGCCACCACCGGGGCTCATTTCGCGGGGCCGCCGCGGCGCCGGCTGGCCATGGCGATGGGCGCCATCCGGGCCCGGCAGTCCCTGGACGCCACGGCCGGCTGGCTGGCCCCGCTGGGCGGCTCGCACCTGCGCTCGGGCGAGGAGATGGCCCGGTTGTTCGCGCATATGCCCTTTGGGGGCCCTGACGTGGTGGCCGCCGCCGCCGAGCTCGGCGAACAGTGCGCGTTCGGCCTGGCGCTGATCGCGCCACAGCTGCCGCCGTTCGACGTCCCCGACGGGCACACCGAGGACAGCTGGCTGCGCACCTTGACCATGGCGGGCGCCGCCGACCGCTACGGTCCGGCCGATGTCGCGCTGCGGGCGTATGCCCAGATCGAGCACGAGCTGAAAGTCATTGCCCAGCTGGAGTTTCCGGGTTACTTCCTGGTGGTGCACGACATCACCCAGTTCTGCCGGCGTAACGACATTCTGTGCCAGGGCAGGGGATCGGCGGCCAACTCCGCGGTCTGTTACGCCCTGGGGGTGACGGCGGTCGACCCGGTGGCCAACGATCTGCTGTTCGAGCGGTTCCTGTCGCCCGCCCGCGATGGGCCGCCCGACATCGACATCGACATCGAGTCGGATCAGCGGGAAAAGGTGATCCAGTACGTCTACGACAAATACGGCCGCGACTATGCCGCCCAGGTCGCCAACGTCATCACCTACCGGGCCCGCAGTGCGGTGCGCGACATGGCACGAGCCCTGGGCTTCTCGCAGGGGCAGCAGGACGCGTGGAGTAAACAGATCAGTCACTGGAGTGGGCAGCCCGCCGATATCGAAGGAATCCCGGAGCAGGTTGTCGACCTGGCCGAGCAGATCCGGAACCTGCCGCGGCACATGGGCATTCACTCCGGCGGCATGGTGATCTGCGACCGTCCGATCGCCGACGTGTGCCCGGTGGAGTGGGCCCGCATGGAGAACCGCAGCGTCCTGCAGTGGGACAAAGACGACTGTGCGGCAATCGGTTTGGTGAAGTTCGACCTGCTGGGGCTGGGTATGCTCTCGGCATTGCACTACGCCCGGGATCTGGTTGCCGAGCACAAGGGCATCGAGGTGGATTTCGCCCGGCTCGACCTCTCCGAACCCGCGGTGTACGAGATGCTGTCCCGGGCCGATTCGGTGGGCGTTTTCCAGGTGGAGTCGCGCGCCCAGATGGCCACCCTGCCGAGACTGCGGCCCCGGATTTTCTACGACCTGGTGGTGGAGGTCGCGCTGATCCGCCCCGGACCCATCCAGGGCGGTTCGGTGCACCCCTACATCCGGCGGCGCAACGGCCTGGACCCGGTGGTCTACGACCATCCCTCCATGGAGCCGGCCCTGCGGAAAACGCTGGGTGTGCCGTTGTTCCAGGAACAGTTGATGCAGCTGGCGGTGGACTGCGCCGGCTTCTCCGCCGCCGAAGCCGACCAGTTACGGCGCGCCATGGGGTCCAAGCGGTCGACCGAACGTATGCAGCGGCTACGCGGCCGGTTCTACGAGGGCATGCGATCCCTGCACGGTGCCCCCGATGACGTGATCGACCGGATCTACGAGAAGCTGCACGCGTTCGCCAATTTCGGATTCCCGGAAAGTCACGCCCTGTCCTTCGCGTCGCTGGTGTTCTATTCGTCGTGGTTCAAGTTGCACCACCCGGCGGCGTTCTGTGCCGCGCTGCTGCGTGCCCAGCCGATGGGGTTCTACTCGCCCCAGTCGTTGGTGGCCGACGCACGCCGGCACGGGGTGCTGGTGCACGGTCCGGACGTCAACGCCAGCCTGGCGCACGCGACCCTCGAGAATCGGGGAACGGAGGTCCGCCTCGGGCTGGGTGCGGTCCGTCATATCGGCGACGACCTGGCCGAGAAGCTGGCCGATGACCGAAAAGCCCACGGCCCGTTCACCTCTCTGCTGGACCTGACGTCGCGGCTGCAACTGTCCGTACCGCAGACCGAAGCGCTGGCGACGGCCGGAGCGCTGGGCTGCTTCGGCATGTCCCGACGGGAGGGGTTGTGGGCGGCCGGGGCCGCGGCCACCCAACGGCCGGACCGGTTGCCTGGGGTGGGCTCGTCGTCACACGTCCCGGAGTTGCCGGGGATGAGTGAGCTGGAGCTGGCCGCCGCGGACGTGTGGGCCACCGGCGTCTCCCCGGACAGTTATCCGACCCAGTTCCTGCGGGCGGACCTGGACGCGATGGGGGTGGTGCCGGCGGCCGAGCTGGGTTCGGTACCCGACGGGGACCGGGTGCTGGTCGCCGGGGCGGTGACGCATCGGCAGCGGCCCGCGACCGCCCAGGGCGTGACGTTCGTCAACCTCGAAGACGAGACCGGGATGGTCAACGTGCTCTGCACGCCGGGGGTGTGGGCACGGCACCGCAAGCTCGCGCACACCGCGCCGGCGTTGCTGATCCGCGGCCAGGTGCAGAATGCCAGCGGTGCGATCACGGTCGTCGCCGAACGATTGGGCCGCATCAGCCTGGCCGTCGGCTCGAAATCCCGGGACTTCCGCTGAGGCCTCGCCGCCGAATGTGTTCTGGTGGAGGGATTTTCGTTGATTTAACGCCCTCATGTCACGTTCGGCGCGCCCATGGCTCAGGCCGTCGGCGTGGTCCACACTTTCGTCGGCGTGATCCGCAGCCGGGTGCTGTAGGAGCCCATCGAGTCGGTGAGGCCGAACTGGTCGGAGGTCTCCCGGTATTTGGCCCAGTACGGCTCATCGTCGCGGCAGTCGACCCCGGTGGCATCGACGGTCGCCGTCCCGCCCACCACGATGATGCCCCCGCCGTTGCCGTCGGAATCCAGGTTCAGGCTGACCTGGGGCCGGGCCTTGATGTGGGCGACCTTGGCGGCGCTGGGCATGGTGTAGACGATCAGGTCGGCCCCGTCAAAGTAGAACCAGATCAGCCGCGGCACCGGCTGCCCCGACTTGGCCACCGTGGTCAGCCAGCCGTACTGGTCGGATTCGAGCCTGCTGGAAACCTCTTGCGACAGTTCAATACTCATGCGTACAACGGTAGCCTCCACACATGACCCTCAACTTGACCGTCGATGAAGTCCTGCGCACCACCCGTTCGGTCCGCAAACGCCTCGACTTCGACAGGCCGGTGCCGCGCGAGGTGCTGATGGAATGCCTCGAGTTGGCCTTGCAGGCGCCGACTGGATCCAACTCCCAAGGCTGGCAGTGGATGTTCGTCGAGGACCCGGACACCAAGAAGGCGATCGGCGACGTCTACCTCTCCAACGCCAGCGGCTACCTCAGCTCACCGGCACCCGAATACACCGACAGCCGCGGGGAGCGGATGGCGAAGGTTCGCGACTCGGCGACCTACCTCGCCGAGCACATGCACGAGGCGCCGGTGCTGCTGATCCCGTGCATCAGCGGCCGGGAAGAGAGCTCGCCGATCGGTGGGGTGTCGTTCTGGGCGTCGCTGTTCCCGGCGGTGTGGAGCTTCTGCCTGGCGCTGCGCTCCCGTGGGCTTGGCTCCTGCTGGACGACGCTGCACCTGCTCTCCGACGGTGAACGCAAGGTGGCCGACATCCTCGGCATCCCGTACGACGAGTACAGCCAGGGCGGGCTGTTCCCCATCGCCTACACCAAGGGCACCGACTTCCGGCCGGCCAAACGGTTGCCGGCCGAGAGCCTGACGCACTGGAACAGCTGGTAATCAGCCCGGGCGCCCTCGCTCCGCCGTCGCGCCTTTGTCCCCCAATCGGGGGACACGGAATTCATCCTGCGCTGTCGCCTATTGGGGGACACCGCCGACGTCTTCTTTCGGGCAATCTAAGTGTCAACAGAGACCAAAGCTTCGCTCGAAAGGAAATGACCGAATGATTCACGAGATCCTTTTCCAGGAGACCGAAGCCGTCTACTCCGCCCCGGCGTTCCACGCGGAGGACTGCGCCTGATATCCGCGCCGGCTTGCCGGCGCCCCCAAGCTGTGGCACGTTTCCCCCCTGCCCCCCAACGTGCCCTGTGGAAAGCAGGCTCGTGCGTATGCACGAGCCTGCTTCTGCATTTGGCGTGTACATACCTCAGTTACTGCGTCAGAAGCGCACCGTCGATGCCGGGTAAACATCAGCCCGGCATGCCGTCATCCCCGTTGCTGCCGTTGAAGGCGTCACCGCCGAGGCCATCCATGCCGGGAAAGCCGATTCGGGCGTTACCGTGGCCGCCGGTGGCGCCGTTGCCGGGAGTTCCGTGGGTGCCGCCGCCACCACCGGTGCCCGCGCCGCCGCCAATCCCTGTGGCGCCCAGCTGGCCGCTCAGCAATCCGCCGCGCCCACCGGTGCCGCCGTGACCGCCGTCACCCCCTGTCCCGCCATTTCCACCATGCCCGGCGTTTCCGCCGTCGCCACCGTCACCGCCGTATGAAAGGTAGTTTTGGCTGAAGGCGTTAGCGCCGGCGGTGCCGGCAACGCCAATGCCACCGGTACCACCGGCACCGCCCGTGCCTCCGATGCCGCCGTTACCGCCGCTGCCGCCGCTGCCCACCAGCCACCCGCCGGCGCCGCCCGCACCGCCCGACCCCCCGGCGCCCCCGTGCCCGCCGGTGCCGCCGGTGCCTCCGCTGCCGCCGTTACCGCCGTCACCCCCGACAGCGTTGTAGTAGACGGATGCGGCGCCGTTACCGCCCACGGTGCCGTTGAAGCCGCCGATACCGCCGGTACCGCCGATGTCGCCGGTGCCGCCGATCGCACCGTTACCGCCCGCACCGCCAATGCCGCCGTCGCCGATTAGCAAGCCGCCGCGACCCCCGGCACCGCCGGCTCCGCCGGCGCCCCCGGACTGGCCGTTGGTGCCGGCGCCGCCGTCGCCCCCGTTACCGCCGTTACCTGCGATAGCCCAGAGATTGGTCGCGGCGGTGCCGCCAGCACCTCCGGCGCCGCCGGTTGCGCCGCCATAACCACCGGTGGCGCCATTGCCGCCACCGCCTCCCTGGGCGAAATTACTTGTTGTGGCGTTGATATAGGCGTTGCCGCCGGCACCGCCGTCGCCGCCGTTGACGCCGACGCTCCCGGGCGTACCGTCGACGCCCTTCGTGCCGGAGACATTGCCGCTGGCGGGGTCGACGTTATTGCTGATGCCGTCGGCGCCGTTGAGGGCAGGGTTTGTGACGGGGGTGGGGTTGACGCCGTTGCTGCCGGTCAGGCCGTTGCCGCCGTGGCCGCCGGCACCCCCGGAACCCCATAGTCCGGCGATGCCCCCGGCGCCTCCGCTACCCCCCGCGCCGCCGGCGACGACAGCGTTTCCACCGGCGCCGCCGCTACCGCCGCTGCCGTATAACCAGCCGCCGGCCCCGCCGGTCCCGCCGTCCGCACCTGCACCGCCGTTTCCGCCCATGCCGCCGTTACCGATTAACCCCGCCGCACCGCCGTTACCGCCCGCAATTCCGGCGGCGGCACTGTTGTTATAACCGGCACCACCGTTGCCGTATAGCAAACCGCCGGCTTGCCCGTTGGGATTGATTGCGGTGCCGGCTGCACCGTCCCCGATCAACGGCCGCCCGAGCAGCGTCTGGGTGGGCGCATTGACCAGGTTCAGTGCGTTCTGCGCCAGCGCCTGCAACGGGGAGGCGTTGGCCGCCTCGACGGTGGGATAAGCGCCCGCGCTGGTGCTCAGCGTCTGCGCAAACTGATCGTGAAACGTTGTCATTTGCCCGGCGATCTGCTGATAGGACTGGGCATAACCGGAAAACAACGACGCCACGGCCGCCGACACCTCGTCGCCGCCGGCGGCCAGCAAATTCGTCGTCGCAGCGGCTGCGGACGAATTCGCGGTACGCAGTGCCCAGCCGAACTCAGCCACGTTCGCCGCTGCCGCCCCCACCCCCTCGGGGAGCACCATCACGTATGACATCGTCTTCCTCCCGGGTCTGCAAAGCGAAACGGTTACATTCGTAGCGCATGGCGAATGCAGCTGTTCGGTTTTCCATTCAGCCCCCAGCTGTTTCACAGGTGAACGGTGTCGCCGGAGGCCGACTAGCTACTGGTCTTTGCTGTCTGGCGCTACGGAGCCGCGAGCGGGGCGCTCCGCGACTTTCGACACCGGTCAGCGTTTAGCTCCGGCTAGACCGCGCCGTCGTATCCCTGCTGGCGCCAAGCCTCGTAGACGGCGACGGCCGCGGCGTTCGACAGATTCAGTGAGCGGCGACCGGCCAGCATCGGGATCCGCACCTGCGCGGTGATGTGCGGGTCGGCCAGCGTGCTCGCGTCCAGCCCGGTGGGCTCGGGTCCGAACATCAGCACGTCACCCGGTGCGTAGGCGATGTCGGCGAAGCGCGAAGTGGCCTGCGCGGTGAACGCGAACACCCGGGCCGGCGCCAGCGCCTGCCACGCCCGCTGCAGAGATTCGTGCACGGTGACCGACGCCAGGTCGTGATAGTCCAGTCCGGCCCGTCGGAGTTTGGGTTCGGACAGATCGAAGCCCAGGGGTTCCACCAGGTGCAGCTCGCAGCCGGTCGCCGCGGCGGTGCGGATGGCGTTGCCGGTGTTCGGCGCTATGCGCGGGGAATAGAAGAGCAGCCGGAACATGCGTCGATCATGGCAAAACGCCTGTCGCCCGCGAAGTCGACTGCGCGGCTTGCGAAATCCTTGCGCCTTTCTTGGCGTCGGCGCCAAGCCGTCTTCAAGAACTCGCCAAGGGCTCTGCAGAAATCTTGGGTCAGACCCACCGGGGAGGAGCCGAGATGTCAGTCGAGTCAGTTCAGGTGCACAACGTCTACCCGCACGCCGACAACCGCTACGAGAACGTGGAGGCGACGGTCACCTTCGCCGTCGACCCCGAGTACCAGGCGAACCTGCGCATCGCCGACCTGCGGCTGGCGCCCCGGGACGCCGACGGGCTGGTCCGCTTCGACGCCGACCTGCGCCTGCTGCGCCCGGTCGGCGGCGGCAACGGCAAGCTGCTGTTCGTGGTACCCAACCGCGGCGTCCCAACCAACGCGCCCTGGTTGAAGAACGGATTCCTGCTGGACCGCGGCTGGACCATCGCCTCCTGCGGCTGGCAGTGGGACGTGCAGCGCGGCCCGGCGATCCTCGGCCTGAGCGCGCCGCAGGCCGACGTGGAACCCGGCTTCATGCGCCTGGAGTGGCGCTCCGACGCTGTCCGCGACGACCACCCGCTCAGCTTCACGGCACCCGAAATCGAGTCGATCCCCGGCGCCGAGGCGCTGTTCACCTTCACCGCCTACCCGACCGCCGACGTCGAGGACCCGGCCGCCGTGCTGACCGTCCGCACCGCACCCGACGCCGAGCCCACCACCATCGCCCGCGACAAGTGGCGCTTCACCGACGAGACCCACGTCGCCCTGGACGGCGGCTTCCAGCCGTTCCACTGGTACGAGCTGGTGTACCGCAGCGCGCTGGCCCCGGTCGCAGGTTGCGGTTTGCTGGCGATCCGCGATGTGGTGTCGCACCTGCGCGCCGACGCCGACCTGGCCGTCGAGCACACCTTCGCCTACGGCGTCTCCCAGGCCGGCCGGCTGCTGCGCCAGTTCCTGTCCGACGGACTGAACATCGACGAGTCCGGGATGCAGGTTTTCGACGGCGTCTTCAGCGACTTCGCCAGCGCCAACCGCGGCGAGTTCAACCACCGCTACGCGCAGCCCTCCACCCCGGGCAGAAGCGGCGCCGAGGGCCCGTTCGGCAGCGCTGACCTGCTCGCCGCGCAGCGCGAACTGGGCGGCGTGCCCAAGACGATCTTCATCAACAGCGCCACCGAGTACTGGCAGGGCGACGGCGCGCTGGTGCACGTCGACCCGCAGACCGGCGCCGACCTGCCCGAGGAGGCCGACGTCCGTACCTACCTGCTGGCCGGCACCGACCACTTCGGCAGCAGCAAGATCAAGGACGCGCTGCCCGCCGCCAACCCGGTGCACCACCTCGACGTCACGCCGGTCGCCCGGGCCCTGCTGATCGCCCTGGAGGAGTGGGTTGCCGACGGGATCGAACCGCCGGCCAGCCAGGTGCCCCGGACCGCCGACGGCACCGCGGTGGCCCGCAAGGAGGTGCTGTCCGGCTTCGGCTACGCGAACACGCCGGCACCCGCCTGGTTGCCCTCGTCGGGACACGTCGACCTGGTGTCAGCGGTCGACGAGGACGGCAACGAATTGGCCGGGATCCGGCTGCCCGCCGTCGCGGCGCCGCTGGCCACCTACACCGGCTGGAATGCCCGCCGGTTCGCCGCGGACCTGCCCGACGTGATGTACGAGCGCATCGGCAGCAAGCTGGCCTTCCCGCCGGGGCGGCCGTCGGTGGCCGAGCGCTACGCCACCCGCGACGACTACGCCGCCGCCGTGGCCGCCGCCGCGCAGGCGCTGGTCGCGCAGCGGTTCCTGCTCGCCTCCGAGGTCGGCGCCGTGATCAAGAAGACGGTGGCCGACTACCCCGCCTGAGTTTGCCGGACCGTGACCTGGCTGCACGGTCCAGTTGCGGCGAACCTTATCTACTCAGTAACAATTGTGGAGACCCCGGCTGGCGGCTGTCATACTCGTCGAATTGCCAGGCATTTCACGCCCGCGGCCATCTGCCGGCGAATAAAGCAGCAGGAAGTCTCATGAGTCTCTCGTTTCGCGCGACGCCACCGAAGGGTGCGGCCGGCCCGGCCGCCAGCACGTGACCATGTTCGCCCGCCCGACCAATCAGGTCGCGGCGGCTCCTCCCGTCCCGCCGCCCGCCAGCCAGCCCAAGCCGGCCAAGCGCCCGCCGCGCTGGTCGCTGAGCAACTGGCCGGTGCGCTGGAAGGTGCTCGCGATCGCCCTGGTGCCGCTGCTGCTCGCGACGACGTTCGGCGCGCTGCGCGTGCAGTCGGAGATGTCCACCTCCGGCGACCTGCGCCTGGCCGCGGCCCGCACGAACCTGATTCCGACCATCACCAAATACATGTCCGCGCTCGACGTCGCCCTGCTCGCCAGCTCCACCGGCCGCGACGTGGAGGGGGCCAAGAAGAACTTCTCCGCCCGCAAGTACGAGTTGCAGACCCGCCTGGCCGACACCGACGTGATCCCCGACGTCCGCTCCGGAGTCAACACCCTGCTCAACGGTGGGCAGTCGCTGCTGGACAAGGTGCTCGATAACAGCATCGGTCTGCGGGACCGGATCACCACCTACGCCCCGCTGCTGCTGACCGCCGAGGACGCGATCAACGCGTCGGTGCACGTCGACAGCGAGCAGATCCGCGCGCAGGCGGAGGGCCTGAGCCGGGCCGTCGGGGCACGCGGGCAGATGACCATGCAGGAGATCCTGGTGACCCGCGGGGCCGACCTGCCCGATCCCCAGCTGCGCACCGCGATGATCACCCTGGCCGGCACCGAGCCATCGACCCTGTTCGGGATGAGCGAGGTGCTGGGCACCGGCTCACCGGCCGCCAAAGACCTGCAGCAGCAGATGGTGGCCCGGATGGCGATCATGTCCGACCCGGACAGCACGCTGGTGGACAACGCCGACCTGCTGCGCTCGATCCACACCACCCAGGGCATCGCCGAGCAGATCATCAACGACGCCACCGCATCGGTGACCAACTCGGTGCAGAACCAGGCGACGGCGCGGCGCGACGCGGCCGTCCGCGACGCCGTGCTGGTGCTGGTCGCCATCGGGCTGGCCCTGGCGGTCGTGCTGCTGGTGGCGCGCGCCCTGATCAAGCCGCTGCGGGTGCTGCGGGACGGGGCTCTGAAGGTCGCGCACACCGACCTCGAGGGCGAGATCGACCGGGTCCGGGGCGGCGCCGAGCCCGTCCCGCAGCCGCTGGCGGTGTACACCACCGAGGAGATCGGGCAGGTCGCGCACGCCGTCGACGAACTGCACACCCAGGCGCTGCTGCTGGCGGGCGACGAGGCGCGGCTGCGGCTGCTCGTCAACGACATGTTCGAGACCATGTCGCGTCGCAGCCGGTCCCTGGTCGACCAGCAGCTGTCGCTGATCGACCGGCTGGAGCGCAACGAAGAGGACCCCGAGCGGCTGGACAACCTGTTCCGGCTGGACCACCTGGCGGCCCGGCTGCGCCGCAACAGCGCCAACCTGCTCGTTCTCGCCGGCGCCCAGATCGGGCGTGACCAGCGCGAACCGGTTCCGCTGGCGACGGTGGTCAACGCCGCGGTGTCGGAGGTCGAGGATTACCGCCGGGTCGAGATCAGCGCGGTGGCCGACTGCACGGTGCTCGGCGGAGCCGCCGGCGGCATCATCCACCTGCTCGCGGAGCTGATCGACAACGCACTGCGCTATTCGCCGCCGACCACCCCGGTGAAGGTGTCCGCCGTGCGGGGCAGCGAGGGCGGGGTGCTGCTCCGCATCGCCGACGCCGGGCTGGGCATGACCGAGTCCGACCGGCGGATGGCCAACATGCGGTTGCAGGCCGGGGGAGAGGTCACCCCGGAGAACGCCCGGCACATGGGGCTGTTCGTGGTGGGCCGGCTCGCGGCGCGCCACGGTCTGCGGGTCGGGTTGCGGGGACCGGCGACGGGCGAGGCCGGCTCCGGGACGACGGCGGAGGTCTACCTGCCGCTCGCCGTGCTGGTCGAGGGCCAACAGCAGCAGCAACCCCCGCAGCGGCAGTTCTTCGCCGTGCGGCCCCCCGAGCCGGACCCCAGCGGGCCTGCCCTACCGGTCGTCGAGACCGGAACGTCGGTCACCTCCCTGCCGCGCCGCAGCCCCGGATCCAGCGGTATCACCGAGACCCCGGCGGCCGAGGCCCCCGAGCAGGCGCAGTCCAAGCGCCCGCTGCCCACGCCGTGGTGGGAGAAGGGCTCCGCACCGGCACAGGCGCCCGCTGCGCAGCCCGCCCAGTCCGGCGCGTCGGACACGTCGGCGTTCTTCGCACGGCGTCCGGCCGCCGCGCAACCGCCTGCCGCCAAACCCGAGCCGCCTGACCTCACCCCGTCGGGCCCGCAGGACGACGACGTCATCTACCAGCGCATGTTGTCGGAGATCATGGGTGACCAAGACCCCCACCAGCTGGTCGACAGCCCTGACCTGGACTGGCAAACGGTGTGGGACCGCGGCTGGTCAGCGGCCGCCGAAGCCGAGAACACGCCGGTGGAGTCCCGCACCGAGCACGGGCTGCCGATGCGCACGCCGGGGGCTCGTCTGGTGCCCGGCGCCGCGGAGGCCGACGAGCCGGCCGCCCCCAACGGCGGATTCCACGCCCGCGACCCCAATGCGGTCCGCACCTCGATCGCCAGCCATTTCAGCGGTGTGCGCTCGGCCCGCTCACACGCCCGCGACACCGGGGAAGGCGAGCAATGACCGTCCAATCGTCGTACAGCCCACTGGACTGGCTGGTGTCGAAATTCGTGCGCGAGGTACCCGGCGTGGCGCACGCGCTGCTGGTGTCGGTCGACGGGCTGCCCGTCGCGGCCAGCGAGCACCTGCCGCGTGAGCGCGCCGACCAGTTGGCCGCGGTGGCTTCCGGGCTGGCCAGCCTGGCCACCGGCGCCGCGCAGTTGTTCGAGGGCGGACAGGTGCTGCAGTCGGTGGTCGAGATGCAGAACGGGTTCCTGCTGCTGATGCGCGTCGGTGACGGCTCGCATCTGGCCACGCTGGCGATGCCGTCGTGCGATATCGGTCAGATCGGGTACGAGATGGCCATCCTTGTCGAACAGGTGGGCAACGTGGTGCAGTCCGCCCGCCGGGCCGAATCCGGACCGCAATGGACGAACGCGAGCCGGCGGTAACCGGCGGCCAGCCGAATCTGGTCCGGCCGTACACTTTGACGGCCGGGCGGACCGGCACCGACGTCGAACTGCCGCTGGAGGCGCCGGTGCAGACCCTGCAGGCGGGGTTGGTGCATGAGTGGCCGGCCGGGGACGCCCGCGGCAAGATCCTGCAACTGTGTACCGCGAGCCCGTCGGTCGCCGAAATCTCGGCCCGGCTGGATTTACCGGTGGGTGTTGCGCGCGTCCTGGTCGGCGATCTGGTCACGGCCGGTTACCTTCGGGTGCACAGGACCTTGACCGACCGTTCGACCCGCGATGAGCGGCACGAGCTCATAGGAAGGACCCTGCGTGGTCTTAGGGCACTCTGAGGCGCGCTTTGACCCCGGCGTGCACGACACCGCGTCGACGAAGATCGTGATCGCGGGCGGCTTCGGCGCGGGCAAGACCACCTTCGTGGGCGCGGTGTCGGAGATCATGCCGTTGCGGACCGAGGCGATGGTCACCGACGCGTCGGCGGGTGTCGACATGCTCGAGGCCACCCCGGACAAGCGCACGACCACCGTCGCAATGGATTTCGGCCGCATCACCCTGGCCGAGGACCTGGTGCTCTACCTGTTCGGGACGCCGGGCCAGCGCCGGTTCTGGTTCATGTGGGACGACCTGGTGCGGGGCGCGATCGGCGCGATCGTGCTGGTCGACGTGCGGCGGCTGCAGGACAGCTTCGCGGCCGTGGACTTCTTCGAACATCGCCGGCTGCCGTTCGTGGTCGCGGTCAACGAGTTCGAGGGGGCGCCGCGGTATCCGGTCGGGGAGGTGCGCAAGGCGCTGACCCTGCCGGATCACATCCCGGTGATCAGCGTCGACGCCCGCAACCGTCACTCGGCCCGCGACGCGCTGATCGCGGTGAGCGAATACGCGCTGGCCAGCCTGGCGAGCAGCTGACTTGGAGTGGACTGACCGCGAGTTCACCGGCGAGGATTTCCGGGATTTTCAGGACGGGGACCTCAGCCGGCTGCACACCGAACGCGTGGTGTTCACCGAGTGCGATTTCAGCGGGGTGAACCTGGCCGAGTCGCGGCACCGCGGATCGGCCTTCCGTAATTGTGTTTTTACCCGAACAACGTTGTGGCACAGCACTTTTGCGCAGTGCAGCATGCTCGGGTCGGTGTTCGCGCAGTGCCGGCTGCGGCCGGCGACGTTCGACGAGGTGGACTTCACCCTGGCGGTGCTGGGCGGAAACGACCTGCGCGGTGTCGACCTGAGCGGGTGCCGGCTGCGCGAAACGAGCCTGGTCGAGACCGACCTGCGCAAGTGCGTGCTGCGCGGCGCCGATCTGCGCGGCGCCCGCACCACGGGTGCCCGTCTCGACGACGCCGACCTGCGCGGCGCCCATGCCGATCCGACGCTGTGGACCAGCGCGTCGCTGACCGGTGCCAGGATCGACGTCCCGCAGGCGCTGGCGTTCGCACTGGCCCACGGTCTGCGGTTGGACGCCTGAGCTCAAAGGCCGCCGGTGCCGGCGGCGGTCTGCGGGACCAGGGTGTCGCCGGTGAAGTGCAGGTCGACGCTGCCGACGGTGACGACGTCACCCCGGCTC
The DNA here is from genome assembly GCF_003614435.1 of Mycobacterium paragordonae. Classification (NCBI taxonomy): domain Bacteria; kingdom Bacillati; phylum Actinomycetota; class Actinomycetes; order Mycobacteriales; family Mycobacteriaceae; genus Mycobacterium; species Mycobacterium paragordonae. Next base: position 1,387,541 of record NZ_CP025546.1, read on the forward strand.
AGGGTGGCGGATCCGACCCGGACGCCGTTGACGAAAGTTCCGTTGGCGCTGCGCGAGTCCCGAATCTCGGTGCCAAGGTGCGTCGGCACCAGCAAGGCGTGGTGACGCGAGGCCAGCACGTCGGGCACGACGATGTCGTTGTCGCCGGCCCGCCCGATCGTCGCGCAGTGGTCGTCGGCCAGGACGGGCTGCGGCCGCGGCGCCGGGTGGCTCGATGGGGCGGGCAGCGGGGACTGCGGCACTGTCGGCGGGTCCATCACGGCTTGTCGCGCCTGCCGCACGCCGGGCAGCGTAGCGGTCGCCGGCGCCGCGCCGTCAGACGACCAACCGACGCCGAAGGTCAGACACGGTCCGGCCGGGTTGCCGACATTGATGCGCTGGCCGTCGCAGATGTCGATGACCCGGGCCCGCCGCCGGGCGACGAACGTGCCCTGCCGCGACAAGTCGATCGCCCGCCACCGGCCGTCGCCGAAGCGCAGCAGCAGGTGCCTGCGGGAGATCAGCGGGTGGGCGACGCACACGTCAGCCCGCAGATCACTTCCGACAATGACATCGTGACCTGCGGTGAAGATATGTTCCGCCCCGTGTGCCCGCACTGTGAGCACCGGCGGCGCCGCCGCATTCATCCCTGTGACAGATAGCCGCTGGCCGGCCGGACAAACATATGAAAAGGCTTAGCGCCGCAACCGGATCCGCCACCACACCACCGCGGAGTAGAAGACGGACAGCGCGGCCAGCATCGCCATGTCGAACAACCACGCGGGACGCGAATGGGTCCAGTGGCTGTCCTCGGGGCTGATCGATCCGGGTACCAGCTCGCGTAGGTTCACCGTCGCCGCCGACGCGCCGTAACCCCACCGGGCCGGCACCAGCCAGGACAGCTGGTCCAGGAACGGCCGGTTGGTCACCGGCACCACGCCGCCGGCCAGCACCAGCTGCAGCATCAGCGACAGCACCAGCAGCGGCATGATCTGCTCACCGGACCGGGCGACGGACGACAGCAGCAAACCGAGGACCGCCGAGGCCACACACGTCGCCGCGATGCTGACGAACAACTCGAAACTGGGGTTGCCCAGCAGCACCGCCTTCTGGGTGGGCGCGCCCTTGCCCAGCAGCACGATCCCGGTGGCGACCGCGGCCTGCAGGACCGCGAATGCGCAGAAGACGCTGACCTTGGCGCCGAGATAGGCCCAAGTCGACAGTCCCACGGCCTGCTCACGCCGGAAGATCGGGCGTTCGCCGATCAGGTCGCGGATGGTGAGCGCGGTGCCCATGAAGACCGCCGCGATGCTGAGCAGGTTCAGTATCTGGGCGGCTTCGTCGGGGGTGTTGCTGGTCGCTTCGGCAAACCCGAACCCGCGATCGCCGGGGACCGTCAGCGACAGCGCGCCCAGGATGAACGGCAGTACCGCCAGAAAGATGAAATAGGCGCGGTCGGCGATGACGAGCCGAACCTGGCGGCGCGCGATCGTCGTGAACTGGCGTGCCGCACTGGTGTGGGCGGGGGCGCCCAGCTCGCCCGGCGCCTGCGCCGCGGCCGGGACGACCGGCCGGCTGTGGGCCAGAAAACGCCGGTTGGCCTCGTCGGGGTCGGCTCCCACCTTGGCGAAGATGTGCGCCCAGTTGGTGGTGCCCATGGCCGCGCCGATCTGATCGGGCGCGCCGAGATACGCGGTCTTGCCGCCGGGGGCCATCAGCAGCACCTGGTCGCAGACGTCGAGGTAGGTCAGGGAGTGGGTGACCACCAGCACCACCCGGCCGGCGTCGGCGAGTTGCCGCAGCATGGTCATGACCTGCAGGTCCAGCGCGGGGTCCAGGCCGGACGTGGGTTCGTCGAGGATCAGCAGCGACGGCCCGGTCAACAACTCCAGGGCCACCGACGCGCGTTTGCGCTGGCCACCGGAGAGGCGGTCGACACGGGTGTCGGCGTGCTGGGTGAGGCCCAGTTCGTTGAGCACCTGGGCGATGACCTGCGCCCGGTCCGCCTTGGTGGTGTCGGGCGGCAACCGCAGCTCTGCGGCGTAGCCCAGCGCCTGGTTGACGGTCAGCTGGCGGTGCACGACGTCGTCCTGCGGGACCATGCCGATCCTGCTGCGCAGCGATGCGTACTCGGTATGGATGTTGTGCCCCGCGAAGGTCACCGCGCCGGCCCCGGGCCCGGCATCAGGACGCGAGTAGCCGGCGATCAGGCGGGCCAGGGTGGTCTTGCCGGCGCCCGAACCACCGATGATGGCGGTCAGCGTGCCCGGCCGTGCGGTCATCGACACCTTCTGCAGCAGCGCCTTGCCGTCGACGCTGAAGCTGACCTCGCTGACCTCCAGGCCGCCGGCTTGTGTGGCGGCCTCGGTACGCCGGACCAGGGTGCCGGCGCTGAAGGTCAGGTCGACGTTGCCGATGGTGACGACGTCGCCCTCGCTGAGTACCGCCGAGCCCACCCGGATGCCGTTGACGAAGGTTCCGTTGATGCTGTGGTTGTCCCGGATCTCGGTGCCCAGCGAGGTCGGAGCCAGGTAGGCGTGCCGGCGTGACGCGAGCACATCGGAGACGACGATGTCGCAGTCCTCCGCGCGCCCGATCCAGGCGGTGCGGCCGACCGGCGCGGCCAGGTTGTCCGGGGCGCCCAGCACGTTAATGCCGCGGGTCGGGACCTCCGACACCGTGGTCACCTCGCTCAGCCGGTTGGTCGGCGCGTCCAGCCCGGGATGCGCGGCCGGTGGTCCTTGCGGAGTGAGCGCGACCGGGTTCGGCGGGTGGCCGGGCGGCGGCGGCCGCCGGAAGACCCGCGGCGGTGCGCCGCTCGCCGGTTTCGGCCGCGGCGGCGGGCGTTCGGCGGCCGGAATCCGGTCGGTCTCCGGTATCAGCCCCACGATGTGCTGGTGGTGCTCGACCTCGAAGCTGACGCGCGGTCCGTCGGGCCGGGCGAGGTTGACCGTCAGGCCGTCGTGGATGTCAACCAGCGGCACCCGCTTGCCGTCCACGAAGATCCCGTTGGGTGAATTGTTGTCGATCGCGATCCAGCTGCCCTGTTCGAAGCGCAGCAGCAGATGCGCCCGGGCCACCACGGGATGGGCGACCCGAACCTCGGCGGCCATGTCGCTGCCCACGATCACGTCGCGTCCGGGGGAGAAGGTGCGCTGAATCTGACCGGCCCGAACGGTCAGCACGGGCTGCTGCGCTCGGGTCATCCCTTCACCCTAGGCGTCAGCGCCGCTTGAGCCGGATCCTCCACCACACGACGAGGCTGTACACCACCGAGAGAACGGCGAGCATCGCCATGTCGAACAGCCACGCCTGGCGTGAATGGGTCCAGTGGCTGTCCTCGGGGCTCAGTGAGCCGGGTACCAGCTCGCGCAGATTGACCGTGGCCGCCGATGCGGCGTAACCCCACCGGGCGGGAATCGCCCACGACATCTGATCCAGACCGACCCGGTCGGTCACCGGGATCATGCCGCCGGCGAGCACCAGTTGCAGCATCAGCGACACCACCAGCAGCGGCATGATCTGCTCGTTGGACCGAGCGACCGACGACAGCACCAACCCGACGACGGCCGAGGCCACACACGTGGCGGCGACCGTGGTGAACAGCTCGAAGCTGGGATTGCCCAGCACCAGCGCCTTCTGCGTTGGAGCACCCTTGCCCACGATGACGATGGCGGTGGCGATCGCCGCCTGCAGCACCGCGAACACGATGAACACGGTGAGCTTGGCGCCGAGGTAGGCCCACGTGGACAGGCCGACCGCCTGTTCGCGCTGGAAGATCGGGCGCTCCCCGATCAGATCGCGGATGGTCAGGGCGGTGCCCATGAACACCGCCGCAATCGACAGCAGCGTCAGGATCTGGGCGGCTTCGTCGGGGGTATTGCTGGTCGGCGAGGCCATTCCGAACCCGGTGTTGCCGGGCACGGTCAGGGCCAGGCCACCGAGGATGAACGGCAGGATCGCCAGAAAGATGAAGTAGGCGCGGTCGTTGACCACCAGCCGGACCTGGCGGCGGGTGATCGTGGAGAACTGGCGACGCACGCTGGTGTGCGCGGGGGCGCCGAGGTCGCCCGGCGCGGCGGCGGCGGGGGTCGGCGGCGGTTGCTTCTGGGCCAAAAACCGCCGGTTCGCCTCGTCCGGGTCCGCGCCCACCTTGGCGAAGATGTGCGCCCAGTTGGTGGTACCCATGACGTCGCCGATCTGGCCCGGCGGGCCCAGATACGCCGTCTTGCCGCCGGGTGCCATCAGCAGCACCTGATCGCAGACGTCGAGGTAGGTCAGGGAGTGGGTGACCACCAGCACCACCCGGCCGGCGTCGGCGAGTTGCCGCAGCATGGTCATGACCTGCAGGTCGAGTGCGGGGTCCAGTCCCGAGGTGGGTTCGTCGAGGATCAGCAGCGAGGGGCCGGTCAGCAGTTCCAGGGCCACCGACGCGCGCTTGCGCTGGCCGCCGGACAGGTTGTCGACCCGGGTGTCGGCGTGTTTGGTGAGGCCGAGCTCGTCGAGCACCTGCGCCACCACCTGGTCGCGGTCCTCTTTGCTGGTGTCGGGTGGCAGGCGCAGCTCCGCCGCGTAGCTGAGCGCCTGGTTGACCGTCAGCTGCCGGTGCACGACGTCGTCCTGCGGCACCATGCCGATCCGGCTGCGCAGCGAGGCGTACTGCTGATGAATGTCGTGGCCTTCGAAGGTCACCGCGCCCGAACTGGGCGTGGTGTTGCCGGCAATCAGCCGCGACAGGGTGCTCTTGCCGGCGCCCGAGCCGCCGATGATCGCGGTCAGCGTTCCGGGCCGGGCCGTCATCGACACGTTGTCCAGCAACCGGTTGTTGTTGATCGAGAAGATGATGTCGCGAACCTCGAGGCCGCCGGTCCGGGTCGCGGCTTCGGTGCGGCGCACCAGGATTCCCCCGACAAACGCCAGGTCTACATTGCCGATGGTGACCACGTCGCCCTCGGACAGGATCGCCGATCCCACCCGGAGGCCGTTGACGAACGTCCCGTTGATGCTGTTCAGATCGCGGATCTCGGCGCCGGCCGGCCCGGGTGACAACTGTGCGTGGTGACGCGACGCCAGCACGTCGGCGACGACGATGTCGTTGTCCGCGGCCCGACCGATACGCGCGGACGCGACCGGCCCCGCCGTTGCGGTGCTCGGGACCCGCACGGTGCCGGCGTGGGCCTGGGACACCGTTTCGTCCTGGGCTGCCGGCGCGGGCGGCCGCACGTTGGGCTGCGCGGCCCGGGTCGGCGGCTGCAGATTGGGCTGCGCGGCCTGGGTCGGCGGCTGGGGGCCGGGCTGGCGTGCGCTCCGGTCCACATCGGGCGGGAGCGTGGGAATGACCGTGGTGCGGGTGACGTCCTGTGGGGTGATCACCGGCACCCGTTCCGTCGGCGGCAACACGCCCACGTCGCCGCGGTAATGCCCGACTTCGAAGGTGATGCGCGGCCCGTCGGGCTGACCCAGGTTGATGGCCTGGCCGTCGCGGATGTCCACGCCCGGCACCCGCTTGCCGTTGACGAAAATGCCGCTCTGCGAATTGTTGTCGATCGCCAGCCAGCGTCCCTGATCGAACCGCAGCAGCAGGTGCGCACGGGAGATCAGAGGGTGTGCGACCCGCAGGTCGGCGCGCAGGTCGCTGCCGACGACAACATCGGGGCCCGCCGCAAACTCGCGGTGCGAACGGTCGGATCGGACTGTCAGCACCGGTGAGGTTGTATTCATCCGGACAGATTAAGCGGCGGAAGCCCGAACTAACGGCGCTTCAGCCGGATCTTCCACCAGACAATGCTGCTGTAGATGATGCACAACAGCCCGAGCATGGCCATGTCGAACAACCAGGCGCTCGCGGTGTGGTTCCAGTGCTGGTCTTTCGGGTCGGTCGGACCGGGAGTGAGACGGTGGGTGTCGATGGTTGACGACGCCGCCGCGTAACCCCACCGGGCCGGGGTGGCCCACGAAAGTTGGTCCAGGCCGGTGCGATTGGTCACCCAGATCATCCCGCCGGAGAACACCAGCTGAGACATGATCGCGGTGACCAGCAGCGGCATGATCTGGTCCTGCGACTTGGCGATCGCCGACAACGCCATGCCGAGGATCGCCGACGCCACACAGGTGGCGGCGACGGTGACGAACAGCTCGAATCGCACGTCGCCCAGCAACACCGCACCGGAAAGCGGTTTGCCCCAGCCGATTACCGCGATCGTGGTCGCGATGAAGGCCTGCATGATCGCGAACGCGCAGAACACCACGATCTTGGCGGCCAGATAAGCCCCGGTGGACAGGCCGACGGCCTGCTCCCGCTTGAAGATGGGCCGTTCGCCGACGAGGTCGCGAATGGTCAGGGCGGTACCCATGAACACCGCGCCGACGTTGAGCATGACCAGGATCTGTCCCGGCTGGTTGGGCGCGCTGCTGAGCGGGTCGGCCATGCCGAACCCCGTCTTGCCGCGCACGGTCAGCGTCAGCACGCCGATCAGGAATGGCAGCAACGCCAGGAACACCGTGTAGCCCCGGTCGGACACCACCAGCCGGACCTGACGGCGCGCGATGGTGGAGAACTGCCGGAATCCGTTGTTGTGCACCGGCTCACCGAGGTCGGCCGCCGGACTGGTTTGCGACGGCCGCTCCGGTTCCCGGTTTCCTTCCCGGAAGCGGCGGTTCGCCTCGTCGGGGTCGGCGCCCACCTTGGTGAAGATGTCGGCCCAGTTGGTGGTGCCCATCGCCTCACCGATCTGGTCCGGCGTGCCCAGGAACGCGGTCTTCCCGCCGGGCGCCAGCAGCAGAATCTGGTCGCACACGTCCAGGTAGGACACCGAGTGGGTGACCACCAGCACCACGCGGCCGGCATCGGCCAGCTGGCGCAGCATCATCATCACCTGCCGGTCCAGCGCCGGGTCCAGCCCGGAGGTCGGCTCGTCGAGGATCAGCAGCGACGGTCCGGTGAGCAGTTCGAGAGCCACCGACGCACGCTTGCGCTGGCCGCCGGACAGCTTGTCCACCCTGGTCTCGGCGTGCTTGGTCAGCTCGAGCTCCTCGAGGACCTGCGCGACGACCTGGGCCCGGTCAGCCTTGCTGGTGTCCGGGGGCAGACGCAGCTCGGCGGCGTAGCCGAGCGCCTGGTTGACGGTCAGCTGCCGGTGCACCACGTCGTCCTGCGGGACCATGCCGACCCGGCTGCGCAGGGAGGCGTATTCGGAGTGAATGTCGTGGCCTTCGAAGGTCACGTTGCCGGTGGTGGGACTGGTGTAGCCGGCGATGAGGCGCGACAGCGTGGACTTGCCGGCGCCGGACCCGCCGATGATCGCCGTCAGCGTGCCCGGCCGGGCGGTCAGGGAGATGTGGTCGAGCAGCTGCTTGCCGCCCTCGACGGTGAAGGTCACCGAATTGACTTCCAGGCCACCGGTTCGCGACGCCACCGCGGTGCGGCGGACCAGGGTGCCGCCGGTGAACGTCAGGTCGACGTTGCCGATGGTGACCAGGTCGCCTTCGGTCAGGATCGCCGACCCGACCCGCACCCCGTTGACGAAGGTGCCGTTGACACTGCTGTTGTCACGAATCTCCGCGCCCAGCGGCGTCAGCGTGAGGAACGCGTGGTGCCGGGAGGCGAGCACGTCCTGAATGACGATGTCGTTGTCAGTCGAACGGCCGATGGTGACCGAACCGGCCGGCTTCTCATGGGTGCCGGTTCCCAGCAGGGCCTGGAACATCTTGGTGGCGATGTTGCCCTGCTCCGGCGGCTTGGCGCCGACGGGCGGGCCCGGGGCGCGCATCGGCTGGCGCATGGGTGCCTGCGGTGTCGGCGGAGCCTGCGGTATGTGTGACGACGACTGCGGGTGCGGTGGTGGTCCACTCGACGGGTAGCCGGGCGGGGACCACGGAGCCCCGCTGCTCGGATACATCGGTTGCCCTGGCGGCTGGCCCGGCGGCGGCGGTGGCGGACCTCCGGAACCTTGCCGTCCCGGTAGCGGTCCCACCCAGGTGGCCTGCCGACCGCTCGGCGGCGGGGGATGGCCCGGCCCGGGTGGCATGGGACCGGACGGGCCGGCCGGGCCCGACGGCTGCAGGACCGGCAGCGATTCGGTTTGCGGCGGGCGTCCGGCCGGGCCGCGGTGCCGCCCGACCTCGAAGATGAGCAGCGGCCCGTCCGGGTTGCCGATATTGACCGTCTGGCCGTCGCTGATGTCGACGACGGGTACCCGGCGACCGTTGGCGTAGGTGCCGTTGAGCGAGTTGTTGTCGATAGCCAGCCAGCGGCCCTGATCGAAGCGCAGCAACAAATGGGCGCGCGAGATCAACGGATGGGTTATGCGCATGTCGGCGCGCAGGTCGCGACCGACGACCACGTCGTGGCCCGCCGCGAACGTGCGCTCCGACCCGTCGTATCGAACGGTCAGCGCCGGCGGGGCGGGTGGAGGCATCGCACCAACTTTAGCTCCTAAGTAACGGGTGCAGATGCCGCGGCAACCGGTGCGGCCGGGGTCGCGGGATGGTCCCGCTGCCGTGGCCGGCTCGCCCTGTTCCGTTGGCGCTGTGCACTTTGCACAATTCGTCGTCCATTTATCGGGCAATCCGCCCTTGTGTGGGCCGCAACCCGTTGCCCGTCCTGCGCAAATTGGCGGTATCCAAAATGAATTGTGGACAGCTCTGCCAAAGTGTCCGCATCCACGGACAAGTGGTGAGACCATGTGAGCGAAAGGTGAGGAAGGCCAACCAATTGAATTTCCAGTTATTGCCGCCGGAGATCAATTCGATTTTGATGCGGGCGGGCGCGGGCTCGGAGCCGTTGTTGGCGGCGGCCACGGCCTGGGACGGTCTGGCGGCCGAGTTGGGTACGGCGGCGACTTCCTTCGGGTCGGTCACCGCCGGGTTGGTCAGCGGCTCGTGGCAGGGTCCGGCGTCGGCGGCGATGGCGGCCGCCGCCGCCCCGTATGCCGGGTGGCTGACCGAGGTGGCCGCGCAGGCTTCCGTCGTGGCCGGTCAGGCACGGGCGGCCGCGGCGGTGTACGAGTCGGCGCTGGCGGCGCTGGTGGATCCGCTGACCATCGCCGTCAACAGGATTCAGCGCACGTCGCTGGCCATGACGAACATTTTCGGGCAGAACACGCCGGCGATCGCGGCCGCCGAGGCCGCCTACGAGCTGATGTGGGCTCAAGACGTCGCGACCATGGTCGGCTACCACGCCGGTGCCGCCGCAGTGGCCTCAGGTCTGCCCGCGTTCGCCGATCTGGTGGGCGGCGCCAACGCATTCGTCAACGCCGTACTGACCGACCCGTCGAAGGTGCTCAGCCTCAACGCCGGCCTGGCGCATGTCGGCAACTACAACATCGGACTGGGCAACGTCGGTGCGTTCAATCTCGGCGCGGGCAACGCCGGTGTGCAGAATCTCGGTTTCGCGAACGTCGGTGACGGGAATTTCGGTCTCGGTAATATCGGAACGGCGAATTGGGGATTCGGTAATTCCGGATTGACGACGGGCACGGCCGGCCTCGGCAATATCGGATTCGGCAATGCCGGCGGCAGCAATATCGGTCTTGCGAATATGGGCTTGAGCAATATCGGCTTCGGCAACACCGGAAACAATAATATCGGCATCGGTCTGACCGGCGACAATCTCACCGGATTCGGCGCGCTGAACTCCGGTTTAAATTCAGGCCAGGGCAACATCGGGTTGTTCAACTCCGGCACCAACAATGTCGGGTTCTTCAACAGCGGGACCGGAAACTTCGGGTTGTTCAACTCGGGCAGCCACAACGCCGGTGTCGGAAACAGCGGCACGGCCAGTACCGGCCTGTTCAATACCGGCAATTTCAACACGGGTCTGGCCAACGTCGGTCACTACAACACCGGCAGCTTCAATGTCGGCGACACCAACACCGGAGACTTCAACCCCGGCAGCCTCAACACCGGGTGGTTCAACACCGGCAATATCAATACGGGAATAGCGAACGGCGGCAACGTCAACACCGGCGCCTTCATCACCGGCAACTTCAGCAATGGCATGTTGTGGCGGGGCGACTTCCAGGGACTCTTCGGCTTTGCCGCCGGATCGTCGCTTCCGGCCATTCCGGTCGGCATCGGCATCAACGGCGGCGTCGGCCCGATCACGCTGTTGCCGATCCCGATCATCCCCGCCATCCCACTGAACATCCACTACACCTTCAACATCCCGCCCCTGGCAGTTCCCGACATCACGATTCCGGCATTCTCGTTGGGCACCGGCATACCGATCAGCATCGGCCCGCTGACCGTTTCTTCGATCCCGCTGGTGGCCAAACAGCTATTTCCGTCCATCGACTTCACCGCCGGCCCGTTCAACGCGCTGGGAATCGTGACGATCCCGGCGACCACCGCGACGGACGGTTCGGTCACCGGACCGATCCACATCGACACCCGAATTCCCGCGCTGAACTTCAACGTCAACTGGAATACGCCGGAAATCAGGCTTTTCCCGAACGCCATCAGCATTCCGGACAACCCGCTGGCGCTGCTCGCCAATCTGTCGCTGGGTACCCCGGGCTTCACGATCCCGGGCTTCAGCATTCCCGCCCACCCGATTCCATTCACGATCGACATCGACGGGCACATCGACGGTTTCAGCACCCCGGCGATCTCGATCGACCGTATTCCGCTGTACGTGGGTGCCGGGATCAGGATCGGTCCCATACCGATTCAGGGCGTCAACATCCCGGCAATGCCGGGCTTCGGGAACACCACGACCGCGCCGTCGTCGGGCTTCTTCAACAGCGGCGCGGGCGGAGTTTCGGGTTTCGGCAACTTCGGGACCGGCGTATCGGGTTGGTGGAACCAGGCCTCCAGTGCCCTGACCGGGACAAGCTCGGGTCTGCTGAACGCCGCGACGCTCGGTTCGGGTGTGTTGAACGCCGGGTCGGGGGTGTCGGGGTTGTACAACACCGCGGCGTTGGGGGTGCCGGCGTTGGTGTCGGGGGTGGGCAATGTGGGTCATCACGTGGCGGGGTTGATCACCGCCGGGGACGGGGTGAGCCGGTCGTTGATCGCCAACCTGGGTCTGGCCGATGTGGGCAATTTCAACGTCGGGTTGGGCAATGTGGGCGACTACAACCTCGGGGCGGGCAATGCCGGGTTGCAGAACCTGGGGTTGGGCAATGTCGGGGACCTCAATGTGGGGTTGGCCAATATCGGCAACGGCAACGTCGGGTTCGGCAACGGCGGGTTGGTGGCGGGTCTGGCCGGGGTGGGCAACGTCGGGTTCGGCAACGCCGGTAGTCACAACATCGGGTTGGCCAATGTGGGGGTGGGCAACCTGGGGTTGGCCAATACCGGGGACAACAACATCGGGATCGGGCTCAGCGGCAACAATCTGACCGGGATCGGGGCGCTGAATTCGGGTAGCGGCAATCTGGGGTTGTTCAATTCCGGGACGGGCAATGTCGGGTTCTTCAACACCGGCACCGGCAACTTCGGGTTGTTCAACTCGGGTAGTTACAACACCGGGATCGGCAACTCCGGGATCGCCAGTACCGGTTTGTTCAATGCGGGGAATTTCAATACCGGGTTGGGCAATGCCGGGCATTACAACTCGGGCAGCTTCAACGTCGGCCACACCAACACCGGTGATTTCAACCCGGGCAGCCTCAACAGTGGCTGGTTCAACACCGGGCATGCCAGCACCGGTGTCGCCAACTCCGGCAGCACCGACACCGGCGCCTTCATGACCGGCAACTACAGCAACGGCATCCTGTGGCGCGGCAACTATGAAGGCCTGTTCGGCGCCTACTTCGCGCCCACCATTTCCCGGTTCCCGATCACGCTGCACGCCGCCGGCCTGGTCGGGCCGATCCACGTCGCACCCATCCCGGTCCCGGCGGTCCACTTCGCAGTCACCAACGCGGCGGTCGGGCTGGGTCCCATCGACATCGCGCCCATCACGATCCCCGCGATCCCGATCGACGCCCTTGGTTCGGTGGACCTGGCGGCCAACACCATCGCGCCGATCAGGGTGCTCGATCAACTCAGCGGCTCCGTACGGGCGGCCATCGGAGCATTCAACTTCAACAACCCCGTCGTGAAGCTCGACCAGTTGGGCAACCCGAACGGCATCTTCTTCTCGGACCTCTCGCTCGGTGCCGTGAAGATCAGCGGCCCCGTCCCCGGCAGTCCGATCCCGGCGAGCATCACTTTCGCCAGCAACGCGGTGACCCTGTTCCCGAACGGCTTCGCCATCCCGGGCCAGACCGTCGTGACCGCCGCGGTGTCCGGCGGCAACGACGCGATCACCTTCTTCCCGAACGGGTTCAGCATTCCGAAGGCGTCTGCCGGGGTCGCGAATCTGATCGGCGGCATCGACGCCTTCACCCTGCTGCCCAACGGCTTCTCGCTGAACATCCCGGCAGTGGTCGACGGCGTGGGCTACGTCGGCGACATCCCGATCCCGATCATCAACGTGCCCGCGGTGCCCGGCTTCGGCAACTCGACCGGCACGCCGTCGTCCGGCTTCTTCAACTCCGGCGCGGGTGGCGGATCCGGTTGGGGCAACTCCGGTGCCGGCATGTCCGGCCTGTGGAACCAGGCGTCGAACGCGCTGACGGGTACGACCTCCGGGCTGGCCAACTACGGCGGGCTGAGTTCGGGACTGCTGAACGTAGGAACCGGCGTGTCCGGCTTCTACAACACCGCCACGACCGCAGCGCCCGCGCTGGTCTCCGGTCTCGGCAACGTCGGGCATCACCTGTCCGGGCTGTTCGCCGCGGGCACCACCCTCAACTCCGGCAGCAGCATCGCCAACATCGGCTGGGCCGACCTGGGTGTCGGCAACCTCGGGCTCGGCAACGTCGGCGACGCGAATCTGGGCGCCGCCAACATCGGCGCGCACAACCTGGGATTCGGCAACATCGGCGACGGCAACTTCGGATTCGGCAACATCGGCGCAGCCAACTACGGGTTCGGCAACTCCGGACTGTCGGTGAGTCTGCCCGGCATCGGCAACGTCGGCTTCGGCAACGCCGGCAGCAACAACATCGGCCTGGCGAACGTGGGCCTGAGCAACATCGGCTTCGCCAACTCCGGCAACAACAACATCGGCATCGGACTGGTCGGTGACAACCTTACCGGGATCGGTGGCCTGAATTCCGGGTCCGGCAACATCGGGCTGTTCAACTCCGGCACCGGCAACGTCGGATTCTTCAACACCGGCACCGGGAACTTCGGGCTGTTCAACTCCGGCAGCTACAACACCGGGATCGGCAACTCAGGGATCGCCAGCACGGGCCTTTTTAATGCCGGCAACTTCAACACCGGCCTGGCCAACAGCGGTCATTACAACTCGGGCAGCTTCAACGCCGGCAACACCAACACCGGCGACTTCAACCCCGGCAACCTCAACACCGGCTGGCTCAACGCCGGTCACTCCAACACCGGGCTGCTGAACTCCGGCACCCTCAACACCGGTCTCGTCAACACCGGATACGGCAACAACGGCCTCTTCTGGCGTGGCACCAACGCCGGACAGATCAGCCTCTACTACGGCATCACCATCCCGGAATTCCCGATTGACATCGTCACCACGGGCGCCGTCGGCCCGATCGTCATCCCCGACGTCAACATCCTGCCCCCGCTGCACATCGCCCTGACCGGCGGCGCGAACTACGGCTTCACGTTGCCGGACATCCCGATCCCCGCGATCCACATCGGCTTCGGTGGCGGCGCCGACGTCAGCTTCAACGCCCCGGCGACCACGCTGCTGTCCGCCATCAACATCAACGGCAACTTCACCGGCGGCCCGCTGACCGCCTCGGACATCACCGTAAATCCGTTCAAGATCAACGTGGCAATTCCCGAGATCTTGCAGAAGGATCCGTTCAACCTCCCGCCGTCGCTCGGCATCGAACTCGAGGCCCCGCTGATCCTCGACTTCATCACCCTGGCCGGCCTGTCGCTGCCCATCCAGCAGGCCATCGATCCCATTACGCTGCAAGCGATTTCGTTCACTCAATCGATACCGATCGACATCCCGCCCATCGACATCGCGGCGCAGGTGGTCAAGGGCATCTCGATGAGCCAGACGCTGCCGCTCAACTACACCCTGGACACGCCGGCCGTTTCCCTGACCGGGATGACGATCCCCGCGATCCCGCTCAACTACGACATCCCGCTGACCGCCGGACCGTTCACCCTCTCGATCATCGACATCAAACCGGTGCCCGGCTTCGGAAACTCGAGCGTCGCGCCGTCCTCGGGATTCTTCAACTCCGGCGCCGGCGGCGGATCGGGCTTCTTCAACGCCGGCCCGGCCCTGTCCGGACTGCTCAACCAGGCCGCCAAGGAATCCATGCTGGGCACGCTGTCCGGCCTGGGCAACACCGGCGGCCTGTCCTCGGGGCTGCTGAACTCCGGCACCGCGATCTCCGGGTTCTTCAACGTGACCGGAATCGACTTCAACACACCGGCATTCGTCTCGGGCTTCAGCAACCTCGGCGACCACGTATCCGGACTGTCCTACAAGGGCCTGCTGGCGATGCTGACCTACCCCAGCGGACCCAGCGCCATCTCCCAATTCTTCGACAACGTCGCCGCCGAACTGCAACACCTGGACATCCGCAACGCGCTCAACCTGGGCAACGTCGGCGGCATCAACCTCGGGTTCGGCAACCTCGGCGACTTCAACCTGGGCGGCGGCAACTCCGGGGACGGCAACGTCGGCGGCGGCAACTCCGGCGCCCAGAACTTCGGCTTCGGCAACATCGGCGCCGGCAACGTCGGGTTCGGCAACCTCGGCGACGGCAACTTCGGGTTCGGCAACTCGGGCCTGGCGGCGGGACTGGCGGGCCTGGGCAACAACGGATTCGGTAACGCCGGCAGCTTCAACGCCGGCTTCGCGAACCACGGGACCGGCAACATCGGGATCGCCAACACCGGCAGCAACAACATCGGCATCGGCCTGACCGGCGACAACCTGACCGGCATCGGCGCCCTCAACACCGGGGCCGGCAACATCGGCCTGTTCAACTCCGGCACCGGCAACGTCGGCTTCTTCAACACCGGCACCGGCAACTTCGGGTTGTTCAACTCCGGCAGCTACAACACCGGCGTCGGCAACTCAGGGACGGGTTCCACCGGCCTGTTTAACGCCGGCAATTTCAACACCGGACTGGCCAATGCCGGCCACTACAACACCGGCAGTTTCAACGTCGGCGACGCCAACACCGGCGACTTCAACTCGGGCAACGTCAACACCGGCTGGTTCAACGTCGGCAACACCAACACCGGCCTGTTCAACACCGGCAATGTCAATACCGGCGCCTTCAACTCCGGCAACTTCAACAACGGGGTGCTGTGGACGGGTGACTGGCACGGCACCTACGGCTTCCAGTACAGACTCGACATCCCCGGCAGCACCATTTTCGACTTCGACCGGACCTTCGACTTCGGGCCCATCAAGATCTCCGACCCGATCCACATCGCCGGAATGTCGCTGTTCGATTTCCACCAGATATTCAACGTCGGGCCCTACGTCATCCCGCAAATCGATGTTCCTGCATTCGAACTCGACATCCATCGGGTGATCGAGATCCCGCCGATCGTCTTCCTGCAAGGCATGACGCTCGGCGGCCAGACCTACACCACGTCGTTCAACAACCCCGCCCCGCTCGCCTCCGAGTTCACGCTGCCGATCATCAAGGTGCGGATCCCGCTGATCAGCAACTTCGTCTGGACGATCGGCCAGCCCAACGGGATGGGATTCATGGGCCACAACGACTGGGCCCAGGAACCCGTCAAGGGCATCACGTTGTTCACCGGCTCCGGCTTCGCGTCCTCCGGCTACAACTCGCTGAGCATCCCGGTCATCAACATCCCGACGATCAGCACCGAAGCGATTCCGCTGAACATCGACATCAGCGGCGGGCTGCCCGCCTTCACCTTGTTCCCGGGCGGGCTCAACATTCCGCAGAACGCCATCCCGTTCAACATCGACGCCACCGGAATTCTGGATCCGATCACCATTTTCCCGAACGGCCTCCAGATCAATTCGCTGCCGCTGCACGCCGCGCTCAACATCACCATGCCGCAGAGCAGCACGGTGCTGATCGACATCCCGCGGACCGCCGGCTTCGGGAACACCTCCGCGACACCGTCGTCCGGCTTCTTCAACAGCGGCGCCGGCGGAGTGTCGGGCTTCGGCAACTTCGGCGCGGGCGTGTCGGGCTGGTGGAACCAGGCGTCGAGCGCGCTGGCCGGGTCGGCGTCGGGCTACCTCAACGCCGGTTCCCTGCACTCGGGGCTGCTGAACTTCGGCTCGGCCGTGTCGGGTCTGTTCAACACCAGTTCGCTGCCCCTGGGGACGCCGGCGACGCTATCCGGCATCGGCAATGTCGGCCACCACCTGGCCGGGCTGTTCACCGCGGGGACCATGGGCGACCAGAGTCCCATCGTCGACCTCGGCCTGGCCGACCTGGGCAGCCACAACATCGGGTTGGGCAACATCGGCGCGCTGAACCTGGGCGCGGCGAATGCCGGCCTGCGGAACCTGGGCTTCGGCAACCTCGGCGACGGCAACATCGGCCTGGGCAACGTCGGAATCAGCAACATCGGATTCGGCAACGCAGGCCTGTCGGCCGGCCTGGCCGGCATCGGCAACGTCGGATTCGCCAATGCCGGAAGCGGCAACTTCGGCCTCGCCAACGCCGGCCTGAGCAACATCGGGTTCGCCAACAGCGGCAGCAACAACATCGGCATCGGACTGGTCGGTGACAACCTCACCGGCATCGGCGGCCTGAACTCCGGGTCCGGCAACATCGGACTGTTCAACTCCGGCACCAACAACATCGGTTTCTTCAACACCGGCACCGGCAACTTCGGCCTGTTCAACTCCGGCAGCTACAACACCGGCATCGGCAACAGCGGAATAGCCTCCACGGGTCTTTTCAATGCGGGCAACTTCAACACCGGCCTGGCCAACCCCGGAAACTACAACACCGGCAGCTTCAACGCCGGCCACACCAACAGCGGCGACTTCAACCCGGGCAACCTCAACACCGGCTGGCTCAACAGCGGCAACTCCAACACCGGCTTCCTGAACACCGGCAACGTCGGCACCGGCGCTCTCATGTCCGGCAGCTACAGCAACGGCCTGCTCTGGCGCGGCGAATACCAGGGGCTGTTCGGGTTCCACTACGACTACCCGCTGCCCAAGATCGCGCTGCTCGACATTCACGGCGCCGGCGAATTCGGCCCGGTGGTCATCCCGCCCATCCCGATCCCGGCCACCCACCTGCAACTGGGCGGGAACGTCGCGATGGGGTCGTTCACCATCCCGCAGATCGACATTCCCGCGCTCAACCCGGACATCCTGGGCAGCATCGGCTTCGGGCCGATCAGGGTTCCGTCCGTTCACATCCCGGGTATCGACGCCATCAACATGGTCATGCACACCGACCCGGTGCGGGGGCCGAACACCGCGACCAGTCCCTTCCTCATCTGGACGCCTGGTGACACCGGCGCGGTCATCTACCTCGGCCCGACCTACTATTCGATCGGCGGATCGGGGGGCAATCCGTTCAATACCGGCAATCTCACCGCCACCGGTGGCATGGCCGGGGCCGCGAACACCTTCATCAAGATCGTCACCGAAGGCTTCGACACCCCCGAACTCAACATCGGCCGCATCCCGGCGGGTTTCCACGTGCCCGGCTTCGTCGATCCGATCACCGTCTTCCCCGGTGGCGTGACGTTCCCGGCGGCCAACCTGATCAACCTCGCCGTCAATGCCGGCAACCTGGGCGTCGACATCCCGGCAATCACCTTCCCGCAGATCGTCGGAAACGTCGACGGCACCGTGTACGTCATCTCCAGCAACATCCCGTTCGTCAATGTCCCGGCAATGCCGGGCTTCGGGAACACCACGACCCTTCCCTCGTCCGGCTTCTTCAACAGCGGTGCCGGTGGCGGATCGGGCTGGGGCAACTTCGGCGCGGGCATGTCGGGTTGGTGGAACCAGGCGCACGACGCGCTGCTGGGGACGGGGTCGGGCTACTTCAACGCCGGCACGCTGAACTCCGGACTGCTCAACTTCGGCTCGGGGGTGTCGGGGTTGTACAACACCGCGGCGTTGGGGGTGCCGGCGTTGGTGTCGGGGGTGGGCAATGTGGGTCATCACGTGGCGGGGTTGATCACCGCCGGGGACGGGGTGAGCCGGTCGTTGATCGCCAACCTGGGTCTGGCCGATGTGGGCAATTTCAACGTCGGGTTGGGCAATGTGGGCGACTACAACCTCGGGGCGGGCAATGCCGGGTTGCAGAACCTGGGGTTGGGCAATGTCGGGGACCTCAATGTGGGGTTGGCCAATATCGGCAACGGCAACGTCGGGTTCGGCAACGGCGGGTTGGTGGCGGGTCTGGCCGGGGTGGGCAACTTCGGGTTCGGCAACGCCGGTAGTCACAACCTCGGGTTGGCCAATGTGGGGGTGGGCAATCTGGGGTTGGCCAATACCGGGGACAACAACATCGGGATCGGGCTCAGCGGCAACAATCTGACCGGGATCGGGGCGCTGAATTCGGGTAGCGGCAATCTGGGGTTGTTCAATTCCGGGACGGGCAATGTCGGGTTCTTCAACACCGGCACCGGCAACTTCGGGTTGTTCAACTCGGGTAGTTACAACACCGGGATCGGCAACTCCGGGATCGCCAGTACCGGTTTGTTCAATGCGGGGAATTTCAATACCGGGTTGGGCAATGCCGGGCATTACAACTCGGGCAGCTTCAACGTCGGCCACACCAACACCGGTGATTTCAACCCGGGCAGCCTCAACAGTGGCTGGTTCAACACCGGCCATGCCAGCACCGGTGTCGCCAACTCCGGCAGCACCGACACCGGCGCCTTCATGACCGGCAACTACAGCAACGGCATCCTGTGGCGCGGCAACTTCCAGGGCCTGGCCGGCGTCGCTCTCGGCTACACCGTGCCGCAGTTCGCCGCGGTCGGCGGCGACCTGCTCGGCGGCGTCGGCCCGATCACCGTGCTGCCGCCGATCCAAATCCCGTCAATCCCGTTGTATATCAACACCGCCGGCGGTATCGGCCCGATCAGCATCCCGTCGATCCCGGTGCCGTCGATCCACCTGGGCGTCAACCCGACCGTCGATGTCGGCCCGGTCAGCGTCGGACCCTTCACCATCAGCACGCCCAACTTCACCGTCAACTACAACACCGCGCCCAGCACCGCGGTGTCCGGCGGCAGCTCGGACTTGTACGTGGTCGCCAGCTACGGACTGGTGATCCCGGGCCCGATCAAGATCTCGGGCAGCCCCGGCGGTGTCAGCGTCACGACGCCGGGATTCAACGTCAACCCGATCTCGATTCTGGCCGGGACGGCAACGTTCCCCGGCTTCACCATTCCGCTGGAACCGATCCACATCGGACTGCCGCTGTCCCTGACCATCCCCGGCTCCGGCATCCCGGGCGGCGGCATCCCCAGCCTGCCGCTGAACTTCGGGTTGAGCTTCGCCACCCCGGCCTTCGGGCTGCCGACCGCGGTCATCGACCGGATTCCGCTGGACCTGCACGTCGCGTCCACCGTCGGTCCGATCGAGATTCCGATCATCGGCTTCGGCGGGACGCCGGGCTTCTGGAATACGACGTTGCTGCCGTCCTCGGGCTTCTTCAATGTCGGTGGCGGCGGCGGGTCCGGCTTCTGGAACTCCGGCTCGGCGATGTCCGGATTCCTCAACGCGATCTCGGATCCGCTGCTCGGGTCGACCTCCGGGATGCTCAACTTCGGCACCCAGCTCTCCGGCCTGCTCAACCGCGGCGCCGGCATGTCGGGAGTGTTCAACACCAGCACCCTGGACCTGATCACCCAGGCCTTCAACTCCGGCTGGATGAACGTCGGCCAGCGGCTATCCGGCCTGATCTACACGGGGATCGGACCCTAGTCCGGCGCCCCGGTGACCACGCAGCGGGTGCGGCTGTAGATCGTGGGCATGCACTTGTTGCAGTGCGTGCAGGCCGATCGGACGCCGGCGCCGTCGCGGGCGATCCGGTTGATCAGGTCGGGCTCGGCCAGCAGCGCGCGGCCCATGGCGACGAAGTCGAACCCCTCGGCCATCGCCAGGTCCATCGTCTCCCGGTTGGTGATGCCGCCCAGCAGAATCAGCGGCAGCTTCAGCTCGGCGCGGAAGAGCTTGGCCTCGTTCAGCAGGTAGGCCTCTTTGTAGGGATATTCGCGCAGGAACTTGGTGCCCGTCATCCGCATGCCCCAGCGCAGCGGCGGCTTGAAGGCGCCGGCGAACTCCTTGAGCGGCGCGTCGCCGCGGAACAGGTACATCGGATTGACCAGCGAGCTGCCCGCGGTCAGCTCGATCGCGTCCAGGCCGCCGTCTTCCTCCAGCCACTGGGCCGTGATCAGCGACTCCTCGTTGGAGATGCCGCCGCGCACCCCGTCGGACATGTTGAGCTTGGCGGTGACGGCGATCTGCCGCGGACCCTGGTCGACGGCCCGGCGCACCGCCATCACCAGCCCGCGTGCCACCTTGGCCCGGTTGGCCAGCGACCCGCCGAACTCGTCGGTGCGGCGGTTGATCAGCGGAGACAGGAACGCGCTCGCCAGATAGTTGTGGCCCAGATGGATTTCGACGGCATCGAAGCCGGCCTCGACCGCGAACCGGGCCGCCTTGGCGTGATCGGCGAGCACCTCGTCGATGTCGTCCGCGCTGGCCTTCTTGGCGAACCGCATGCCGATGGGATTGAAGAACCGCACCGGCGCCAGCGCGGTGGCCCCGTTGCTGCGGGCGTTGGCGACCGGGCCGGCGTGGCCGATCTGGGCGCTGACGGCCGCGCCTTCGGCGTGGATCGCGTCGGTGAGGCGCCGGAAGCCCGGCACCGCCTCCGGGCGCATCCAGATGCCGTTGCCCTCGGTGCGCCCGCCCTGGGAGACGGCGCAGTAGGCGACGGTGGTCATGCCGACCCCGCCGGCGGCGGGCTTGCGGTGGTACTCGATCAGGTCATCGGTCACCAGCGCGTTCGGGGTGCGGGCTTCGAACGTCGCGGACTTGATGGTCCGGTTTCGAAGGGTCAGCGGACCGAGTGTGGCGGGGCTCAGGACGTCTGGGGCTGCAGACATATAGGCAGCCTAACCGCTCGGGCCCGGGTGGCGATCACACCCGGTCATGCCAGACTGTCTGGCGTGGGCGCAATCACGCTGGACGGCAAGGCCACCCGTGACGAGATCTTCGTCGACCTGACCAAGCGAGTGGCGGCCCTGACCGCCGCCGGCCGCACACCCGGGCTGGGCACCATCCTGGTCGGTGACGACCCCGGCTCGCAGGCCTACGTCCGCGGCAAGCACGCCGACTGCGCCAAGGTGGGCATCACCTCGCTCCGGCGCGACCTGCCCGCCGACATCTCCACTGAAACGCTCAACGAGACCATCGACGAACTGAACGCCAACCCCGAGTGCACCGGGTACATCGTCCAACTACCGCTGCCGAAGCACCTCGATGAGAACGCGGCGCTGGAACGCGTCGACCCCGACAAGGACGCCGACGGCCTGCACCCGACCAACCTGGGCCGGCTGGTGCTGAACATGCCGGCGCCGCTGCCGTGTACCCCGCGCGGCATCGTCCACCTGCTGCGCCGCTACGACGTGCCGATCGCCGGGGCCCACGTGGTGGTCATCGGGCGCGGTGTGACGGTGGGCCGCCCGTTGGGGCTGCTGCTCACCCGGCGTTCGGAGAACGCCACAGTCACGTTGTGCCACACCGGAACTCGCGATCTTCCCGCGCTGACCAGGCAGGCCGACATCATCGTTGCCGGGGTCGGGGTACCGCACATGCTGACCGCGGACATGGTCCGCCCGGGCGCTGCCGTCGTCGACGTCGGTGTCAGCCGAGTGGACGGCAAGCTCACCGGGGACGTGCATCCCGACGTGTGGGAGGTCGCCGGTCACATCTCACCCAACCCCGGCGGCGTCGGTCCGCTGACCCGTGCGTTCCTGCTGACCAACGTCGTCGAGCTGGCCGAACGGCAGTGACTATCCGATGACGGTCCGGGCCATTCTGGGGCGCGCGGTGCGCGCCCAATGGCCGATCCTGCTCGTCGGGCTCATCTTCCTGGTGGCGTTCGTGCTGGCGGGCGCCAACTTCTGGCGCCGCGGCTCGCTGCTGATCGGCATCGGGGTCGGGGTGGCCGCAGTGCTGCGACTGGCCCTGCCCGACGACCGGGCCGGATTGCTGGTGGTGCGGAGCCGGGGGACCGACTTCCTCACCACCGCGTCGGTAGGGGCCGCGATGGTCTACGTCGCGTGGACCATCGACCCGCTGGGGACCGGCTAGCTGCGATCGCAAGCGCGGCCGCGGCGATCGCAAGCGCGGCCGCGGCGATCGCAAGCGCGGCGGAGCCGGGCGCTGCGGGTCGCCGCCATCGAACGGAGCCGGGCGCTGCGGGTCGCCGCCATCGGGACTAGCTGCCGGGCATCCCCGGAATCCCGGCCAGCCCCGGAATGCTGCCGACGCCCGGGATCTGCTGCAGCGCGCCCGGCACCTTGCCCGCGGCCACGTCGGCCATCACCGACGGGCAGTACATCTGGATCGCGATGGTGGTGAACATGCCGGCCATCTCGGGCGACATGCCGCTCTGGCTGGCGAAAACGCGGGAAGCGGCCGTGTTGAACGACCCTCCGGGCTGGGCCAGGATCGGGCAGACCGACTTGCCCAGGTTCTCGGCATTGATCGGGTCGCCGTAGTTGACGCCGGCGTTGCTCAGCGCGGTGATGAACGCGTCGTCGACGGGGCTGGCCTCGGCCGGGGCGGCGAAGGCGGCACCCGCGGTCAAAAGACAGGCGGTTCCGGCCAATAGCCGAACGCTCAGTGGTTGGTGGCGCCATGGCTGCATATCGAGCTCCCTGATGTTGGAGAGCACCTTTGATGCGGCACTCAAGCGACTCCTCGAACCTTTGTCCATGCCGGTCTCATTCGGGACACGATGGCGTAAAGGTTTGGCAGGACCGGCGTTTTGCCGGCGCGACGGACACAATCACATCACGCTGTGCCGCAACACGGTGACGGAGGTCGCATCCGGTTCTCCGGCGAATAACAATGCGGCTCATGATCTCTCGCCAGGCATTTCTTCGGGGGGCCGCCGGAGCCGTGGCGGGTTCGGCACTGTTCGGAATACCGGTCGGGATACCCCCCGGGATTCGGGGGCCGCGGGCCTGGGCGGAGCCGAGCGGCGCGTGGAGCAGCCTGGCCTCCTCGATCGGTGGCAAGGTGCTGCTGCCCGCGGACGGCGCGTCCTTCACCACCGCCAAGCAGGTCTTCAACTCGAACTACAACGCCGCCACGCCGGCGGCGGTAGTCACGGTCACCTCACCGGCTGACGTCGCCAAGGCGCTCGCCTTCGCGGCCGCCAACAAGCTCAAGGTCGCCCCCCGCGCCGGCGGGCACTCCTACACCGGCGCGTCGAGCGCCAACGGCGCCATGGTCCTGGACCTGCGCGGACTGACCGGCGGGGTGAACTTCGACAGCGGCAGCGGCACCGTCACGGTGCCCGCCGGGACAACCCTGTATGCGGTGCAGCAGGCACTGGCCTCCGCGGGGCGGTCGATTCCCACCGGCAGTTGCCCCACCGTCGGCGCGGCCGGGCTGACGCTGGGCGGTGGGATGGGCGCCGACTCCCGGCACGCCGGGCTGGCCTGCGACGCTTTGCGATCGGCTTCGGTGGTGCTGCCCAGCGGGGAGACGGTCACCGCGTCGGCCGAGGACCATCCAGACCTGTTCTGGGCGTTGCGCGGCGGCGGTGGCGGCAATTTCGGCGTGACGACGTCGCTCACGTTCTCGACCTTCCCGGTCGCCGACTCGGACGTGGTGCGGGTCGATTTCATTCCGGCCGCCGGAGCGCAGGTGCTGGCCGGCTGGCAGACCTGGCTGTCTTCCCTCGACCAGAAAGCCGACCGCAACACCTGGGGCCTGGTGGATCTGTCGGTCAGCGGTACCGAGGGCAACTGTCACGTGCTGGCCACCTGCCCCGCCGGCTCGGGTCAAGCGGTGGCGCAGGCGATCACAGCCGCGGTGGGCGCTCAGCCGACCGCGACCGAGCACAAGACGATGACGCACATGGACCTGGTGATGTATCTCGCCGGCGGCAGCGCGACGAGTTCCCCGCGTGGCTTCGTCGCCGGTTCCGACGTGATCGGCACCATGAATTCGACTGCGGCACAAGCGATTGTCGCGGCTCTCGGAAAGTGGCCGCCGGCCGGCGGACGCGCGTCGGTGATCGTCGACACGCTGAGCGGCGCGGTCGGCGACGTCGAACCGGCCGGCTCGGCGTTCCCGTGGCGCCGGCATGCCGCCGTCGCGCAGTGGTACGTCGAGAACGGCAGCGGGCAGACGTCGACGGCCAGCACCTGGGTGGCCACCGCGCACACGACGGTGCAACAGGTTTCGGCCGGAGGCTACGTCAACTACCTGGAGCCCAACACGCCGGCGTCGCGGTATTTCGGGTCCAACCTGGCGAGGCTGACCTCGGTCCGCCAGCAATATGATCCCAACGGGTTGATGTACTCAGGGCTTTCGTTCTGAAGCCGTTTGGTCCATCGTGCGATTTCCCCCCGTCGACGCACGTCGGCCCGGTTCAATGTCCCTAACGCCTACGTCCCTGACCGGTCGTAGGTGAACGGAAGGGGCACGCGTCGGTTGGAAGCCAGCGAATTCGGTCGCTACCGGTTGTTCGAGCTGATCGGCCAGGGCGGCATGGGCGAGGTGTACAAGGCCCACGACACCGTCATGGGACGCGACGTGGCGATCAAGATCCTGGCTGCCGACCGCGGCCGCGAGGCGGGCTTTAGGGAAAGGTTCAGCCGGGAGGCGCTGATCTGCGCGCGGCTGACCGAACCGCACATCATCCCCATTCACGACACCGGCGAAATCGACGGCCGCCTCTATCTCGTGATGCCGATCATCAACGGGGTCGACGTCGACACCTCGCTGCGCCGTGACGGCCCGATGGCCCCGGCTCGCGCGGTGCGGGTCGTCGAACAGATCGCGGCCGCCCTGGACGCGGCTCATGCCGGCGGCCTGGTGCACCGGGACGTCAAACCATCCAACGCCCTGATGACCGATCGCGACTTCGTCTATCTGATCGACTTCGGTGTCGCCTACGACGGATCGGCCTCGAGATTGACCGGCGCGGGCCGCACCGCGGGCACGTGGGCTTACATGGCCCCGGAACGGTTGATGACTGACGTCGCCGACGCGCGCACCGACGTCTACGCGCTGGCGTGCATGCTCTACGAATGCCTGACCGGCGACCGGCCGTTCGTCGGTGACCTTGTGGCACAACAGATGACGGCGCATCTCACAGCGCCTCCGCCGCGGCCGACCGAGCAACGGTCCGGCATCCCGGTCGGCTTCGACGAGGTGGTCGCCCGCGGCATGGCGAAGGAACCGGCCGACCGCTACCCGAGCGCCGGGGAGCTGGCCGAGGCCGCCGCAGAGGCGCTGGCGACGCCGGTGCGCGGGCACACCGGCGACACCGTGGACCACGGCCTGACGGGACCGCTGACCCCCGTGGAGGCACTGCGGGCAGGCGGCGCCGGTTCACCCGGATCGGCGAACGCGTCGGGTATCGGTGCGGCGACGTTCCCCTGGCCACCCCCGTCGGAGCCGGACCGGCCGCCCTACCGAGGCTGGGAAACCTTCCAGCCGGTCGACGCAGGAGTGTTCTTCGGCCGCGACGCCGAGTTGGTGCGGGCGATGGACGCCCTGCACGGGATGCGGGACAGCGACGAGACGCTGTTCGTCGTGCTGGGCGCCTCGGGCGCAGGCAAGTCGTGTTTCCTGCGCGCCGGCATCGTGCCGCGGCTGCAGCGAGATGTGCGCAGCTATCTCGTGCTGGACATCGTCCGGCCCGAGCTGCGGGCGCTGACCGGCGCTTGCGGCCTGGCACAGGCGATTTGCGCGACCAGGCAACGGCTGGGGCTGAATGATCCGCCGCTGGGTGACATCAAGGACGCCTGCTCGCGCGGCGACGCCGCGGCGCTGCGGACCTGGCTGGTGGAATGCCGGGACGCCGGCACCGGAAGTCTGCCCGACGCGGCCGCCGAGCGCGAGCCGCCAACCATCGTCATACCGCTGGATCAGGCCGAGGAGTTGTTCGCCGCCGAGAGCGGCGGCGAGGCGGCGGGCTTCCTGGCGCTGATCCGGGACCTCGCCCAGGGCGCCGACGACCAGGACCGGCTGCCGTTGATCGTGGCGGCGACCATCCGCACCGACCGCTACGGGCAGATGCAGACCGCGCCGCAGCTCGCCGGGCTGCAGACCCGCCAGTTCGACCTGCGTCCGATGGACGCGACCCAGTTCCACAGCGTGATCACCGGCCCCGCGCAGCGATCGACGGACGGTGGACGCCCGCTGTACCTCGACGAGGACCTGGTGCGGATGCTGCTGGCCGACGCCACCGCCGGGGCAGACACCCTGCCGCTGCTGTCGCTGACTCTGGCCTGGCTGTACCGCGACTACGGGTCCACCGGCCGGCTCACCGCCAAGCCCTATGTGGAGCGGGGCGGTATCGACGGGGTGGTCCAGGCCGAGATCCGCGAGCTGCTGTCGCCGGAACCCGGTGAGCGCGCCGAGCAGCTGCACCGGCTGCGGGCCGCGTTCATCCCCTGGCTGGCGACGATCAATCCCGACAACGACCAGCCGATGCGACGCCTGGCCCGCTGGGACGACCTGCCGGAGGACAGCCGGCCGCTGCTGGAGCGATTCATCGCCCGGCGGCTGCTGATGAAGGACCTGCGCGACGGCGTGGTGGTCGTCGAGGTCGCCTTGGAAGGCCTGCTGCGGCAATGGGAAGAGCTTGCGGGCTGGCTGGTCGAGGAGTGTGAAGACCTCAAGGCCGCCGACGCTCTGGAACGCGGCGCGGCCGAGTGGCACAAGAAGCAGTGTGAGGACGCCTGGCTGCTGCACGGCCCACGGCTGACGGCGGCCGAAAACCTCACTGCCAAGCCAGGATTCCGCAACCGTCTGGACCATGTCCGCGACTACCTGGTGGCCTCCCGGCAGCGGGAGAATGAACAGGCTGCGCTGGAACAGCAGCGCCAGCAGGCCGAACTCGAAGCCGCCAAGAAGCTCGCCGCTGCGGAAACCCAAGCGCGCGAACAGGCTCAGGACAGCGCCGCGGCACTCCGGCAGCGGAGCCGGATCTTGCGCCGTGTCCTCGTCGGAACGTCCGTCATCGCCGTCATCGCGGTCATCGGCGCCGCGGTGGCCGTGGTCATGTTCAGGCAAGCCGCCCGCGAAGCGCGCAACGCGCTGGCCGCGGAACTGGATGCCCAAGCGGCAGCGGTGTTTTCCGGAACCATCACCGACAGCAACATCCGCGCACTGACCGCCACCCTGGCGGCGCAACGGTTGCGGTCGGACCCGGCCGCCGGCCGCGGCGCGCTCTACACCGCCGCCACCGCGCTGAGCACCACCCGCATCGTCATCTCCACACCGGCACCCGTCGGCACTGTCGCGATGAGTCCCGACGGGCACACCATGGCCTCCGGCGGCGGCGATGGCACCGTGCGGTTGTGGGACGTCGCTGACCCGGCGCACCCGCACGCACTGGGCCAGCCGGTAAAAGGTCAGGTCGCCGCGGTGGCAAGTGTCGCGTTCAGTCCCCGCGGCCGCGTGCTGGCCTCTGGAGGCGGCGACGGCACGGTGCGGTTGTGGGACGTCGCCGACCCGGGGCACGCCGGTCCGCTGGGCGGGCCGTTGCAAGGTCAGGGCGGTGGCGTGGCCAGTGTGGCGTTCAGTCCCGACGGGCGCGTGCTGGCCTGCGGTAGCGGAGACGGGACGGTGCGGTTGTGGGACGTCGCCGACCCGGGTCATTCGCGTCCGCTGGGCGCCCCGTTGCAGGGTCAGGGCGCCGGTGTGGCCAGTGTGGCGTTCAGTCCCGACGGGCGCTTGCTGGCCTCCGGAGGCGGGAACGGCGCCGTGCGGATGTGGCTGGTCGCCGACCCGGCACACCCGGCCCCGCTGGGTGAATCCCATTCCGGGCACAAGCATTTCGTACAGGATCTGGCCTTCAGCCCCGATGGGCGCACCCTGGCCTCCGGTAGCGAGGACGGCGACATCCAGTTGTGGAATCTCGCGGAACCGGCCCACCCGAGCCCGCTGGGTGAACCCCTTCGCGGACACACCGACGTCGTGCAGAGTCTGGCCTTCAGTCCCGACGGGCGCATCCTGGCCTCCGGTAGCGACGACGACACCGTGCGGTTGTGGGACGTGGCCGACCCGGCGCACGCCGGTCCGCTGGGCGGCCCACTGTCCGGGCACAGCGGCAACGTGCCCAGCATCGCGTTCAGCCCGGACGGGCATACGTTGGCCTCCGGAAGTCAGGACGGCAACATCCAGTTGTGGAACCTCGACGCGGCGCTGCCGCTCCAGGCGCATGCCGGCGTGGTGCACAGCGTGGTGTTCAGTCCCGACGGGCACACCCTGGTCTCGGGTAACGAGGACGCCACCATCCGGTTGTGGGATCTCGCGGATCCGGTGCACCCGCGAGCGCTGGGTGAGCCGCTGCGTGGTCACACCGGCGCCGTCCAGAGCGTAGCGTTCAGTCCCGACGGGCGCACCCTGGCCTCCGGCGGCGACGATGCCACCATCCGGTTGTGGAATCTGGCGGACGTGGCGCACCCGGCTCCGTTGGGTCCGCCGCTCGCGGTTCACAGCGCGCCGGTGCGCAGTGTCGCGTTCAGTCGCGACGGGCATACGTTGGCCTCGGGGGGTGACGATGCCGCCGTCCGGTTGTGGGATCTCACGGACGTGGCGCGCCCAATTGCGTTGGGCGGGGCCCTCACCGGGCACAGCGCAACCGTGCGCAGTGTCGCGTTCAGTCCCGACGGGCGCACCCTGGCCTCCGGCGGCGACGATGCCACCATCCGGTTGTGGAGCCTCGCTGACCGAAATCACGCGGCGCCGCTCAGCCAGCCGTCTCGTCCCTACATGACCGCCGTTTTCAGCGTGGCGTTCAGTCCGGACGGTCACACGCTCGCCTCCGGCAGTGGCGATGACACCGTCTTGCTGTGGAACGTGACGGACCTGGTACACCCGAGCTCGCTGGGCCGTCCGCTGCACGGCCACACGGGTTACGTGTATCAGGTGGCGTTCAGTCCGGACGGACGCACGCTGGCGTCCGGCAGCGCCGATCACGATGTGCAGCTGTGGGATCTGGCGGATCTGACCCACGCGCACCCGCTGGGCCAGCCGCTGATGAGCGACACCGATGCCGTCCTTAGCGTCGCGTTCAGCCCCGACGGGCGGAGCCTGGCCTACGGAAGCGACGACACCACTGTGCGGCTTTCGCCAACCCCGCTCGATGCCACCGTCGAGCTGCTCTGCTCGAAACTCACGTCCAACGTCAGCCACGAAGACTGGCAGCAATGGATATCACCCGAAGTCGGGTACATCACACTGTGCCCCGATTTGCCGGTCCCGCCGTAGGGCGGTGTTGTCACATCGGGGCCCCGCCGTTCGTCGGAAGTATGGAGAGGGGAGTACCGATATGACCGACATCAGCGAACTGCACCGGGAGCTCATCGCCCGCATTCTCAACAGCGACGCACAGGCGCCAAGCGAGTTGCGCCGTGAAGCATTCGGCAACACCGGCCGCAGCGAGCCGCTACGCACCCTGGTCGACAAGATCGCCCACCGCTCGGATGAGGTGAGCGACGACGACGTGGCCGCCGCCCGGGCCGCGGGATTCAGCGAGGACCAGATCTTCGAGATCGCGGTCTGCGCCGCGGTAGGAGCGGCCGGCCGCCGGTACGACGGCGCAACTGCCGCCCTGGCAGAGGCGATCCGCCTAAGTGGGGACCGATGAGGCTGACAGTTCTGGAACGCGGCCATTCCCTGCCCACCAAGGCACTTTTCACCCTGATCCGGCTGATGACCCGACAGCCCGTCGTCGACGCCGTGAAACTGGCCCTGTACCGAACCGACTTCTACGGCGCCGGGCCACTGACGCACGAGGCCATGCGCGGACCCTCCGAATGGTCCGTCGGCGACCGCGAACTGATGGCGGCCGTCGTGTCCAAAGCCAACGAGTGCCCGTTCTGCGTCGCCGCGCACTCGGCCACGTCGGGTCAGTGGTACGGGGACCCCGCCGCGGTGCAAGCCACCCTCGCCGACCTGGACACCGCGCCCATCGGGGAGCCGCTGCGCGCCACCTTGCGCATGCTGGCCGGGCCGGACACCCCCGGCCCGCACGATATGGCCGCCCTGTTGTCCAAAGGTGTTACCCCGCAACAGATCACCGATGCTCTCGCGGTGGCCCTGGTCTTCGGAATCACCAACCGGCTGGCCAACGCGTTCGACTTCGAGGTCGCGGGACCGGAGGCGATGAACGCCGGCGCCCGGCACCTGCTCAAGCGCGGCTACCGCTGAGATCCGGGATAGCCGGTCAGGAAAGGGTTGCCCGCACGCACACTGTGACGTACGGCAGCGCAAGCCCGGCGGAGTTCGCCAGCGCCGGATGGGTGGCCAGCAGTCCGCGGACCTTGTCCAGGGTCTGGGTGCGCACCTCGGCCGGCGAGTTGATGCAGTAGGTGCGTGACGCCACCAGGTCGATCAGCGCCTGCGGCGTGAGGTAATTCGTCCACTCCACCTGGTGCCGCTGCATCTCGGTGAACGGTTCGGGCAGCGTCGCGCGGTCGCGCAACGGGTCGTCGTCGCGACCGATGATCTCGCCCAGTTCCCTTACCCAGCCCAGCCGTTCGTCCCGGGTGTTCCACACCAGGCCCAGCCGTCCGCCGGGCCGCAGGACCCGGGCCACCTCCGGGATTGCGCGGGCCGGGTCCACCCAGTGCCACGCCTGGGCCACCAGCACCGCGTCAACGCTGTTGTCCTCCAACGGAATCTCTTCCGCGGTGCCCAGCAGGGCACGTGTCTTGGGCAGCGAAGCGGTCAGCACTTCCAGCATCTCCGGAACCGGGTCGACCGCCACCACGTCCAGCCCGCGCTCGACGAGCCGGGTGGTCAGCTTGCCGGTCCCCGCCCCCAGGTCCAGTACCTGGCGGGCGCCCGCGGGCAGCAGCCAGTCGATGGCGTCGGGCGGATAGGTCGGGCGGCCCCGCTCGTAGGCGGCCGCCGCCGAGCCGAACGACAGGGAGCGGTCACGCCTGGAGCGGGTCACCGCGAACACGCGCCTGGTGCGGTGCCTGGTTGCGAAGCCAGGTCGAGCGTCTCGCGGATCAACACGCCGACGGCGTCGGATTCCACCAGGAAGCCGTCGTGCCCGCAGACCGACTTGACCACCCGCACGCCGGCGCAACCGGGCAGCAGCTCGGCGAGCTCGTCCTGCAGCCGCAACGGGTAGAGCCGGTCAGAGGTGACCCCGCCGACCACCGCCGGCACCGGGCACCTGGTGAGCGCCGCGTGCAGCCCGCCGCGCCCGCGCCCGACGTCGTGGCTGTTGAGCGCCTCGGTCAGGGCCACGTAACTGCCCGCGTCGAACCGGGCCAACAGCTTGTCGCCCTGGTGTTCCAGGTAGCTCTGCACGGCGTAGCGGCCGCCGGCCGCCGGGTCTTCGCCGTCCTGCGCGTCGTTGCCGAAGCGCCGGTCGAGTTCGACCTCGCCGCGGTAGGTCAGGTGCGCGATGCGGCGCGCGATCCGCAGTCCGTCGTCGGGGGCGCGACCGGTCTCGTGGTAGTCGCCGCCCTGCCAGTTCGGGTCGGCCTTGATCGCCGCGATCTGGGTGGTCTGGGTGCCGAGCTGGTCACCGGTGGCGCGCGCCCCCACCGCCAGCAGCAGCCCGGCCCGCACCCGTTCCGGGTGACCGACCATCCATTCCAAAGCCCGGGCACCGCCCATGGATCCGCCAACGACGGCGGCCACCTCGGTTATTCCCAGCGCCGCCAGCGCGGCCAGATCCGCCTCCACCTGGTCGCGGATGGTGATCTGCGGAAACCTTGAGCCGTAAGGCTTTCCGTCGCGGGCCAGCGAACTCGGACCCGTCGAGCCGCGGCAGCCGCCGAGCACGTTGGTGGACACCGCGCACCAGCGGTCGGTGTCGATCGGCGCCCCCGGCCCGGCCACCCCGTCCCACCAGCCGGGGGTCGGATGCCCCGGTCCGGCGGGCCCGGTGATGTGCGAGTCGCCGGTGAGCGCGTGCAACACCATCACGACGTTGTCCCGGGCCGGCGACAGCTCACCCCAGCGCTGCACGGCGATGTGGACATCGTCGATCACCGCGCCGCTCTCCAGCCTCAGCGAGCCGATGTCGACGACGCCGATCTCGCCTTCGGCGGGCAGCGTCTGGGTAGGCACGTCGGAGATCGTCATGTCAGGTCTCCTCAGAAGGCCGCCACAGTCTGCGGGTCGCTGGTCCTAGAGGCGCTATATACCCCGGCTGCAGCAAAACCACGCTCCAGGTCGGCCAGGATGTCGTCGATCCCTTCGATGCCCACCGCCAAACGCACCAGACCGGGGGTGACGCCGGTGGCCAGTTGCTCGGCGGGGCTGAGTTGAGCGTGGGTTGTCGACGCCGGGTGGATCACCAGCGAACGAACGTCGCCGATGTTGGCGACGTGGCTGTGCAACTGCAGCGCGTCGACGAACGCCTTGCCGGCCTCCGCGCCGCCGGCCAGCTCGAAGGCCAGGACGGCGCCGGTGCCCTTGGGCGCCAGCTTCTTGGCCCGCTCGTGCCAGGGCGAACTCGGCAGACCCGCGTAGTTGACCGACACCACGTCGTCGCGGGCTTCCAAAAACTCGGCGACCCGTTGGGCGTTGGCGACATGCCGCTCGATCCGCAGGCTCAGCGTTTCCAGGCCCTGGGCCACCAGGAATGCGTTGAACGGCGAAGCGGCGGAGCCGAGGTCGCGCAGCAGCTGCACGCGGGCCTTGAGTGCGTAGGCGGGCGGTCCGAGCTCGGCGTAGACGACGCCGTGGTAGCTGGGGTCGGGGGTGGTGAAGCCGGGGAAACGGCCCTGGGTCCAGTCGAAGGTGCCGCCGTCGACGATCACCCCGGCGATCGCCGAGCCGTGTCCGCCCAGGTACTTGGTGGCGGAGTGAATCACCACGTCGGCGCCCTGGGCCAGCGGCTGGATCAGGTACGGCGTCGCGATGGTGTTGTCGACGATCAGCGGCACCCCGTTGCGGTGCGCGACCTCGGCGACGGCCGGGGTGTCCAGGATGTCGATCTGCGGGTTGGAGATGGTCTCGGCGAAGAACGCCTTGGTGTTCGGCCGGACTTCGGCCTGCCAGGCGTCCAGGTCGTCGGGATCGGAGACGAAGCTGACCTCGATACCGAGCTTGGCCAGCGAGTAGTGGAACAGGTTGTACGTGCCGCCGTACAGCCTGGGACTGGACACGATGTGATCACCGGCGCCGGCGACATTCAAGATCGCGAACGTCTCCGCCGCCTGCCCGGAGGACAGGAACAGCGCGGCAACCCCGCCTTCCAGGGCGGCGATGCGCTGCTCGACCACGTCGGTCGTCGGGTTGCCGATGCGGGTGTAGATGTTGCCCGGCTCGGCCAGGGAGAAGAGTGCGGCGGCGTGCGCGACGTTGTCGAAGGTGTACGACGTGGTCTGGTAGATCGGCAGGGCGCGCGCATTCGTCGTCGGGTCCGGCCGCTGGCCGGCGTGGATCTGCTTCGTTTCGAAGGACCACTGCGCGGTCGGGTCGGTCTCGGTGGTGCTGTCTGTGCTCACGAAGGTGCTCCCCTGTCTGGCTCAGGGGTCCGTCATGGCGGACCCGCGCTTGCCGTGTAGCCGGTTGTGGCTACTCAACCTGGTCATCACCCGGGGCACCCCACCGCGGTTGGAGGGTTGCCGGCCAGCAAGCCGGGGCTTGATGCTGGCGCTCATGACCGCCTCAAAGCGTAGCGCACGGCGGCTGCCGCCTGCCAATTACGCAGGTGCGCATGTTGGCGGCCGGTCTGCCGAGATCGGCGGCACCCGATACCACCCGCAATCAGCTGGCCGGTTCGGTACACGTGCCGTGCGACCACTCAACCAATGGGCCACCCCGCCGATCGAGTTCGACGTCAGCTCGCGGGTGGTTCCACGGCCCGCAGGTGGGGCATGCACTCGGTGAGGAAGTCGTCGATCACCTCGGTGACGCGTCCGGGCGCCTCGAACATGGGCACATGCCCGACGTTGTCCAGCTCGGTGACCCGATGGTCGTCGGGCAGATTACTGGTGAAGTGACGGCTGAACCGCGGCGCAGGAACCACCCGGTCCTTCTGGCAGACCACTAGATGTGCCGGGACCTCGTTCTCGGCCAACTCCTGCAAGCCAGGCATCAGGAAGGCTTTGACCAGCAGCTGTAGGTAGGCAGGGCAGTGCGCGACGTCGTCGATGATGACGGAGAGTTGACGCTCGGTAACCACATCGGGGGATGCGCTGATCGCGTAGGTCGCCAGGCGGCGACTGAATGGAATATGCAGCACACGCGGGCCGAACAGCCAGGCGAGCGCAAAGACTGGAAGGGCGATTATGAACTTGGCGATCACCTCGAACTTGGCCGGCGCCCAGCGGGTCCAACCACCGGCCGGCGCGATCCCAACGACGCTACGGGCCCGGCCGCGGCGCTCCAATTCGAACGCCACCCAACCACCTAACGAGTTGCCCACGATGTGGGCGGTTTGCCAACCAAGTTCGTCCATCTGCTGCTCGACGTGGTCCGCCAGCACCTTCGAGGACAGGAAATAAGTGGCGGCCTTCGGTCCGCCGTTGTGTCCGGCCATCGTCGGGGCGAACACCTCGTAGCGGCCGGTCTCGGCCAATTGCTGGGCCACTTCTTCCCAAACCGACTGGGACAGCAGGAACGGGTGCAGCAGCAGGACCGGTTCACCCGAACCCAGGTGGATGGGCTCGCGGGTCGCAGCAGAGGCGCCTTTGGAGAAGCTCGGCATAAATCCGACAGTAAATGCGGTACCGCTGGTACCGCAAGCCGCCCAGGTCGGGCACGCCGAGCCCCGAACGGTTGGGGTTTCGTTGTCGGGCATTGGTCGGACGTCCGCGGTGCGGAGACCGTGGTGCCGGTGCGGATTGGCGCCTTTCGCCGGCGATGCGGTCGCGGTCTTGCGTTGCGGCAGCGGTTGGCATCGGCGGTGTTCGGTCGCGGCAATCGTCTTGCGGGGTGCGGTTTCGGAGACGGACATGCCGCCGACAATGGTGCACAGGCTTGGGAACAGCACGGCGCTGCCAGCGTTATGCGATGGTCAGCAAGCGCCCTGTGTCCTCGGGGGATGTCCCAATTTTGTTTGGTTAGCTTCGTAGAATAAGAAAGTTGCTAAGAGACAGAACCAAATAATATGAATTCTATGTTGAGAATCAACAGAGCTTCTAGTATCAATGCACCAAATAAAAGTGGAACGAGCGGAAGTAAAAAGGGCGCCAATAAAAGGATACCAACAAATTGCAATCCTAATGCGCCACCTACCAAATAGAATAACGGCTCGTTGAGCCCCAGCTGGAGTACGAGGGCACCGAGCGGGGTCGAGGCCGCACTCGGTGTCAAGGGCTGCAACGACGCGACATTGGCGGCCTCTGCGCTGGCATACGCGCCCGCACTCGCAGTCAGGTGCTGGGCAAACTGCTCATAACACGCCGTTGTTTCCCCGGCCAGCTTCTGATACTCCTGGCCGTAACCCGACAACAGGTGCGCGATACTGGTCGACACCTCATCGGCGGCCGCGGGCACCAGCGCGACAGTCGGGCCCGCCGCCGTCATGTGCGCCGCGTTGAGCGTCTCACCAATAGCGGTTAAGTCCGTTGCTGCCTGGGCCATCAGCTCCGGCACCGCGATCACAGCAGACATCTGTCCCACCTCCCTCCGTGGAAGCGAGCAAGTATTGCGCAATTCAGTCTCACCCGAAACAACGGGGCGGGCTTAAGTAATCGACTACTTAGAAAGGACTTTCTAGCTGCAAGCCTCGGCGAGCGTGGCACTCGTGCCCGCGGCAATTGGTTTGAGATACGGGACGTGGTCCGACGCCCAACGATTCCTTAGCCTTTACGATGCCTCAGTCAGTGGTGTGGACGATCAGCACGTCGGTCTTGGCCCTGCGGGAGACCTCGGATGGGACTGCTCCCAGCAGCCGCCCCGCGACCTTGCTAAGCCCGACGTTGCCGACGACCAGCAGGTCGGCATGGGCCTCCTCGGCTAGGTGCACCAGCGCGTCGACCGGATGGCCGACGATCGACTCCTCCACCACCTTGTTGGCTCCGGCTTTGTACGCCCGCTCGCTGGCGTCCCGCAGGATCGAGCGGAAGGGGGTTTCGCCGACCATCCGGTAGTCCGCGCCATGGTCGCTTCCCGGCGGAATGGCGTAGCGGCCCTTTTCCTCGCGGACGGGGGCGTGCGCCGTCGCGACGATCAAATGAGCGCCGTGATCCGCAGCGATCGCGGCTGCGCGTTCCACCGCACGCATCGACGTGTAAGAGCCATCGGTGCCGACCACGATTGTCCGGTAAGCGCTCATTTCCCACCCAGTGTAAGGCCGAGGCGGCTTGAGAACCCCGCGGTTTCCCCGCCCAAAGATGTCGAATCGGTCAGAGCCCCGAGCCCGCGCGCGCCATGCGCAAGGATTGTTGCGCCACGCACGTGGCGTCCTCATCCGAGCTGGCTGGCGAGCTTGTCAGGCGCCGCAGAAGCGGCTGTAGCCGTACTTCTGCGAGCACCAGATATCACCGGCCTGCGCATCGGTGAGTTCGGCGTCATTGTGGGCCAAGTGGAGGACCGTGACACCGTCTGGGGCCACGACGAGCTCGGCCTTCCACGCGGTCTGCTCATTGATGTTGCCGTCCAGTCCGTCACCCCAGGCGCCGATGCGCTGCTCCAAATTGATCGCGAGACCGGGGCCGTCGCCCTGCGTCCAGCGCATGGTCCACTTCTCGCCGTCGCGGGCACTGGAGCCGAGCAGAATCGTCCCGGTGCCGTCGGGCGCGATCGTCATCGTGCTTAGGTGCCGCTGCCAGTCTCCGACGTAGTCACCGCTCGCCGTCTGCATCGGCGGAATGTCCGCTGGATCGGCGTTGGCGACCGCGGCACCCGCAATGAGCACAGCTGCTGCTGTGAGCGCCACGATGGAGCGGACGGTAATTTTCGCCATGGCGCGTATCCCTTCGGGGGTATTGGTCGCATCAAGAACGCTACGACAGTTCGACCTGCGCCATACAAATAACCGGACCTGCAGCCGCGGCCGGGTTACCGACATCGATACCGGCCGGTGCGGCCGGCGGTCGAGCACCGAGAAAGCCACGTGAAAAGATCGAGGCATCATGAGCACCCCTACCGGAACCCGCCGGATCTTCTCCGGCGTGCAGCCCACTTCCGACTCCCTTCACCTCGGCAACGCCCTGGGCGCGGTGGCCCAGTGGGTGGGGCTGCAGGACGGGTACGAGGCGTTCTTCTGCGTCGTCGACCTGCACGCCATCACCATTCCGCAGGATCCCGAGGCGCTGCGGAGACGCACACTGATCACCGCCGCGCAGTACCTGGCGCTGGGCATCGACCCGAACAGCGCCACCGTCTTCGTGCAGAGCCACGTGCCCGCGCACA
This sequence comes from Mycobacterium paragordonae, assembly GCF_003614435.1. Taxonomy (NCBI): domain Bacteria; kingdom Bacillati; phylum Actinomycetota; class Actinomycetes; order Mycobacteriales; family Mycobacteriaceae; genus Mycobacterium; species Mycobacterium paragordonae. The sequence goes on from NZ_CP025546.1 coordinate 1,425,036, forward strand.
GCCAACTGGCCTGGGTGCTGGGCTGCTTCACCGGCTTCGGCCAGGCCTCGCGAATGACCCAGTTCAAGGACAAGTCGGGCAAGCAGGGCGCCGACTCCACCACCGTCGGCCTGTTCACCTACCCGGTGCTGCAGGCCGCCGACGTGCTGGCCTACGACACCGACCTCGTGCCGGTGGGGGAGGACCAGCGCCAGCACCTGGAGCTGGCACGCGACATCGCGCAACGGTTCAACAGCCGCTTCCCGGACACCTTCGTAGTACCCGACGTGCTGATCCCCAAGGTCACCGCCAAGATCTACGACCTGCAGGACCCGACGTCGAAGATGAGCAAGTCGGCGTCCACCGACGCCGGGTTGATCAGCCTGCTCGACGATCCGGCCAGATCCGCCAAGAAGATTCGCTCGGCGGTCACCGACAGCGAGCGCGAGATCCGCTACGACCCGGAGGCCAAGGCCGGCGTCTCGAACCTGCTGAGCATCCAGTCGGCGGTCACCGGGGTCGCGATCGACACACTGGTCGACGGCTACGCCGGCCGTGGTTACGGCGACCTGAAGAAGGACACGGCCGAGGCCGTCGTCGAATACATCCGGCCGATCAGGGACCGGGTGGCCGAGCTGACGGCCGACCCCGCGGAGTTGGAGTCCGTGCTCGCGGCCGGTGCGCAGCGCGCCAACGATGTCGCCAGCAAAACCTTGCAGCGGGTCTACGATCGGTTAGGTTTCCTGCCGCAAAGGGAATGAATTTGACCGTTGAACAGACCGAGCCGGGCTCCCTGGATCGGCTCCGGGCGCGGCATGGCTGGCTGGACCATCTCATCCGCGCCTTTCTGCACTTCAGGGCGTGCAACGGCAACCTGTTCGCGGCGGGTCTCACCTACTACACGCTGATCGCGCTGTTTCCTCTGCTGATGATCGCTTTCGCGGTGGGGGGCTTCGCCTTATCGCGGCGTCCCGAGCTGGTCGACGCGATCGACGACCGCACCCGGTCGTGGGTGTCGCCGGAGCTTGGGCAGCAACTGGTCACGTTGATGAATTCGGCCATCTCGGCGCACACCTCGGTCGGTGTGATCGGGCTGGTCTTCGCGGCGTGGATGGGCCAGACCTGGATGTACCGGCTGCGGGAAGCGCTGTGCCGGATCTGGGGCCATCAGGCGGACTCGCTGGGCTTCGCGCGCACCATCGCGTCCGATCTGGCCGCCGTACTGGGCACCTTCGCGGTGGTGGTGTCCACCATGACGCTCGCCGCGCTGGCCCACGCCGAGCCGCTGAAGATGGTGCTGAATCTGCTTGGAATACCCGAGCTTTCGGCATTCCACTGGGCGTTCCGCACCATCTCGGTGGTGATATCTTTCCTGGTGTCCTGGGTGGTGTTCAGCTGGGTCATCGTTCGATTGCCGCGGGAGTCGGTTGGTGTGGCCACGTCGATGCGGGCCGGTCTGATGGCTGCCGCCGGGTTCGAGTTGTTCAAACTGGTGGGCTCGCTGTACCTCAGGGTGGTGCTGCGCAGCGTGGCCGGCGCCACCTTCGGGCCGTTGCTGGGTCTGCTGGTGTTCGCCTACGTCACCTGGGTCCTGGTGTTGTACTGCACCGCATGGGCCGCGACCGCGCCGGGAGCGGCATGACCGAGCCGACCGACAAGCCCGGGATCTTGCAGCGTCTGCGCGACCGCCACCCGCGGCTCGACCACCTGCTGCGGGCGTATCAGCGCTTCGCCAAGCAGAAAGGCACATTCTTCGCCGCCGGCCTGACGTACTACACGATCTTCGCGTTATTCCCTTTGCTGATGGTCAGTTTCGCGGCCGCGGGGTACATCCTGGCGGGCCGGCCGGAGCTGCTGAATACGATCGACGGCCGGATCCGGTCCGCGGTCGCCGGCGAACTCGGGCAGCAGTTGGTCGATCTGATCAATTCGGCGATCGACGCGCGCGCATCGGTCGGCTTGATCGGTCTGGCCACGGCGGCCTGGGCGGGGCTGGGCTGGATGTGGCACCTGCGCGAAGCGCTGAGCGAGATGTGGGAACAGCACATCGAACCGGACGGCTATGTGCGCACCAAACTGTCCGATCTGGCCGCCATGGTGGGCACCTTCCTGGTGATCATGGTCACGGTCGCGCTGAGCGCGCTGGGGCAGCGGAGACCGATGGCCGCCGTGCTGAGATGGCTTCACATTCCCGACTATTCGGTATTCGACGAGATCTTCCGGGGTGTGTCCGTACTGGTTTCGGTGCTGGTGACGTGGCTGCTGTTCACCTGGATGATCGCCAGGCTGCCCCGGGAGTCGGTGCACTTCACCACTTCCGTCCGGGCCGGTCTGATGGCGGCGCTGGGATTCGAGATATTCAAGCAGGTGGGGTCGATCTATCTGCAGACGGTGGTGCGCAGCCCGGCGGGTGCCGCGTTCGGTCCGGTGCTGGGGTTGATGGTGTTCGCGTTCGTGACGTGGTCGCTGCTGTTGTTCAGCACCGCGTGGGCGGCGACGTCGGCACCCGAGGACCCGCGGGACAGGCACGTCGACCCGCCCCCGCCCGCGGTCATCAGCCCCCGGATCCTGGTCGAGGAGGGTTTGCGCCCGCGGCAGACGGTGGCCGCGATGGCGGCGGGAGCCGTTGGGGCGCTGACGCTTTCGCGGCTGTTCAGGCGCCGTCGCTGAGTTCGGCGCGCATCCTGGCGGCGAAGGCAGCGACGGCCTTCAGCGGCCGCATCATCACGGTGATCTCGTCGACCAGCCCGTCGTCGCCGGTGTGCAGGAAATCGCAGCCCTGGATGTCCAGTCCATCGACGGTCGCTCGGAACATCAGCGCGCCGTCCAGCTCCCGCTCGAACCGGAAGTCGTCGAGCACCTTGGCGACCGTGCCCACCACCGTCGCGATCACCTCACGGCCGCGGTAGGGCCGGTGCGCGATGGGGCTGTGCAACACCGCATCTTCGGCGAAGATCTGCTCGATGGTGTCGAATCGGCCGGCCTCGACGGCGCCACGGAAAGATCGGCTGCTCACAGCCCCACCGCCCGTCCCACCGCGACAGTGACCGACGCGACCAGGATCGCGACGGTCAGCGCGACGTTGCGGGGTTCGCGCAGGTGCGCGTGCGATCCGATGGCGCCGACCATCACAATCGCAAACCCACCCGCGGCCAACGGTGTCAGGAATCTCCCGACTCCCGTCAGCCACGGCAGCAGAATCCCGATGGCGCCCAGCAGTTCACAGAACGCGGTGAACCGGATCACCGGTAGCGGAAACGGCGTCACGCCGGTCTGCCCGATCGCGATCAGCCGTTCTTTCGGCTGGCTGATTTTCGCCAGTCCCGACCCGGCGAACACGGTGGCCAGGGCGATCTGCAATGTCCACAGCAGTGCATTCATATCGACCTCCATATCGATGGTGTGCACAGGTATGACGCGGTAGCCGCGCCGAATGTGACACCGCGAAGATCCCTTAGTCGGTGCCTCGCCACGCACCGTCGACCATGACATCGGCCACCCGCAGATCCTGGTCGAGCACAACCAGATTCGCCTGGTATCCGGTACGGATGGCGCCCACCCGGTCGAGTCCGAGCGCACGAGCCGGGGTAGCAGAGGTGGTCTGCACGGCGGCCGCCAGGCCCGCGCCGTCGGCCACGGCCCGGAAGAGCTGATCCATGGTGGCCAGGCTGCCGGCGATGGTGGAGGTGCCGCGCACCGTGGCGACGCCGCCGGCGACGACGACTGGCACCGTTCCCAGTCGGTACTCACCGTCTCCGCTGCCGGCCGCCGCGGTCGCGTCGGTGATCACGGCGACCCGTTCGGGGCCGGCCCAACCCAGCACCGCCTGCGTCATCTCGGGGCGGACGTGCACGCCGTCGGCGATGAGTTCGACCGTCACCGCGGGGTCCTGCAGCAGCGCCAGCACCGGCCCGGGGTCGCGGTGACCCATCGGCGGCATCGCGTTGAACAGATGAGTGCCGACGGTGGCACCCAGGCCGATTGCGTGCTGGGTCTGTTCATAGGTCGCGTCGGTATGTCCCACGGCGACAACCACTCCCGCGTCCAGAAATCGCCGGATCGCGTCGTCGCTGCCGGGTAACTCCGGGGCCAGGGTGACCATCCGGATGGTGCCGTCCGCCGCGGCGAGCACCGCGTCGATCTCGGCGGGATCCGGATGCCGTATCTGGGTGTGGTCATGGGCGCCGCAGCGCGCCGTGCTGAGCCACGGTCCCTCCAGATGGAGGCCCGCCACCGTGCCCCGCTTAGTCGCGTCGGCCAACAGCCTTACGGCGGAGAGCAATTCGGCGGGGGCGGTGGTGACCAGACTGGCCAGCGTCGTGGTGGTGCCGTGGCGCTGGTGAAATTGCGCGGCCGCCGCCGGTGCGTCGCCGAACGACGCGCCGCCGCCGCCGTGCACGTGCATGTCGATAAATCCGGGTATCACAACGGAATCGGGGAGATCGACGTCGGCCGGTACGGGCGGTGCTCCCGCGCCGCCGGCGACGATCCGGCCTGCGTCGACCTGCACCCAGCCGGGACGGCACACCTCGCCCTCGACGACGACGGTGCCGGCCCGGATCAGCGTCATGACGAATCGGTGGGCCAGCGGCCACCGTTCTCCCAGAAGAGCCGGATCTCCTCGAGTTCGCGGCCCTTGGTCTCCGGCGCATACCGGTACACCACGAAGAAGGCCACCACCGTCAGCCCGCCGAAGACCGCGAAAACCCCGGCGCCGCCGAGCAACTGCAGCATGGTGAGGAAGAATCCGGCGATCAGCGCGTTGCCGGTCAGCGTCGAGGTGAGCATCACACTGGACCCCAGTGAGCGCAGCCGGGACGGGAAGCTCTCACCCGCGTACACCCACACCAGCGAACCGAACCCGAAGTTGAAGCCGACGATGAACAGCAGGATGCCGCCGAATCCGAGGACCAGCCCGCTGCCGGAACTGTTGGCGAAGATGACCATCAGCGTGGCATCGGCGACGATCATCATCACGATGCCGGACAACAGGATTGGGCGCCGGCCCAGCCGGTCCACCGAGAACAGCGAGACGAACACCGCGGACAATCCGGCGAGTTGCACCAGCGCAGGCAACCCCAGCAGCGCGAAATCGCCGTGGAAACCCATCTCGGCGAAGATCGTCGGGCTGTAGTAGATGATCGCGTTGATGCCGGTGATCTGGACCAGAAAGCCGAGCACGACGACGAACACGGTGGCCCGCAGGTACGGCCGCCGGATCATCTCGGAAACCTTGCCGCTGCCCTCGTCTTTCAGCGCGACGGCGATCTCGGTCAACTGGCTCTCGACGTCAGCGTCGGGCTCCACCCGCGACAGCGCCCGCCGCGCGTCCTCGACCCGGCCCTTGAGCAGGTACCAGCGTGCGGTGTCGGGCATCCGGATCAGCAGCGGGAGCAGCACGACGGCGGGTATCGCGGCGATCCCCAGGATCCAGCGCCAGGCATGCGCACCGGCCAGCAGGTAACCCACCAGGTAGCCCAGGATGATGCCGACCAGAATCGTGACCTGATAGGCGGTCAGCAGCGAACCGCGCACGGCCGTCGGCGCCGATTCGGCCACGTACACGGGCACCACGACCACCGCGACCCCGATCGCCACGCCCAGCAACAGGCGGGCGGCCAGCAGCATCGGCAGCGACACGGCGCACGCGCCGAGGATCGCGCACACCGCGTAGCCCGCCGTGAGCAGCACCGTGGACCGCTTGCGCCCGATCGCGTTGGCGATCACCCCGGCCGCCAGGGCGCCCACGATCTGACCGATCACCACCATCGTGGTGACCAACTCCTGTTGCCGCGTGGTCAGGTGGAAGTCCTCGGCGATGAACAACCGCGCACCCGCGATGGAAGAAAGGTCGTAGCCGTAGATGACCCCGACGCTGGCCGCGGTGAGACCGACCAGCAAACCCCGCCCGGTCAGACTTTTACCTTGGCTTTGAGTATCTTGATGACCGCTTCCGGGTCCTCGGGGGTGATGCACACCCGCACCCGACGGCCCACGTCGATCACCAGCAGTGTCGACTTGCGGCCGCGGCGCGCGTCCAGCGGGAACCAGTAGCGCGGATCGCTGGCGCCCCAGATCCGGCCCTTGCCGGTCGCCCAGCTCATCTTCTCGCGGCGGATGCCGTGAATGTCGGAGTAGGCGATCCGCTTCGCGTTGGCAAAGGGGAAGTAGTAGCGGTTCACGGTGATCCCGTCCTCGTCCAGCGTGAGTCCGGCGTCTTCGTACAGGGCGGTCATCCGGCAGATTGTAGTGCTTTTCAGTGCTGTGTCCGGCCGTTCATCGAGCGCGCTACCAGGATCAATCCGAACACGATGACGGTGCCGACGACGGCGACCCCGACCCGGATCGGCAGTGAGTCGGCCGAGGACATCAGACCCGACGCCTGGCTGTTGTCGGGTGCCCGGGCGGCCGGGCTATCCCTGGTCGGGACCAGCGAGGGGTCGGGTTCGATCAGCGAGCCCACCTGGGTGCCCTGCGCGGTGCTGAAGCCGTAATCCAGCAGGTGCGCGGCCTGCTCCCAGGGCGCGATCGGCTGGCGGGTGCCGTGCAGCAGCACCGCCATCAGCCGCCGGCCGTTGCGGTTGGCCGCGCCGACGAAGGTCTGGCCGGCGTCGTCGGTGTAACCGGTCTTGCCGCCCATCGCCCCGGGGTAGTGGTAGAGCAGCTGGTTGTCGTTTTCCAGCTCGTAGCCGGGGTGGTCGCCGTGGCCGGGGAAGTCGAAGGTGCGGGTTGCGACGATGTCGGCGAAGACGGGGTTGCGCCAGGCATACCGGTAGAACAGGCCGATGTCGTAGGCCGAGGTGCTCATGCCGGGCCCGTCCAGCCCGGACGGGGTGGCTACCCGGGTGTCGCGGCCGCCCAGCTTGGTGGCCAGCACGTTGAGCTTCTCCAGCGCTTGCTGCATGCCGCCGAGCTGCATGGCCAGCGCGTGCGCGGCGTCGTTGCCGGAGTGCATCAGCAGGCCGTGCAACAGCTGGTTGATGGTGTAGGTGCCGCCGGCGTCGACGCCGACCTTCGTGCCCTCGGCGGCCGCGTCGTCGTCGGTGCCGGGAACGGCCTTGTTCTGGTTGAACGCGTTGATCGACGCCATCGCGACCAGCACCTTGATGATGCTGGCGGGGCGGTGCCGGGCGTGTGGGTCACGGGCCGCGATGACGGCTCCGCTGTCCAGGTCGGCAACCAGCCACGCTTCGGCGGAGACGTCGTTCGGCACCGGGGGAGTATCCGGGGCGGCGATGATGCCGCAGCCGGACAGCGCGTTACCGCCGATCGGGGTCGACGGCAGGGCCAGCGGCAGTGGCGGTTCACCGGCGCGAGGAACTTCGGAGGAGTCCACGGCCGGCGGGGTGTTGATCTTGTACGGGCAGTTGGCGGCCTGCGGATTCACTTCGGCGCTGGGTTCGGCGTTGGCCAGCGCGCCTGACCCGCTGATCGCGAAAACCGCCGCGGCCAGGCACGACGCCGCGCGTAAAGAGGTCCGTGTGGGGGGCATCGATGTGCAGATTAAGCGATGGGAGCGGCTATCGCCGGGAGCCGCGCTGTGACTGGTGGTACGGAAGTTGCAGAAGCGAACCGCCCACCGTTTGACAGTGTCGAAAAGATAGATGACACTGTCAATCACCATGACACTGCTCACCCTGCCCCAGTTCGCCGCCGCGGCCGCCGACGCCGTGCAGGCGTCCGGCGCTGCGCCGGACAACCGGCAGGCAAAAGCCGTCCCCGCCGAGCGCATGATCCGCTACTACACCTCGCGTGGTCTGCTGCCCCGCCCCGGCAACCGCGGCCGGGCCCTCATCTACGGCCGCACGCACCTGATGCGGTTGGTGGCGATCAAACGCCTGCAGGGTGAGGGCCTGTCCCTGGACGAAATTGCCGAACGGCTGGCCGGGATGTCGGCGGCGCAGGTCGAGGCGCTGGCCGCGATTCCGGACAGCGCCGTGCCGGCCGGCCTGGGTGATCCCGAGCCGGCTCCCGAACCCGCCCGCGCGGCCGGCGCATTCTGGCGGGCCGTCCCCGACGCGGCCCCCGAAATCGTCCCCGATGCGGCACCCGCCGTCGTCCCCGACGCGGCCCCCGCACCGGCCGTCACCAACCTGCAGGCCGTCCGGCTTTCCGACACTGTCACGTTGCTCGTCGACGGGCCGCTGCCACCACTCGACTCGCTGCGCCGCGCCGCCGCGCCGCTGCTGGACCTGCTCGCCAACCCCGGAAAGGACTTCCCAATCGTGTTGTCAAGCCGCCGTCGTGATGGGGATGGGGGGTAAGTCGTGGTAGGTGGTGTGGTCGCGGAGCATGGCCCACAGGACGCTGATACGGCGCCTTGCCAATGCGAGTACGGCTTGCTTGTGCGATTTGCCCTCGGCTCTTTTGCGCTGATAAAAGGTGCGCGAGGCGGGGCTGGTGGTGATCGAGATTTGCGCCGAGAGGTACATCGACCGCAGCAGTCCGCGGTGATAGCGCTTGGGGCGGCGCAGATTTCCATGGATGCGGCCGGAATCGCGGGGTTGTGGTGCCAGCCCGGCGAACCCGGCGAGTTGATCAGCACCGGTGAACGCGGTCATGTCTCCGCCGGTGGCGGCGAGGAATTCCGCACCCAGCCGGGGTCCGATGCCTGGCAGGCTGATGATTACTTCGGCGTGTCGATGGTCGCGAAATCGGGCCTCGATGAGCTCGTCGAGTTCGGCGATTTCGTCACCGAGGGCGATCACCCCCTTGGCCAGCCGGGCGACCATCTGGGCTGCCAAACGCTCTCCGGGCAACACCACCGACTGGGAGCGGGCGGCCTCCACCGCGGTCTGGGCCAGCGCGGTGGCGTTACGCGCGCCCTGTTTGCGCAGCCACGCGTCCAGGCGCGCAACTCCCGCGCGGCGGATCGCCGCCGGGGTTTGGTAGGCGGTCAACAGCACCAGCGGACCTTTGTTGGTCAAGGTCAACGCCCGCTCCAATGCAGGGGATATCTCGAGCAGTTGCGCGCGCAGGCGGTTGATCTGGCGGGTGCGATCAAAGACCACATCCACGCGGCGGGTGGTCAGGATACGCAAATCCACGGCGATCTCATCGCCGGGCCGCAGCAAACTGATATCCCGGCGAAGGCGGGCCTGATCAGCGATGACGAACGCGTCACGGGCATCGGTTTTGCCCTCGCTGCGGTAGCTGGCCGACGCTCGGTGAATTGCCAGCCCGGTCAGATATGCCAGCGGCTGCTCGCGAGCAACGAGCAAGCCGATCAGCAGTGCCGCCGCTCCATGGTTGAGGTCGATCGCCCACAACACTTGGCCGCCGGCCAGCTCGATCACCTCGTCGAGCAGACTCGCCAGTTCAGGCTCGTTGTTGAACACTCGCCGCGACAGCAGCCGTTGCCCTTCGCTGTTGATCACCACGCAGTGATGGTGTTCTTTTCCCACATCGATTCCTGCCCAGACCTTTTCGGTCAACGCCACCTCCACACTCATAGCCGTCACTCTTTGCGGTCCCTGGCAACGACGTCCCGGCGTAGTCCTACAGCAGCGATCACATCGCGTATCCCAATCAGCAGTCGAGCCGTTGCCAAACTGCGGGCGGCCAAGTCCTTTGAGCGGTCCACACCGCACCCCAATGACAGCCATACCCGCAGTTCGTGGGGTTCTCCGATCCTACGAACGACCCGATCAAACCCACGCTTCGAAAGGTAGGACTCCCGATGAGCACTCAGTTGTTACCACTGCTCCCCGCCGACCCAGTGCAACCGATCCGGACCGGACGGCCCGGCTGCGGTCAATTGACCGACAGCGACGGCCGCTGTCTGCCGTTGAAGGCGCTCAGCGTCGAGACGGCGCTGGTCGGCATGACGGCCAGTTCCACGGTGCGGCAGCGGTTCGTCAACACCGGTGACACCGCGATCGAGGCCACCTACGTCTTCCCGTTGCCGGCCCGTGCCGGTGTCACCGACTTCGCCGCCGAGCTGGCCGGACGCCGGGTGGTCGGTGTGCTCAAGGAACGCGGGCAGGCGCGCGCGGACTACGAGCAGGCGCTGGTGTCCGGCCAGCGCGCCGCGATCGTCGAGGAGGACCGCTCCGACGTGTTCTCGGTGCGGGTGGGCAATCTCGGTCCCGGCGAGGAGGCCACCATCGAGATGCGGCTGACCGGTCCGCTGTCGTTCGAGGACGGCGAGGCCACGTTCCGGTTCCCGCTGGTCGTCGCGCCGCGATACACCGCCGGGACGCCACTCCCGGGCGACCAGACCGGGCAAGGGCTGGCGCCGGACACCGATGCGGTGCCCGACGCCTCCCGGGTGACCCCGCCGCGGCTCGTCGACTCCGACGAGCGTCCGGACCTGCAGATCTCGCTGAGCCTCGACGGGGCCGGATTCGAGGTGTCCGAGCTGCGGTCGTCGCTGCCGACGGCGGTGACCGAAGCCGACGGTGTGACGCGACTTCGGTTGGAGCCGGGAGCACGCGCGGACCGGGACTTCGTGTTGCGCTTCCGGGTCGCTCGCAGCGAGCTGTCGACGTCGGCTTTGCTGGTCCCGGACGCCGACGGTGACGAGGGCACCTGGTCGGTGACCGTGGTGCCGCCCGTGCAGACATCCACTGCGCCAAGGGATGTCGTGGTGTTGCTGGACCGCTCGGGATCAATGCAGGGCTGGAAGATGATCGCCGCCAGACGGGCCGCCGGCCGGATCGTGGACATGCTCGACGCCGCCGACCGGTTCTGCGTGCTGGCCTTCGACGATCGGATCGACACACCGACCGGCCTGGCGGACGGATTGGTGGACGCGACCGACCGCAACCGGTTCGCCGCGGCGTCGTGGCTGGGCTCGCTGGAAAGCCGCGGCGGGACGGTGATGGCCGAGCCGCTGCACAAGGCGGTGGACATCCTGGCCGGAACCGGCGAAGACCGGCAGGCCAGCGTGGTGCTGGTGACCGACGGCCAGATCACCGGGGAGGATCACCTGCTGCGGATGCTGGCGCCCGCCGTCGGGCGGACCCGTATCTACTGCGTGGGCATCGACCGCGCTGTCAACGCCGGCTTCCTCGACCGGCTCGCCGGGCTGGGGCACGGCCGCTCGGAGTTGGTGGAATCCGAGGAGCGTCTCGACGAGGTGATGGCCCGGTTGGCCCGGACCATCGGGCGTCCAGCGCTGACCTCGCTGCGAGTGAGTGCCGAGGGGGTGTCGATCATCGACGACACCACGACGCCGGCCCGGTCGCCCGACGCTTTCGCGGGTGTACCGTGCGTGATCTCGGGCCGCTACCGCGGTGCCGGCGATGCGACCTTCCGCATCGGCGCCGACGAGTCGCCCACGGTCTCGCTGCGCGCCCGGGTATCACCGGAAGCTGTTGCGGTGCGGACGATTTGGGCGCGTTCGGTGGTGCGTGACCTGGAGGACGAGTACGCGTCGTACCACGCTGATGACGAGCTCGCCGCACGGTTGGTCGCGCACTCGGTGCGCTTCGGTGTGCTGTCGCGGTTCACCGCTTTCGTCGCGATCGACCCCGAGCACACCGACGCCGGTCCGCTGACCGAGGTGATCCAGCCCGTCGAACAGCCCTCCGGTTGGGCGACGAACGTGGGCTTCGCCCGTGGGGGCGCGGCCTACGCACTGGCCGGCGCGGAACTCGTCATGCCGGCGCCGGCGGGCGCGATGCCGCAGTCTGCGGGTGCGATGCCGCCGCCTGCGGCCGCGGCTCCGCCCCCCGACGGGGGGCCGGATCAGCTGGCACCCGGTAAGCCCGCCGCGCCGCGGCCGCTGGACAAGCTGCTCAAGCAGGTGGAGAAGTCGACCCAGGTGCGTCGCTCCGGCCTGGACGCGGTGCTCGACGAGCTGAGGCAGCATCGCGATGCCGCCACCGACCCCGAGTTGCGGGCGGCGCTCGACCAGCTGTGCACGGCCCTGGTGCGGTTCCTGAAGGACCCGAAGGCGCCGCAGAGCCGGCAGGTGCTGGTGGCGCTCGACGCGGTCAGGCGGGCGATGACCGAGCGGCCGGCCAAACGACGCTTCTGGCGGTGACCCTCGGGGCGCGAGCGTGCATGGAATGCCGTCGCCACCGGCGTGTCCCCGTACATCTGTGCACGCTCGTGCCGCGACTTTCAGCAGACGTCGGTGAGCACACCTCGCAGGATCGATTCGATGGCATCGAACTCGGCCTGACCGCTGATCAGCGGCGGGGCCAGCTGGATCACCGAGTCACCGCGGTCATCGGTGCGGCAGTACAGGCCCGCCTCGAACATGGCCGCCGACACCCGGCCCAGCAGCGCGGAGCGTTCGTCGTCGGCGAAGGCCTGCTTGGTTGCCTGGTCTTTGACCAGTTCGATGCCGAAGAAGAATCCCTCGCCCCGGACATCGCCCACGATCGGCAGGTCGTACAGCTTCTCCAGCGTGCCGCGCAGCGCGGGGGACAGTTCTTTGACGCGGTCGTTGAGGCCTTCGCGTTCGAAGATGTCGAGGTTCGCCAGCCCGACGGCAGTCGACACCGGATGCCCGCCGAAGGTGTAGCCGTGCGGGAACATCGTCTTGCCGTCGTTGAACGGCTCGAACAGCCGCTCGCTGGCGATCATCGCGCCCAGCGGCGCGTAGCCCGAGGTCAGACCCTTGGCGCAGGTGATCATGTCGGGCACATAGCCGAAGTCGTTGCAGGCGAACATCGATCCGATCCGGCCGAACGCGCAGATCACTTCGTCGGAGACGAGCAGCACGTCGTAAGCGTTACAGATCTCCCGGACCCGCTCGAAATAGCCCGGCGGGGGTGGGATGGAGCCGCCGGCGTTCTGCACCGGTTCCAGGAACACCGCCGCGACGGTGTCGGGCCCTTCGAATTCGATCGCCTCGGCGATACGGTCCGCTGCCCAGCGGCCGAATTCCTTGATGTCGGTGTGCGATTGCGCGCGGTAGAAGTTCGTGTGGGGAACCCGGAAACCACCCGGCGTCACCGGCTCGAAGGGGGCGGTGAACTTCGGCAGGCCGGTGATCGCCAGCGCCCCCTGAGTGGTGCCGTGGTAGGCGATCGAACGCGAAATCACCTTGTGCTTACCGGGTTTTCCGGTCAGCTTGAAATATTGCTTGGCGACTTTCCAGGCTGTTTCGACGGCCTCGGTGCCGCCGGTGGTGAAGAAAACCCGGTTCAGGTCACCGGGCGCGTAGCCGGCGACACGTTCGGCAAGTTCGATCGCCGTCGGGGTGGCGTATCCCCACAGCGGGAAGAACGCCAGGGTCTGCGCCTGCCGGGCCGCCACTTCGGCGAGTTCCGCTCGGCCGTGACCGACCTGCACCACGAACAAACCGGACAGCGCGTCGAGGTAGCTCTTGCCGCGGTCGTCGAAGATGGTGACGCCTTCGCCGCGGGTGATCACTGGCGGGGTGAAGTCCGGGCCATGTCGGGTGAAGTGCAGCCAGAGGTTGCTCATCTCACCGATGGTAGGGATGCGGTCAGCCCAACTCCTCGGCACTACGCATCATCTGTGCCAGCGCGGCGCGTCCGCTGACCCCGGCCTTGGTGCTCGCGCGGTAGATATGGCTTTCGACCGTCCGTACCGACAGCGACACGGCCTGGGCGATCTCGCGATTCGACAGCCCTCGAGCCACCAGCACCGCGATCTCGCGTTCCCGGGTGCTGAACGGCGGCGCGAAGTGGGCTGCCGCGATCGCCGGGCTGGTCGCCCCGCCGCATCGGGCTGCCAGTCCCTGCGCGCGGGCCGCTGCGGCCATCGCGTGTGCCCCGCGGCCCGCCCGCCGGTGTGACGTCGCCGCCTGCCCGGCCGCGTCGGCGGCGGCCAGCAGGTCGCACATATCTTCGAATTCCGTTGACACCCAATCAAGTTCATCGGCATTGTCGGAACTCAACGCCGCGGCGTAACGCGCGGCGAGCGCGGCACGGGGTCCTTGCACAAGAGTGGCCAGCTCCGCCAGCCGGCCGGCCGCATCGGTGTCGTCGAACTGCACCGCGGTTTGCAGATACCACACCTCACGGGCGAATTGATCGTGCTCGCGCGCGAACTCCGCCGCCTCGCGTGCCAGGCGACGTGCTTCGGTGGTGCGTGAGCGCACCGCCGCCAGCCACGCCGCGGTGATCGTTTCGATGGACGCCACATAGACGTATGCCGGGTGCCGATATCCGCGGGCGGTGTGCAGAGCGCGCTCGGCCGCATCGGCGTCACCGGAGCGGGCCAGCGCCTGCCCGCGCATCAGGTGGAAGCGGTAGAAGCTGTTCGCGACGTTGAAGTTGTTGACCATCTCGTCGTTGATCTCCCGGGGCAGCAGCCGTAGCGCCGCATCGAGATCTCCGGCGGCCAGCAACGCCATGCCGAGGATTTCCGATGCCACCGCACGCACTCCCGCGGGTTCTCCGTGCTGGGCACGGCTGTTGCGTTCGGCGACATCGATGGCCTCCGGAATTCGGCCGGCAGCCAACAAGGCGAACGTGTGAAACTCCGTCGCCGGCTGCTGAAGGAATTTGCCCTGCTCGCTCAACACCAGCGCCTGGGAGGCCTGCGCAGCCTTCGCCAAGGCGTGATCGAGCTGGCCGAGTTCGGCGTAGGCCAAGCTCTCCGCGGCGTAACCCATTGTCGTGCCGTACCAGTCGAGTTTTTGGTAGTCCACATCGGCCAAGGTCGACACGACCTCGCGCGGCCTGGCCGCCAGTGAGAGCTGATTCGCGCGGAATATCAACAGCTGATGCCGTCTAGGTCCGTTCGCGGATGCGAGCGCTTCGTCGATGAGCCGCCAGGACCGCTCCGGTGATCGCATGCCCCACAACAGGTTCGACGCACGCATCACGGTGGTATTGATGAATGCGGATTCCATGACGTCGTCGACTTCCAACCCGTCCAGGACTTCCAGCGCAAGCTCGCCCTGCTCCATCATGAACAGCGAATAGGCCAGCGGTATGCGTGCCTGCGCGCCCATCCCGGTCGCGGCGGCGGCACCGAACAAGCGATGCGCCGTCTCGAAATCCAGCAGCGAACTCGCCGCGGTGGCAGCCGATAGCAACACCTTCGGCTCGGGCGGCAGGTCGGAGTCCAGCCACAGTAGACCGCGCTTGACGACTTTTGCCGACCCTCCGCCATCCTTCATCGCGGTCGCGACCTGGCCGCGAAGGCGGCGCAGTCGCGAAGAGCCGCAACGGTTCAGGCGAACCTCGGCGTAGAGAGGGTGGCCGATATACACGTCGTCGCCGGAGATGCGGATCAGTTCACGCTGTTCCGCACTTTCGATGGCGTCCTGGTCGGCGATCAGTCGCAGGCAGTGCCAGTCGACGGGCTCGGAAACGGCAACCAGATCGACGACGTCGCGCACCTCTTCGGGGATGGCGCCGATCTGCGCATCCACCAATTCGGCAAGGGAGCCTGAGATCTCGGTGTTCCCGCGCCACTGCACGGCCCCGTCCTCGGCAGCCATCCGTCCCGCACGGTGCTCCTGCTCGATGAGCTGGCGCAGGAATAGCACGTTGCCGCCCGTGAGGTGCCACAGCCGCTCAGCACACGGCTCATCCGGTACCGCGCCGAGTGTAGCCGCCAACAGTTCACCAATCTCGTTGCGGGACAGCGGTTCCAGATCGTGCCGCCTTAGTAGGCCGTCCTTCCACAGCGCCGTCACCGCGGCCGGCGCCACCTCCCCGCTGCGGATCGCGAGGATGACGGCGGCGGCTTGCGAATGCACCAATTGGTGCACGACGAGCGCCGACAGGTCATCCAGCAGATGCGCGTCGTCGACGAAAACCACCAGGCGGTCCGGTTGGACGCCGTCGGTCAGGGCCTCGATGACGCTGCGCGCCACCGCAAGTGGCGCGCTCTCCACGTCGTCGCTCCACTGCGAGAAGGCGCCCAGCGGGATCGCGCGGCTGGTGGCGGTGGCGGCCACGGTGCAAACGGTCCACCCGGATGTCGCCGCTGCCAGCACGGCCTCGCGCGCCAGGCGCGACTTGCCGACCCCGGCCTTGCCCGCCACCGCCACTCCGCGTGCCCCATCGTCGGCGATTGAGCGCAGCACCGCGCTGATGTCCTGTTCACGGCCGACCATGGGCCAGTGATCGACCACGGATCGACTCTATCTAAGGAGTTGGATTCATTGGGGAGAATCATCGGCGCCGCAGCTCGGCGCTACCCTGGGGCTTATGGTCGCGACCACGCAGGTCAACGAATTCGAGTCGCTGCGACCGCATCTCATGTCGGTCGCCTACCGCCTCACCGGAACCGTGGCCGACGCCGAGGACATCGTCCAGGAAGCCTGGCTGCGGTGGAGTGCGCAGGACAGGGCGATCAACGACCTGCGCGCCTGGCTGACCACGGTGGTGAGCCGGCTCGGTCTGGACAAGCTGCGCTCGGCGGCGCACCGGCGGGAACGCTACACCGGCAACTGGCTGCCCGAGCCGGTCGTCACGGGTTTCTCGGACGCTCAGGCGGCTGACCCGCTGTCGGCCGTGGTGTCCGCCGAGGACGCCCGGTTCGCGGCGATGGTGGTGCTGGAGCGGCTCAATCCCGATCAGCGGGTGGCCTTCGTGCTGCACGACGGGTTCACCGTGCCGTTCGCCGAGGTGGCCGATGTGCTGGGCATCAACGAGGCTGCTGCGCGGCAACTGGCGTCCCGGGCCCGGAAGGCCGTCGCCGCGGCGCCCCCGCCCGAACCCGACCCCAGCCACGCCGAGGTGGTCGGGAAGCTGATGGCCGCCATGGCCGCCGGTGACATCGAGACCGTGGTCTCGCTGCTGCACCCCGACGTGACATTCACCGGCGACTCCAACGGCAAGGCGCCCACGGCGGTTCAGGTCATCCACGGCGCCGACAAGGTCGTCCGGTTCATGATGGGTCTGGCCCAGCGCTACGGCGACGCGTTCTACACCGCCAACCATCTGGCCTTGGTCAACGGCGAACTGGGTTCCTACACAACGGGATTCCCCGCTTCCGAGGGCCGGAGGGAGATGGCACCGCGGATCACCGCGATGACGGTGCGCGACGGCAAGGTGGTCGCGCTGTGGGACGTCGCCAATCCCGACAAGTTCAGCGGATCGCCGCTGCGGTCTGGGTGATCGCCGCGGGCTGAGTTGTCACACCCCGCTGGGAGGATGGGGTTATGTCGGTGACTGCCTTGGCGGGCTCTTTTCAGCGGCCTCCGGTCAAGCGTGTGGATGTGTTGTTCGAGGAGTTGTCGGAGTTGGCGGGGCAGCGCAATGCGATTGACGGGCGGATCGTGGAGATCGTCGCGGAGATGGATCGGGACGGGTTGTGGGGGATGACGGGGGCGCGCTCGGTGGCCGCGGTGGTGGCCTGGAAGCTGGGCACCACCCGGGGCAATGCCGAGACGATCGCGACGGTGGCGCGGCGGGCCCGGGAGTTTCCGCGGTGTGTGGCAGGCCTGCGCGAGGGGTGGTTGTCGCTGGATCAGGTCGGGGTGATCGCGGCGCGGGCCGGGGACGGCTCGGATGCTCATTATGAGCAGTTGGCCCGCTATGCCTCGGTCAGCCAGTTGCGCACCGCGATCAAGGGCGAACCGCGCCCGAAACCGGATCGGCGCCCGCCGCCGGCGATCAGCAAAACCAGCACCGAGGAGTCGACGTGTTGGCGGATCACCCTGGCGCCCCCGCAGGCGGCGACGTTCGAGGCGGCGCTGGCCTCGCATCGGGAGGCGCTGATCACGCAGTGGAAGCACGACCGCGCCGACAGCGGCGAGTCGCAGTCCGCGCCGCCGATGCCTGACACGATGGATGCGTTGATGCGGCTGATCGAGGCCGGCTGGGACGCTGAGGCCACCGCTCGCCCACACGCCGCGCACACCACCGTGGTGGTGCACCTCGACGTCGACAAGCCCGCTGCCGCACTGCACCTGGGCCCGCTGTTGAGTGAGGGCGACCGCCAGTACCTGACCTGTGATGCCACCTGTGAGGTGTGGTTTGAGCGCGAGGGCCGCCCGATCGGCGCCGGGCGCACCACCCGCACGATCAACCGGCGGCTGCGCCGCGCCCTCGAGCACCGCCACCCCTGCTGCGCGGTGCCTGGCTGCGGGGCCACCCGCGGCCTGCATGCTCATCACATCCGGCACTGGGAACATGGCGGCCCCACCGAGCTGATGAATCTGATCCTGTTGTGTCCGTATCACCACCGCGAGCATCACCGCGGGGAGATCACCATCACCGGCGACGCCGACCACCTGACCGTCACCGACCGCGACGGCGCCATCCTGCTGCCCGGATCCCTGGCCCGACCACCCACCACCGCCCCACCCGATGTCGGGCCCTACCCCGGGCCCACCGGCGAACGCGCCCAATGGATGTGGTACACCCCCTTCCAACCCCAACCACCACCCATCACCAACTGAGGCGCGTCGGGATGTCACCGATCCCGAGACGTTCAGTGGGTCGCCGCTGCGGACTACACCGGCAGGATGATCGCCGTGGCCGGCGGGAGGGCGATCGCCTGACCACCGGGCGCCTGGTAGTTGTAACTGGGCGCGGGTCCGTAGATGCCCTGCGCCAGGGGATTCGTCGGACCCAAGCCGGCCCACATGTCGTTGATCCAGCCCGTCGACAGTGTGTACACCGCCGCGGTGGCGCCCGGCGGGGAGAACTGGGTGATCACCTGCAGAGCCAAGTCGATCAGCGGGCCACGGCCCAGCATCGAGTCGACATGGGAGCCGCCCGCGATCTCGGCGCCGACGAACTGGTTCGGATACAGACTTGCCAGCGTATTCGTGGTGGCGCCGAACGCATTCCACGACTGCGGCGGCGCCGCCACGGTGTAGATCGGAACATTCGCCGCCTGCAGTTGGCTGACCGCGCCGGCGAATACCGCGTTGTTGTTGGCGACGCCGTCGAACATCACCACGCCCTTGAGATGGTTCGTGGCGCCGTTGAGATTCGCCAGGTAGTTGCCGGCGGCGATCGAGGTGAGGCCACCTCCGGCGGAGTGGCCGGACAGGATGAAATCCTGTGGCAGCGTGCCGATGAACCCCGCGCGCTGCGCGCTGATATTCAGCGCGGTCTGGGGCCCCTGGAACAACGACGCCACGCCCTGTTGCATCTCCGGGCTGCCGATCCACAGGCCCAACGGCAACGGAATCGACGGCACGGTCGGAGTCACGACGACGCTGTTGGTCTGCCCTGCCAAGTCGATGGCAAGCGGCTGGTACAACCAACCGAACGCACCGAAGCCGTGCGAGAAATACACAGTGCCGTTGGGGGCCACCGACCCGTTTGCCTGTGTCGGGAAGTACCAGAACGCCGGAGCGGGGTAATTGAACTGGGGAATCGGTAAGCCCAGGAACGACGTCGGCCCGATCGGGATCTGCAGGAACGAGAAGCCGACCCGGACGCCGGTCACTCCGCCGGTGCCTGTGACGGGCAAGGTGGAGGGGAAGTTGATGTATTTGCCCAGGCCCACGGAATTTGTGGCGAAGTTGAGCAGCGCCCCCACCGTCGCGGCGCCCGTGCCATTGAACAGAGGACATGTGGACAGGGGCGAGAGCACGCTGCCGAACTGCTGCAACAACCCCTGCAGCGGCGCCGCGTTGGCGGCCTCGGCGGCCGCGTACGCGACACCGGCGGCGCTCACCGCACGCTCGAACGCGGATTGGAACTGTGTCGTCGTTCGCGCGGTCAGCGCCTGCAACTCGTCGGCGTAGCTGCCGAATAGGGTCGCAATCGCCGCCGACACCTCGTCGGCAGCCGCCGCGGCGATACCCGTCGTCGAGGGTGCGGCCGTCGCGGCCGCACCCTCGATCGCCTCTCGGATGCTGGTCAGTTGCCCCGAAGCCAGGGCAAGCGCCTCCGGTGCTGCGATCACGTACGACGACATCGGCGGCTCCCCTTCCCCGGCGGCCCGACAACCCAAGGACTGTGCCAAATGCTACGAGTTCAGGAACGATTTAGTTCACAAATTGAACGAATTGCCGGGACCCGGTGCTGAGGCCGAAAGCCCCTACCGGATTGCGCCTGGCAGCGAGACGATGTGCACAGTTCTCCGACCGCTGTCGAGTGAGGTCACGATGGCCCCTATGAATCGCCGCGCGGCACTGACTGTATTCGGGGCGCTGGCGACTGGCGGTGCGATCGGAGCCAGGTTCGTCATCCGCAGCATCGCGGGGTCGCCGGTGACACGAGTGCGCCTCACCAACGGGCCCGGCGGAATGGGTATCAGTGCGGCGGAAATGCAGGTGTACCGGGAAATGTTCGCCCGGCACACCGAGATCACCCGCACGGTGGAAGAAGTGCCAGGCGGCGTGCGCACCACGACCGAGTCGACCTCACCCGATCTCACCGCGCAATTGCAGGCCCACGTCTCAGGGATGTATGGCCGGCTGGGGCAGGGCGCGGAGGTGATGTGCATGAGTCCGACCCTGCCGAGTCTGTTTCGCAATGCCGGTGGCTATCGGCGCCAGCTCACTTTCACGCCAACCGGCGTCATCGCCGAGGAGACTGCTGACGACCCCGGCCTCGTCGAGACGATCCGGGCACACGCCCGCGAGGTCAGCGGGTTCGTGCGCGACGGAATGCCGGCGATGATGCAAGGCATGATGGGCGGCAGCATGATGGGCCCCGGCGGCATGATGGGGCCGCACCATCGGTCGTGATCACGCGCCCGCCGCGTCAGCCCAGGGCACCCGGCACGCATCTCCCGAGTTGAAGCCCTGCTCGGTGATGCCCAGGGCTGAGTACATCCGCGCCCGCATGTTCTCGATGCCGATCTGGTAGGTCAGCTCGATCACCCCGGCTTCGCCGAAGCGGACCCGCAGGTCCTCGACCTGCTCGTCGGTCACCGAATGCGGGTCGGTGGTCATCGCGTCGGCGTAGGCGATCGCGGCGCGCTCGTCATCGGAGAACCGCGGCGACGTCGCATAGTCGTTGATGTCCTTGAGCCGGTCGATGTCCAGGCCGTCCAGCCGCTGCAACATCTCGCCGAAGTCCACGCACCAAGAGCAGCCGACGGTCCGCGCGGTCCAGAACACCGCCAACTCACGCACGCTGGCCGGCAGGGTGCGCGATGCGTTCTGCAGCATCATCTCGTGCACGGCGTTCGCGACCAGCAGCCGCGGATGGTGAGCGGCGACGGTGAACGGCTCAGGCACCTCGCCGAAGCGCCGCTTGGCCACCCGGTACATGGCGCGCACCAGCAGTCCGGCGCGCTTGGGAGGCAGGGGTTCGATGCGTGTTTTCTGTGTCATACCTCTACAGACGAGGAGGTCCGCCTACATGTGACAGGCAGGTGTGACAGGGTCTCCAAGAATCCGCCAAGAATTCTCCAAGCGCGACGGCGGACTCTGGGCAGGTGGAGCACGCAACGTCGTCGTACTGGGCTTTTACCGAATATCCGCAACTGACAGAACTTGAGGACTGGGCGCACGAGGAGGTATTGATCGCCGACCCCCGTCTGGACCAGCCCGGCATTCGCGCCGCGGTGGACGCGGTCTTCGAAGCCAACCCCGCTCTCGGTGCGGTGTTCGAACCCAGCCGCGACCGGTGGCTGTCACGCCCCGGCGGCAGCTGGAGCTGGGCGGTAGAGCCGCCCGGGGTCACGGTGCCCGAGGTCATCGCCCGCCAGCGCGCCGGCTACGACATGCGCACCGGCCGCCTCTTCGCCGTGTCGCTGCTGCCCGGGACGCCCGACCGACTGGTGCTCACCGCCAGCCGGTTGTGCGTCGACGAAGAGTCGTGGAACGGCGTGGTCGAGAACCTGGTGGCGGCATACGCCCAAACCAAAGAAGGCGCCGCACTGGCACCGGACGCTGAGTTCAAAAATCGAGGCGGGCACTCATGGGTGTGGCGGCGGGCACGTCGCCGGCGGCGATCACCGTCCGCGCGACCGGAGTCAGCGCGCTGAACAACGCTCGTAGTTCGTCGTCGTCCAGACCGTCGAACGCCCGCAGGGACAGCGCGTCGGTGGTGGTTTCCAGCTGGTCCTTGAGCCCACGTCCGTCGGGTGTCAACGCGCCTCCGGAGTCGAGCAGCCCGCGGTCGGCGAGGCTCTGGCGGCAGGCCTCCCACTCGTTGTCGTCGTAGTGGCGGGATCGCTTCATGAATTCCTCGGATACCGCGCTTGCCGCGGTGTGAAAGACGTTCGACTCTCGCCCCGAGATCCCCGCGGCCACCAGGGCCGCGACATGTCCGTCGCCCCGGTGCTCCCGCAGCAGGGTGGTTGCGTGCCACAGCGCGGCCACCGGATCTGACGGCACCGGCAGGGCGACGTTGGCCGCGAACAGCGCTCTGCCGTCGACGGGCGCCATCTGTGCGGCACGGACGGCCAATTCGGCTGCCGTACAGAGGTTTTCGTCTTCGGTGACACCGCATCGGTGCAGGGCTGCGACCGTGGCGTGCTGACGGGCGCGTAACGCTTCCTCCGGCCCGGCGATCTCCCAGGCGGCCGGCAGTGACTTGGCCACCCGCCCGCGCGCGAAGTTGTAGAACACCGCGGTCACGACCTCCGGCGGCACGGCGCCCAGCGGCGCCGAACGCGCGGCGAAGTACCCCATCCAGAATCCGCGGTAACCCAGGCCGTCCATCCCCGCTCGTACCTCGGGCGCGAAATAGGTCAGGGCATGGATCGGCTCGAAGCGGTCGTAGAACTGCCTGGCGAGAGCGGGGGTTCTTTGCATACCTGCGTTGATAGCATCCAGAAACCGCTCCGGAGGAGGCTTGGTGACGGGGGAATGACCGCGGAAGTCGAAGGGGAAGTCTTCGGGCGCTACCGGCTGCTCGAAGTACTCCGCTGGGGCGGCGTAGGCACGGTCTATCGCGCCCGCGACACGATGATGACCCGCGACGTGGCCATCAAGGTGATTCCCGCCGAGCCGGCATATCAGAATCGATTCCGGCAGGAGGTCGCTGTCGCGGCGCGCCTGAACAACCCGAACATCATCCCGATCTACGAGGCCGGAGAGATCGATGGCCGCCTCTATCTGGTGATGCCGGTCGTCGACGGTATCGACCTGCAGACATTGCTGCACCGCGACGGGCCGATGAGCCCGAAGCTGGCGGTGCGGGTGATCGAGCAGGCCGCCGCGGCGTTGGAGGCCGGCCACAGCTGCGGGTTGACACACGGGGACGTCAGCCCGCCGAACATCTTCGTGGTCGGCGGCGAGTTCGTGTATCTGCTCGATTTCGGTGCCGCCGTTGACAGTTCGAGCCCGGCCGACCCACGCAGCGACATTCACGCCCTGACCCGCGTGCTCTATGAGTGCCTGACCGGACAGCCGCCCGGCGCCGGCCGCGACACCGCCCTTCCTGCCGGATTCGACCCGGTGATCGCGCGCGGCATGGCCGACGATCCCGACGACTGCTATCAATCCGCCCGCGAGCTGGCCGACGACGCCAGAGCGGCACTGGCTCCCGCGGCGACCACGGTCACGGTGACGACCGATGAAACGGACTTCGGGCGGTATCGGCTGTTCGAATTGCTCGGCGCCGGTGGGATGGGCTCGGTCTACCGGGCGCACGACACCCTGCTGGGACGCGACGTGGCCGTCAAGGTGCTGCGACCGGAGCTGGCCTCCGAGCCCGGCTACCAGGAGCGGTTCCGGCGCGAGGCGTATGCCGCCGGCCGGTTGGCCGACCCGCACATCATCCCGATCTACGAGGCGGGCGAGATCGATGGGCGCCTGTACCTGGTGATGCCGATCATCGACGGCGTCGATCTGCACCACGTGCTCGACCATGCCGGGCCGATGAGTCCGCAGCAGGCGGTGAGCGTGGTCGACCAGGTTGCCGTGGCGCTGGATTCGGCTCACAAGTCTGGGCTGGTGCATCGCGATGTGAAGCCGTCGAACCTGCTGATGGTCGGCGAAGAATTCGTGTACCTCATCGATTTCGGGCTCGTTCACGAAGCGACCGCGGCCCGGTTGACGCGCACCGACATCGCGCCCGGGAGTCCGGCGTACATGGCTCCGGAGCGGTTTAGGGCCGGCACCATCGCCGACGCCCGCGCCGATGTGTACTCGCTGGCGTGTGTGCTCTACGAATGCCTGACCGGGCGGCCACCGTTCCGGGGTGGCGGGGTGGAGGGGTTGACCGCGGCCCACCTGTTCGAGGAGCCACCCAGGCCCAGCGGCGCCGACCCCGCCATGCCCGCCGGGTTCGATGAGGTGATCGCGCGCGGCATGGCGAAAGACCCGGATGACCGATACCAGTCCGCACCCGAACTGGCCGTTGCTGCCCGCGCGGCGCTCACCACCCCGCCCGCGAAGACGCCTGTCGCCACCGACGCTCTGCATCCGACGCAGGATGCCCGCACTGTCCCACCCCTACCGCGCGTCCGCCGCCGCGCCCTCGCCTACGGCGCGGTCGCGGTGGTGGTCGCGCTGATCGCCGCGATCGTGGCTCTCACCAACGGATTTCCGTTTCGCTCGGAGAGCGGGCAGGCCCAGATCGTCCTGCCGTTCACCGGGCTCAACGGGCCGCTGGGGGTGGCGGTCGACGTCAACGGCAACGTCTACGTCACCGACTCCGGCAACAACCGGGTGGTGAAACTCGCCGCAAGCTCGACCACCCAGACCGTCGCACCGTTCGCCGGCCTGAACCATCCGGGCGGAATAGCCGTCGACGAGCAGGGCAATCTGGCGGTCACCGAGCCGGCGAACAACCGGGTGCTGGAGCTGGCCGCGGGGTCGACCGGCCAGACCGTGCTGCCGCTGACCGACCTCGCGGGCCCCGCCGGCGTGGCCCTCTACACACGCAACCCCGGCACCGACCGCATAGTCGTCGCCGACTCCGGGCACGACAGAGTGCTGGCCTTGAGCGGGGTGCATTCCAGTCAGCGGGAACTGCCTTTCACCGGCCTGGATGAACCCTCGGGTGTGGCGGTCGGCAGCGACGGTGGACTGTTCGTCATAGACCGCGCGAACGAGCGGGTGCTGAAGCTGCCCTGGACGGCGTCGGTGGCGACCGTGTTGCCGTACGCGGTCGGCCATCCGGATTTCGTCGCGGTCGACGCTACCGGCGACCTCTACGTGACGGACAGCCATGCCAATCGCGTCATGAAGCTGACGAAGGACACGACCACGTCAATCACGTTGCCCTTCAACGGACTCAAGGGTCCGCAGGGTGTCGCGGTGGACTCCGCCGGGAACGTCTACGTCGCCGACTCCGGCAACAATCGGGTGCTGAAACTACCGCGGGGCTAGGTCTCGCCGGAGACCCTCAATGCTCAGCGGGAGAACATCACCGCGCGCTTGACTTCCTGAATGGCCTTGGTCACCTGGATCCCGCGCGGGCAGCCCTCGGTGCAGTTGAACGTGGTGCGGCAGCGCCACACTCCGTCCACCTCGTTGAGGATGTCGAGGCGCTGCGCGGCGGCCTCGTCGCGGCTGTCGAAGATGAACCGGTGCGCGTTGACGATCGCCGCCGGGCCGAAATAGCTGCCCTCGTACCAGAACACTGGGCAGCTGGTGGTACAGCAGGCGCACAGGATGCACTTGGTGGTGTCGTCGTAGCGGGCGCGGTCGGTGGGGCTCTGAATGCGTTCCCGCGTAGGCGGATTGCCGGTGGTGATCAGGTACGGCTTGATCGCCCGGTAGGCGTCGAAGAACGGCTCCATGTCGACCACGAGGTCTTTTTCCACCGGCAGCCCGCGGATCGGCTCGACCGTGATGGTGAGTTTCTTGCCGGGCTTCTTCGGCAGCAGATCACGCATCAGCACCTTGCACGCCAACCGGTTCAGACCGTTGATGCGCATCGCGTCCGAGCCGCACACACCGTGCGCGCAGGACCGGCGGAAGGTCAGCGTGCCGTCCAGGTAGCCCTTGACGTAGAGCAGCAGGTTCAGCAGCCGGTCGCTGGGCAGGCACGGTACCCGGAAGCTCTGCCAGCCACCGGTGGCCGCGAACCTGTCTGGGTCGTCGGGGTTGAACCGGGCGATCTTCAGAGTCACCATCACCGCGCCTTCAGGAACCGGCGGCAATGGAGGTTCAAGCGGATCGGTGGTTTCGACCTCCGTGTCCACGCTCATCAGTACTTCCGCTCCTTCGGCTCGTAGCGGGTCTGCACAACGGGTTTGAAGTCCAGCCTGATGTCGCTGAGCAGGTCGGTACCGTCCTTGTAGGCCATGGTGTGCCGCATGTAGTTGACGTCGTCGCGGTTGGGGTAGTCCTCGCGGGCATGGCCGCCGCGGGACTCCTTGCGGTTCAGTGCGCCCACCACCGTCACCTCGGCCAACTCCAGCAGGAAGCCGAGCTCGATGGCCTCCAGCAGGTCGCTGTTGAAGCGTTTTCCTTTGTCGTGCACGGTGATTCGCGAGTACCGCTCTTTGAGGGCGTGAATGTCGGTGAGCGCCTGCTTCAACGTCTCCTCGGTGCGGAACACCGCGGCGTTGTTGTCCATCGACTGCTGCAGGGCGGTGCGGATGTCGGCGACGCGTTCGTTGCCGTGCTCGGACAGGATGTCGCGCACCCACCCGACCACCATCGCCGCAGGATCCGGCGGCATGTCGGCGAAGTCGTGGCTCTGGGCGTAGTGGGCCGCGGCGATGCCGGCGCGGCGGCCGAACACGTTGATGTCCAACAGGGAGTTGGTGCCCAGCCGGTTGGCGCCGTGCACCGACACGCACGCGCACTCGCCGGCCGCGAACAGCCCGGGCACCGTATTGGTGTTGTCGCGCAACACCTGTCCGGTGACCGTGGTCGGGATGCCGCCCATCACGTAGTGACAGGTCGGGTAGACCGGCACCAACTCGTGCACCGGGTCCACACCGAGGTAGGTGCGGGCGAACTCGGTGATGTCGGGCAGCTTCGCTTCCAGCACATCTTCACCGAGGTGACGGACGTCGATGTAGACGTAGTCCTTGTGCGGGCCGGCTCCGCGGCCTTCCAGGACTTCGAGCACCATCGAACGGGCGACGATGTCGCGCGGCGCCAGGTCGACGATCGTCGGCGCGTAGCGCTCCATGAAGCGTTCGCCCTCGCCGTTGAGCAACCGACCGCCCTCGCCGCGGACGGCTTCGGAGATCAGGATGCCCAGCCCGGCCAGGCCGGTCGGATGGAACTGGTGAAACTCCATGTCCTCCAACGGAAGTCCCTTGCGGAACACGATGCCGATGCCGTCGCCGGTCAGGGTATGCGCGTTGGAGGTCGTCTTGTACATCCGCCCCGATCCGCCGGTCGCCAGCACGATCGCCTTGGCGTGGAAGACGTGGATGGTGCCGGTGGCCAGTTCGTAGGCCACCACTCCGGTGGCCACCGGGCCGGTCGGGGTCTGGGTGAGCGCCAGGTCCAGCGCGTAGAACTCGTTGAAGAATTGAACATCGTGCTTGACGCAGTTCTGGTAAAGCGTCTGCAGGATCATGTGGCCGGTGCGGTCGGCGGCGTAACAGGCGCGACGCACCGGGGCCTTGCCGTGATCGCGGGTGTGGCCGCCGAAGCGGCGCTGGTCGATGCGGCCCTCAGGGGTGCGGTTGAACGGCATCCCCATCTTCTCCAGGTCCAGGACGGCGTCGATCGCCTCTTTGCACATGATCTCCACCGCGTCCTGGTCGGCGAGGTAGTCGCCGCCCTTGACGGTGTCGAACGTGTGCCACTCCCAGTTGTCCTCTTCGACGTTGGCCAGCGCGGCGCACATGCCGCCCTGTGCCGCGCCGGTGTGGCTGCGGGTGGGGTAGAGCTTGGTGAGCACGGCGGTGCGAACCTGTGGGCCCGCCTCCACCGCGGCACGCATGCCGGCACCGCCGGCGCCGACGATCACGACGTCATATCGGTGTTGCTCGATCACCGCTCGCCTTTCACGAAGATGTGGTCTTTCACGAAATGTTGGGGTTGAACGTCATGAGCACATACGTCCCGAGCATCAGGGTGAACACCATCGACACCGTCAGCAGCGCGTTCAGCCAGAAGCGGGTGATGTTCTTGCGGCTGTAGTCGTCGATGATCGTGCGAATGCCGTTGCCGCCGTGCAACTGTGCCAGCCACAGCAGCAGCAGGTCCCACACCTGCCAGAACGGCGAGGCCCAGCGCTGTGCGACGTAGTTGAAGTCGATGCGGTACACGCCGTTGTCCCACATCAGCATGATGAACAGGTGGCCGATGGCCAGGAACACCAGCACGATGCCGGAGAAGCGCATGAACAGCCAGGCGAACTTCTCGAAGTTCGGGATACCGACGCGGCGGCGCGGCGAACGCGGGTTGTCCAGGCTGGCCGGGCGGTAGTAGGCGCGTTGCTTCACCGGCGCCGTCTGGCTGGGTCCTTTTTGAAGTCCGGGTTGCAGGTCAGGGCTGCTGCTCATTTGAAGTGCTCCCACATGTGGATGCCGGTGACCACGCCGGCCATCACCAACATCACCAGGAACGTCACGGCGACGATCCACAACATCCGACGCTGGTAGCGCGGACCTTCGGACCAGAAGTCGATCAGGATGACGCGGATCCCGTTGAGCGCGTGGAATCCGACGGCGGCCACCAGCCCGTACTCCATCAGGCCGACAATCGGGGTCTTGTAGTCGGCGAGCACGGTGTTGTAGGCCTGCGGGCTGACCCGCAGCACCGCCGAGTCCAGGACGTGGACGAAGAGGAAGAAGAAGATGGTGGCGCCGCTGATGCGGTGCAGCACCCACGCCCACATGCCGGGGTCGCCGCGGTAGAGCGTTCTGGGCGGCTTGCGTTTGCGTGACGATTCCGATGTTGGCGGATCCGTGGTTGCCGTCTTCAAGGCCACCTGAAAACTCACCTCATTCACGCCGTTGGGAAACCGGCTGATCAACCGCTATAGCCGGTAATCGCGAGCTTAGCTCGGTAAAGGTTGCCCGCGGTAGCGCCACGATGTGATCCGCGTCCTGTGTCATCGGCGGGCTAGGGTGGGCTGGTCGGGTCAGCCAACTGCGAGCCGGAGTTGCGAATGTCTGATGTTGATTGGAATGCCTTGCGGGACAAGGCAATCGCTGCTCTATCCGGCGCATACGCGCCTTATTCGCGGTTCCCGGTCGGTGCGGCGGGACTGGTCGACGACGGCCGGATCGTGACCGGCTGCAATGTGGAGAATGTCTCATATGGTCTTGGTCTCTGTGCCGAGTGCGGGGTGGTGTGCGCGCTGCACTCGACCGGTGGGGGCCGGTTACGGGCGCTGGCGTGTGTGGACTCCGGCGGTGCGCCGTTGATGCCGTGCGGGAGATGCCGTCAGGTGCTGCTCGAACACGGCGGCCCGCAGATGTTGATCGACCATCCGGCCGGGGCCCGCACGCTGGGGGAACTGTTGCCCGACGCCTTCGGTCCCGACGACTTGTTCCGGGAATCCCGTTGACCGACATCGCATTCGACGCGCCGACGGTAATCCGGACCAAGCGGGACGGCGGCCGGTTGTCTGATGCCGCCATCGACTGGGTGGTCGCCGCCTACACCGACGGCACGGTTGCGCCCGAACAGATGTCGGCACTGTTGATGGCCATCTTCCTGCGCGGCATGGATCGCGATGAGATCGCCAGCTGGACCGCGGCGATGCTGGCCTCGGGTCCGCGGATGGACTTCACCGATCTGGGTTTGCGGACCGTCGACAAGCACTCCACCGGGGGAGTGGGCGACAAGATCACGCTGCCGGTGGTGCCCGTGGTCGCGGCCTGCGGCGCCGCCGTGCCGCAGGCGGCCGGGCGCGGACTGGGCCATGCCGGCGGGACTCTGGACAAGCTGGAATCCATTCCGGGGTTCAGCGCGAATTTGTCGAACCAGCGGCTGCGCGAACAGCTTTGCGACGTGGGTGCCGCCATCTTCGCCGCGGGCGAGCTCGCTCCGGCCGACGCCAAGCTGTACGCGCTGCGTGACATCACCGGCACCGTCGAGTCGCTGCCGTTGATCGCCAGTTCGATCATGAGCAAGAAGCTGGCCGAGGGAGCGGGCGCGCTGGTGCTCGACGTCAAAGTCGGCTCGGGGGCGTACCTCAAGCCCGAAGCGCGTTCCCGCGAACTCGCCCACACCATGGTCGAGTTGGGTATCGCGCACGGGGTGCCCACCCGTGCGCTGCTCACCGACATGCAGTGCCCGCTGGGCCGGGCCGTCGGCAATTCCGTCGAAGTCCAAGAGTCGCTGGAGGTGCTGGCCGGCGGCGGACCGCCCGACGTGGTGGAGCTGACCCTGCGGTTGGCCGCCGAGATGCTGGAACTGGCCGGCGTCGACGGGGTGGACCCCGCGCAGACCCTGCGCGATGGCACCGCGATGGACCGCTTTGCCCGACTGGTCGCCGCCCAAGGCGGCGATTTGTCGAAACCGTTGCCGATTGGTGGGTGTTCGGAAACCGTGACGGCCGCGCGGGACGGCACAATGGGCGACATTGACGCGATGGCAGTGGGGCTGGCGGCGTGGCGGCTCGGTGCGGGCAGATCCCGGCCGGGGGCGCGGGTGCAGCACGGCGCCGGCATCAGGATCCACCGGCGGCCGGGCGAATCCGTGTCGGCGGGTGATGCGTTGTTCACGCTCTACACCGAGACCCCGGAGCGTTTCGGTCCCGCGCTGGCGGAGTTGGACGGAGCCTTCAGCG
This sequence comes from Mycobacterium paragordonae, assembly GCF_003614435.1. NCBI lineage: Bacteria > Bacillati > Actinomycetota > Actinomycetes > Mycobacteriales > Mycobacteriaceae > Mycobacterium > Mycobacterium paragordonae. The sequence continues at coordinate 1,455,419 of NZ_CP025546.1, forward strand.
TGGGTGACGAAGCGCCCGCGTCCAGACCGTTGATTATCGATCGGATCACGCGATGAACCTGAGCATCGAACAGATTCAGCAGGCGCCCAAGGCGTTGCTGCACGACCACCTGGACGGCGGGCTGCGCCCGGCGACGGTGCTGGAGATCGCCCGCGAGGTGGGCTACGACGAGTTGCCGGCCACCGACGCCGAGGAGCTGGCGACGTGGTTCCGCACCCGCTCGCACAGCGGTTCGCTGGAGCGCTACCTCGAGCCGTTCTCACACACCGTCGCGGTGATGCAGACGCCGGACGCGCTGTACCGGGTCGCCCACGAGTGTGTGGAGGATCTGGCCGCAGATTCGGTGGTGTACGCCGAAATTCGTTTCGCCCCCGAGTTGCACATCAACCGCGGGCTGTCCTTCGACGAGGTCGTCGACGCGGTGCTGGCCGGTTTCGCGGCGGGGGAGAAGGCGTGCGCCGCTGCGGGCAACCCGATCAAGGTGCGCTGCCTGGTGACCGCGATGCGGCATGCGGCGATGTCGCGGGAGATCGCCGAGTTGGCGATCCGGTTCCGCGACAAGGGCGTGGTCGGATTCGACATCGCCGGCGCTGAGGCCGGGTACCCGCCCACTCGGCATCTCGATGCCTTCGAATACATGCGGGACCACAACGCGCGCTTCACAATTCACGCGGGTGAGGCGTTCGGCCTGCCGTCCATCCATGAGGCGATCGCGTTCTGCGGTGCCGACCGGCTGGGCCACGGGGTGCGCATCGTCGACGACATCCAGGTCGACCCGGACGGTGGCGTGGCGTTGGGCCGGCTGGCGGCGATCGTTCGGGACAAGCGGGTTCCGCTGGAGATGTGCCCGAGCTCCAACGTGCAGACCGGTGCGGTGGCCAGCATTGCCGAGCACCCGTTCGATCTGTTGGCGCGCAGCCGTTTTCGGGTGACCGTCAACACCGACAACCGGCTGATGAGCGACACCACGATGAGTCAGGAGATGCACCGGCTGGTGGAGGCCTTCGGCTACGGCTGGGCCGACCTGCAGCGCTTCACGATCAACGCGATGAAGTCGGCGTTCATCCACTTCGACGAGCGGCTGGCCATCATCGACGAGGTGATCAAGCCGCGGTATGCGGTGCTGATCGGGTAGGTGTCGGCGGCTCGGCTCGGCTCGGCTCGGCTCGGCTCGGCTCGCGCCGCGCTCTTTCGACTTTGACTGCAGGTAAACGTTTTTCGGCGCGTCGTGTGTGTGGTGTCAGTGTCGCGGAGTGTCGCGGAGCGGAGTGCCCTGGGCAGCGCCTAACCGGGCGCGCCGTCGATACCGGCTACGCCACCTGTGCCGTCTGCGCCTTTAATGCCGTCGACAAGCACTCCGTTAAACGCACTGGCCTTGCCGCCTGCTCCGCCGAGGCCGCCGGTACTTACCGGGCCGCCATGGCCGCCTCCGCCACCTGCGCCGTTGTCCGCGCCGCTGCCTGCCTGGCCGAAGAGCAATCCACCGGCTCCGCCGACGCCGCCGACGCCGCCTAGACCGCCGTCGCCACCGTTGCCCCCGGCGCCGCCGTCACCTCCCAGTCCGCCGTTACCGCCGTAGACCGTGGCCCCCTGGAAGCCGCTGCCTACGCCGCCCAGCCCACCTTTGCCGCCGATACCGCCGGCAACACCCGCACCCCCAGCGCCCCCGGCACCGCCAAGGCCGCCGACTCCGCCGTTGCCGAACAGGCGTGATCCCGCGCCGCCGACGCCACCGGCGCCGCCGCTGCCGCCCGCGCCACCCGATCCACCGTCGCCGCCGTCGCCGCCGTCACCGGCGTTCGAACCGTGAGAACTTGTCACGCCGACCGCGGTCGATGAATTGGAAGGGTTGGTCCCGCCGTTGCCGCCTATCCCGCCCAGCCCACCGTCGCCTCCCGAGCCGCCGGCGCCGCCGGCCCCTCCTGCTCCACCATTGCCGGCCAGGATCCCCCCCTTCCCGCCGCCGCCGCCGGTGCCCCCGTTGCCGCCGGCGCCGCCGGATGCGCCGTCGGCGCCATTACCGCCGTGACCGCCTGCACCCGCGACTGCGTTCGTCCCGTTGGCGAACCCGCCGTTACCCCCGGGCCCGCCGGCGCCGCCCGGAGCTGCGGCGTCTGCCCCGCGACCGCCGGCACCACCAGTGCCGTTACCGTTGTCGCTACCTCCGGCCCCACCGGCCCCGCCCGCGCCGCCGAAGCCGCCGGCACCGCCGTCACCGCCGGCACCGCCGGTCGCACTGCCGACGCCGGGATCGTTTGACAAGCCCGCACCGCCGGCACCGCCGGTGCCGCCGGTGCCGTTGCTCCTGCCATTCCCGCCGGTTGCGCCGTCACCGCCAGCGGCGTTGGCATTAACAGTGACCGTCTGGGTTTGCCCGGCAGCACCGGTGTTGGCCTGAATACCCGGGCTCGGGTTGACCGCGTCAGCACCGGCCAGTCCGGCCCCGCCTGTCCCGCCGGCGCCGCCGTCGCCGATGAGGCCGACGGCGTTGCCGCCGTGACCCCCCATGCCGGCGAGGCCACCGTTGACTCCGGCGACGCCCACCCCGCCGGTGCCGCCCATACCGCCGTTGCCATAGAGCAATCCGCTGGATCCGCCGCTGCCGCCCGCGGCGCCGCCGCCGCCGGTGCCGCCGGCGCCGCCGTTGCCCCATAATCCCGCTGCGCCGCCCGCACCGCCGGCACGTCCGGCCAGCGTCGAGTCACCCCCGCGGCCGCCGTTGCCGTACAGAATGCCGCCGGCCCCGCCGGCTGTTCCGACTCCGTTGACCGTCTGCCCGTTGGCGCCGTCGCCGATCAGCGGGCGCCCCAGCAGGGCTTGCGTGGGTGTGTTGATCGCACCGAGGACCTGGTCTTCGACGAGCTGCAGCGGTGAGGCGTTGGCGGCCTCTGCGGAGGTGTACGCCCCCGCCCCCATGGCCAACGACCGCACGAATTGCGCGTGGAAAGCGGCGGCTTCGGTGCTGAGGGATCGATAGGCCTGCGAGTGCGCGGAGAACAACGCCGCGATCTGGGTCGACACCTCGTCAGCCGCGGCGGCGACCAAGTCTGTTGTCGGCGCTGCCATCGCGGCGTTGGCCGTGTTGATCGTCGAACCGATATCGGCAACGTTGGAAACCGCTGTCGTCAAACCCTGGGACGACACCACAAGAAACGACACGGCAATAGCCACCTCTCACCCCCGATAGTGAGCATTCGGCAGAACGGAATGATAGCCGCAAACGTGTACAGCGTTTGAGTTTCGTCGGAATTCACTGGGTTCAGTCTTTAAGTGCGACTTGAGATTTCGTGACCATGGCGGCGACACCAGATGACGGCGTCAGACGCGCCGGATCGCCTCCGAGCAGGGGATCTACGCGGAAATACGTATGGATGATTCGCGAGTCCGCAAAACCTACGACCCACCCCTGTCCGGTTTTACGTATAACGGCCGATGCCCGCGGACGGCCTCGCACGCGACAGTTGGTTCATCGAACTTTTCCAGCCCACCAGCGAAGGGAACTCCAATGAGCAAGATCCGCACCCGCGCCACCGCCATCCTCGGCCTGGACGGCGAAGGCTTAAGCCAGAAGCACGCTGCCAGGCGTCAGGCCCTGCCGAGGCGCTACGCGTTCCTCGAGTCCTCGAGCATGTCCCGCGCGATGGACCGTCTCTGAATAACATCGTCGGTGTGCTGACCGAGCGCATCCGCACCGACGAGGCGCATATTCATCTTCTGCCCGACGGCCGCGAGCTGGCCTACCTGGAGTGGGGCGACGCCACCGGCTATCCCGCGTTCTACTTCCACGGCACGCCGAGCTCCCGGCTCGAGGGCGTATTCGTCGACGGTGCCGCACGACGCCACGGCTTCCGGCTGATTGCGATCGACCGCCCGGGATTCGGGCGTTCGACCTTCCAACCGGGACGCGGATTTGGCGATTGGCCGGCCGACGTCTGCGACCTGGCCGACGCACTCGGACTGGACCAGTTCGGTGTCGTCGGGCATTCGGGGGCCGGACCACACCTGTTCGCGTGCGGTGCCCTGATACCGCCAACCCGGCTTCGCTTTATCGGCGCATTCGCGCCGTGGGGTCCGCTGGCGACGCCGGAGATCGTCGCGGCGTTGAGTTCGCAGGACCGGGTCTACCGAGGTCTCGCGCGGCTCGGAGCCTGGCCTTTCGACGCCGCGTTCCGGCCGCTGGGCTGGTGCGCGAACCACTGGCCAGGCCTGTTCAACCGGCTGTTGACGGGATGGGTGCCGCAGCCGGAGCGACAGCACCTGCGCGACGAACTCTTTCTGCGGCACTTCCGCGCCTCTCAGCTCGAGGCCTTTCGGCAGGGCGGCCGCGGCGGCGCCTACGAATCGTTCCTGGACTACCGACCGTGGACATTCCGCGCAGAACAGATCGCCGTGCCCACTCACATCTGGCAGGGCGACCTCGACTCGTTCATCCCGCGCGCCATGGGCCATTACCTCGAACACGCCATCCCGAACGTGGATTTGCACTGGTCTGAGGGTGAAGACCACTTCAATATCGAGGACTGGGACGCCATTCTCGCGGCTTGTGCGGCCGATATCTAGGTCAGTCCGAGAATTGATCCGATATAAGCCACCGGCAGCCACAACGCCAGCGCGGCATAGATCGGGATCAGCAACAGGAAACCCAGATAGTAGAGATAGGCCAGCGTTTGCCAGAACAAGCCCGTCACCGTGCTGATCAGTGACGCGAACACCTGGTCGAGGGAGGGAATGCCGGCAGCGGCGGTCGCGGGTTGCAGCAATGACGTGTTGGCGGTCTCCGCGGTCGCGTAGGAAGTCGCCGCCGCGCGGAGGTGCCCGATGAACTGTTGTTGGTAGGCAGCGGCCTGCCCGGCGGCTGTGTGGTAACCCTGCCCGAATCGGGAAAACAGTTGCGCGACAGCCGCCGAGACCTCGTCGGCGGCCGCGGGCAGCACGGCTTGGGTCGAGGCTGCCGTCTGGTTTGCCGCGCCGAGGGCATGGCCGATCGCGGTCACCTGTGTTGCGGCCTGGGCGAGCAAGTCCGGCACAGCGATGACGGCGGACATGGCCATCATGGAAACAATGCGGAGACGTTGCGGCAAGCAAAGCGCGGATTAGCCGCTCAGTCGTGTCGGAATTGTCACCGCCCCGGGATCACACATCGTGTGCGCATTATGCGAAGTCGAGAGACACTGTGAAGCTGGCTGCAAGACCAAAAATCAAGAACCAAAAGAGCCCCAATAGGATTAGCGGCACAAAAATCAGTTCGAAGAGAATGCCTTGATAGGGAGGCGGCAAAGACTCGATCCACGAGATGGTGGAGAAAAACAATGAAATGATCTGCGGGGCGAGAGGGCTGATAATTGCTTCCCACGCCTGCGAAAACAACCAGCTTGTGTTGACCGTTTCGGCGGCGGCGTAAGAGCCGGCCGCCGTGGCCATCTTCTGCACGAACTGCTCGTGATACGCCGACGCTTGCGCGGCCACCTTCTGGAAGTCCGCGGCATGCTGTGAGAACAGCTGCGTGATACCGGCGGATACCTCGTCGGCAGCGGCCGGCAATAGCGCCTGGATGGGGCCCGCCGCCTGCGATTGCGCCGCGTTGAGCTCCGTATCGATGGCCGTCAAGTCCGTCGCCGCCTGGGCGATCAGCTCGGGGTTTGCGAGCATAGGGCCACGGTATGCCCGGTTGGCGGGGTCGCTTTAGGTAATCGGTTACCTAATTCGCGGCGCTACTCGCGCCGCAGCCGCCCCTCCACGAAGCTTTCCAGCTTCTCCCACGCGCGTACCGCCGTGGCGTACGGTCCGGCCGGCTTGCTCACCGAATCGGGCTCGAGCACGTAGGCGATCAGTTTGCCGAGCGGTTTGCCCTTGTCCAGGGCCTTGTCGACGGTGCTCTCTTCGGAGTAGTCGCCGATGTCGCGTAGCAGTTCGACGGCCAGGTCGAGCTGCTCGCGGTCCACCGCCTCCGGCCCGTCGGCGAAGTCGTCGGCCAGCCCGCTGAGCACGTAGACGTTCTCGTCCGTGATGTCGATCTTGAGCGAACCGTCGGTGGCCGCGGTCCGGATGTCGTCGTAGGTCGCCAGATCCGACAGGTCGTGGTCGTGCTCGTCAGCGAGGTAACGGGCCAGGGCCCGCTCCGAGCTGAAGACGCTGATGCGGCCGTTACGGCCCAGGAAGATCGGGCGGTCGTCGAGGTAGCAGCGCAGCGTGTAGAATGTGCCGGCGCCGGTCATGATGCGGATCGGGTCGATGCCGACCTGCGCCCAGAAGTCCTCGTCGCCGCCCAGCACGACGGTGTCGCCCTCGGCGCGCTCCTCGTCGTCCTCGTCTTCTTCCTCGTCCTCGTCCTCGTCCTCGTCTTCCTCGCCTTCGGCGTCGTCGTCCTTTTGCTCGGCCGAGTCCTCAGCGCTCTCCTCGTCCTCGTCCGTCTCGGCGGGCTCTTCTTCCTCGAGTTCTTCCTCGAGTTCCTCTTCGGCCTGCTCCGACAGCTTCTCGTCCACCTCGGGCGTGCTGACCAGGTCGTCGATTGCCTTGAGCACGTCGTCCCAGCTGCGCCCGATGATCTCGGCGATCGCGTCCCAGCGCTTCTGGCCCGCCCTGCCGGTGAAGTAATCGATGCCGCCGGAGACGGTGCCCAGGGTCGGGTTGCCGTTGAAGAACTTCGAGATCGCCGGCAGCTCGCACACCGACCCGATCGACGACACGATCGCCAGGGTTCCGGCCAGCGCGGCCACCGACTCCTCGGTGGGCTTCTCGGCCACGAGCTCCTCGACGGCCACCAGATCGAAGCGCTTGTCGTCGGCCGGGTCCAGCTTGTGCGCGTGGGCTTCGGTGATGTCCTTCCATCCCGGATGGTCGACCAGATCGTTGTCGTCGTCGCTGCGGACGAAGGCGGTCAGATCGGCAACGCTGTCGAAAACGTAGAGGTCGTCGTCCTTGCCCAGGAACGCCTCCCACTCGTCCCCGGAGTCGCGCCAGCGGGGTGCCCACAACGTGTAGCGGTCCCCGTCGGACAGGCTCAGGCGGATGGGCACGAGGTCAGCAGCCATGCGGCACACAATAGCGACCCGCCCTGTTGACGCTTACCCGCCCCAAATAGTTGAGATCACCGGAGCGGTTGCCGCGTAACCCGTTTTCGGCAGCCCGTACATCTCCTCCAGCGTGGACAGCACGTTGTAGTGGCTGATGGTCTCGTTGTAGCTGCCGGGCTGCACGTGCGCCCCGTAGAACACCGTGGGGATCTGGTTGCGGGGCCCTCCGTCGTCCTCGTCCCAGGTGAGGATCAGCAGGCTGTTGTTGGTTTTGGCCCAGTTCGCGTACGCCGACATCCGGCTGTTCAGCCAGGCGTCGCCCTGGGCGATCGAGCCGTCGTGCATGTTGTTGTCGTTGTTGGGGATGACGAACGAGAGGGTCGGCAAGCTCGCGTAATTGCCGGGTGCGGGGAACGCGGAGAAGGGCACCGATACGGTGGCCGGGACGTTGCTGAAGTTCACCCAGGGGACGTGCTTGCGCGCGTACTTGCCGGCGCTGCAGGCCGTCGACCCGACCGCCGGAAGATCCTCGGAGTAGCCGCCGAAGGTGCGGCCGGTGGTCAGCAACTCCGAAGCGATGTTCGGCTGGGCGCCGACGTCGACCGGGCAACTGTCCTTGGTCAAACCGAAGGTGTTGCCGGCGAACAGCGCCAGGTAGTTCGGTTCGCTGGGATGGGTCTCGGCGAACGATTGCGCCATCATGGCCCCGCCGGCGGCCAGGGCGTTGATCCACGGCGCGGCCTTGTTGCCGATGATGTTGGCCTGCGACCGGTTCTCCTCGATGACGATCACCACGTGCGCGTACGACGGCAGCGTGGCCGCGGCCAGCGCCACGCGGGGAACCGGCACCACCACCGCGCCCAACGCCACCAGGGCGCAGAAACCCCTGGTCAGATGCCTTCGCAGAGCACGCATGCCGGGAGTATAGGGGCGCTCGGAACCCGGAGAGCGGACGAGAATGCGCGTGTCAGCAGGCCTGAACCCGATCGTTATATAAGGTCACAACCCGTGGACGTCCACGTCATTGACCACCCGTTGGCGGCAGCCCGGCTGACCGTGCTGCGCGACGAGCAAACCGACAACGCCGCCTTCCGGGCCGCGTTGCGCGAGCTGACCTTGATGCTGGTCTACGAGGCGACCCGCGACGCACCCACCGAGCCGGTGCAGATCCGTACCCCGGTCGGCGACACCGTCGGGGTCCGGTTGGCCAAGCCGCCGCTGCTGGTGCCGGTGCTGCGAGCGGGGCTGGGCATGGTCAACGAGGCGCATGCGGTGTTGCACGAGGCGCACGTCGGATTCGTCGGGGTGGCCCGCGATGAGAAAACCCATCAGCCCGTGCCCTACCTCGAGTCGCTGCCCGACGACCTGACGGGACTGCCGGTGATCGTCCTGGATCCGATGCTGGCCACCGGAGGGTCGATGGTCTACACCCTGGGTCTGTTGTTGTCCCGCGGGGCGACGGACATCACCGCGCTGTGTGTGTGCGTGGCGCCGGAGGGGATCGCCGCGGTCGAGAAGGTGGCGCCGAACGCGCGGTTGTACACCGCGGCGATCGACGAAGGGCTCAACGAGACGGCGTTCATCGTGCCCGGGTTGGGTGACGCCGGCGACCGTCAGTTCGGGCCGCGTTAGACGGTATGGGGGCTGGGGCCCCACTCACATGTGAACGTGGGTTGCCGACAGGAAATGGGTCCTGGCGGTAGAGCCACAGATGTGGGAGGCCCCAGTGAAGGTTCAGCGTACGAGTGTTGGTCTGGATGTGCACGCGCGATCGGTGGTGGCGTGTGCTTTGGACGGTGATACCGGTGAGGTTTTCGAGCGCAGGTTGACCTCGGATCGCGGTGAGATCCTCGCGTGGTTGGGTGATCTGCCGGGTCCTGTTGCGGTGACGTATGAGGCGGGCCCGACGGGATTCGGGTTGGCTCGGGCGGTGGATGCGGCGGGCATCGCCTGTGTGGTGGCCGCGCCATCGAAGTTGATCCGCCCGGCTGGCGATCGGGTCAAGACCGATGCCCGTGATGCGGCGCATCTGGCTCGGTTGCTGCATCTGGGTCAGATCACCGAAGTGACGATTCCTAGTGTGGAGCAGGAAGCGGCGCGTGATCTGGTGCGGGCCCGCGAGGACTGCCGCGGGGATCTGATGACTGCACGGCACCGGTTGTCGAAACTCTTGCTGCGTCAGGGCATTGTCTATTCCGGCGGAAAGACCTGGATCCGCGAGCATGAGCGGTGGTTGCGTGCCCAGCGGTTCGACAACCCGGCGCTGCAGCTGAGCTATGACACCGCGTTCGAGGCGATGCTGTCCTGCGTGGACCGTCGTAACCGTCTTGACGAGGCGATCGCGGCGATGGCGAGCGACAGTGAGTTCACCGCGGTCGCACGTCGGCTGGGTTGTATCCGCGGGATCGCAACGTTGACCGGATTCGGGTTGGCTGTCGAGATTGGTGACTGGAATCGTCTGACCGGCCGCAGCATCGGGGCGTATCTGGGGCTGGTGCCCTCGGAGTATTCCTCGGGAGCAACACGTGCCCAAGGTGGGGTAACCAAGACCGGCAACGGCCATGCTCGGCGACTGCTGGTAGAGGCGGCCTGGCATCACCGCACCCCGTATCGGCTCAGCGAAACTCTGCGTCGTCGATGGGAGTTGGCGCCAGCCGCGGCTGTGGCTCGTGGCCAAGCCGCTAATCGGCGCTTACACGACCGCTGGCTGAGGTTCGACGAACGTAAGAAACGCTCGGTGATCGCCAACGTCGCTGTCGCCCGTGAACTGGCCGGCTGGTGCTGGTCTATGGCGGTCCTTCCGGACTGACCACCCCCATATTGCCCAGATGAGCGACGACGATGTCGGCAAGCGTCTTGGAGTTACCCGCGCCGCCACTATGAGCAGTCTTGTTGTCACACCACAGATCACGCTCGACGTTAGACACGCTGGCCAAACTCTGACTCGAAAATTCCGTCCTGCGGTAACCAACCCGCGCATATCAGACTGACACGCGTCGATACGACACGCTCGATACCTCAGCGCTCACCTGGCTAACGAAGCGGCGGCCATGACGACGGTTGTGGCCGCCGCTTCACCCTGCCCCCTTGACAAAGGGCCCTACATATCAGCGGCGATCGCAAGCGCGGCGGAGCCGGGCGCGGCGGGTCGCCGCCATCGGCCCCGCGGCGATCGCAAGCGCGGCGGAGCCGGGCGCGGCGGGTCGCTGCCATCGGCCCCGCGGCGATCGCAAGCGCGGCGGAGCCGGGTGCGGCGGGTCGCCGCCATCGGCCCGCCCTCACCAGCTTCGGATCTGTTCGGCTAACTCGTCGCGCAGCGCCCGCGCCCGCTGCCGGGCAACCGCCAGATCACCACTGACCGCGCACCGAATTTCCAAGTAGCACTTCAGTTTTGGTTCCGTGCCTGACGGGCGCATAACCACCCGGACCGACGTCTGTTCGTCGCCGCCGGTGAGGATGAGGGCATCGGCGATGTCGGTGTGGGTCGCGGCGAAACTGGCCAGCCGACCGGGCGGATCCTCGCGTAGCCGCCGCAGCACGGCGGCGGCGTCGGCGGTGTCGGCGACGCGGCGCGGTACCGCGGCCACCTCGTGCACGCCGTAGCGGCGCGCGAGATCGTCCAACCGATCGGCCACCGAGCCACCGGCCAGCGAGGCCACCAGATCGCAGACCAATACCGCGGCGCTGATGCCGTCCTTGTCCCGGACCGCCCGCGGATCGACGCAGTGGCCGATTGCTTCCTCGTAGGCGTAGACCAGTGTCCCGGGGTGCTCGGCGTCGGCGCGCGCCAGCCATTTGAAGCCGGTGAGGGTCTCAACGTGCACCGCGCCGTAGTGGGCGGCGATCGCGGCCAGCATGCGGGAGGACACCACCGTGCTGGCCACCGTCCGGGGGCCTCGGGCGGGCTGGGACAGGATGTAATCGCCCAGTAGCCAACCGGTTTCGTCGCCGGACAGCATGCGCCAACCCTCGGGACCGGGGACGCCCACCGCGCACCGGTCGGCGTCGGGATCGAGCGCGATGGCGACGTCGGCGCCGATCTCGGCGGCCAGGGCGAGCAGCGCGTCGGCGGCGCCGGATTCCTCGGGGTTCGGAAAGGCGACGGTGGGAAAGTCCGGGTCGGGCGCGAACTGCGCGTCGACCACATGCACGTCGTCGAAGCCGGCCCGGCGCAGGGTCTCGACGGCGACCGCGCCACCCACCCCATGCATCGCGGTCAGCGCCACTCTTCGCGAACCGCTTCCGCGCCGGACTCCCGCCGCACGGCGGATGTACCGCTCGATCAGGTCGGTGTCGGCATGCTCCACCGGGGTGCGCAGGATCAGGTCGGCCGGGGGCGCGCTCGCCATGGCGGCTTCGATCTGGCGGTCGGTAGGGGAGATGATCTGGATTCCGCCGTCGAGATACACCTTGTAGCCGTTGTCGGTAGCGGGGTTGTGTGACGCGGTGATCTGGACGCCGGCCACCGCGCCGGTGGCGCGCACCGCGAAGGCCACCACCGGCGTAGGTACCGGACCGGGGAACAACAGCACCGAAAATCCTTGCGCAGCAAGAACTTCAGCGGCACCCACGGCGAACTCCGCGGATCCGTGCCGGGCGTCGCGGCCCACAATCACGGTGCCGGATCGGTCGAGCACCTGCCCGAGTGCCCACGTCGCCCGCAACACCACGGCCAGGTTCATCGCGTCCGGGCCACCGCGCACCGGCCCCCGCAGGCCGGCGGTGCCGAACGTCAGCGGTCGCGCGAACCGCGCGGCGAGTTCAGCCGGATCCAGCGCGGCGAGCTCGGCGGCCGTCCGCGGATCGGGGTCGTGGGCGATCCATTCCTCGGGCGTCACAGCTCAGAACCGGGCTATCACGTCGGCCAGCAACGAACCCATTCGCGCGGCCGAGGCGGCGCCGGCGGCCAGTACCTCGGCGTGACTCAGCGGTTCGCCGGTGATGCCGGCGGCCAGGTTCGTCACCAGCGAGACACCCAGCACCTCGGCGCCGGCCGCCCGCGCCGCGATGGTCTCGTGCACCGTCGACATCCCCACCAGGTCGGCGCCCAGCAACCGCAGCATCCGGATCTCGGCGGGCGTCTCATAGTGCGGACCGGGCAGTCCGGCGTACACGCCCTCGGCCAGCCGCGGGTCGCACTCGCGCGCCAGCGCCCGCAACCGGGGGGCGTACGCGTCGGTCAGGTCGACGAACTGCGCTCCCACCAGCGGCGACCGTGCGGTCAGGTTCAGGTGGTCGCTGATCAGGACCGGTTGTCCCACCTCCATGTCGGTGCGTAGTCCACCCGCCGCGTTGGTGAGCACGACGATCCGCGCTCCCGCCGCGCAGGCCGCCCGGACCGGATGCACCACGTGTTGCAGGTCGTGCCCCTCGTAGGCGTGGATGCGCCCGGCCAGCACCAGCACCCGGCGCGCGCCGACCGGCACCGACAGGATCTCGCCCGCATGCCCCTCGGCCCGGGGTGGGGCGAAACCGGGAATCTCGGCCTGCGGCAGGACGGCGGTCGGGGAGCCCAGCGCGGTGATCGCCGGCGACCATCCCGAGCCCAGCACCACGGCGACATCGTGGGCTGGAATGCCGGTGCGTTCGGCGATGACGTGGGCCGCCTGGACTGCGAGTTCGCTGGTCACACTCGGCGAGACTACTTGCTCAGGCACCTTGGCCCGGCGTGTGTGATGATCTGCCTTGTGCGGCATCACAAATCGTCTTTCATTTTCGTCGCGGCCGTCGCGTTGGCCTCCGGTCTGCTGCTCGGTGGGCCGATGCCGAAGGCGGGTGCCGACGACTGTCCCAACGTTGAGCTCGTGTTCGCCCGGGGGACCGCCGAGCCCCCCGGGATGGGGGTGGTCGGGGACGCGCTGGAGGCCGCGCTGCGGCCCGCTCTGGGCGCGCGGAGCCTGGGCGTGTATCCGGTGAACTACGCGGCCAGCTACAACTTCCTCACCACTGCCGACGGCGCCAACGACGCCCGCGACCACATCGCCTTCATGGCTGATCAGTGTCCGCGAACGCGGATCGTGCTGGGTGGCTTCTCCCAGGGCGCCGCCGCGGTCTCGATGCTGGCGGGGGTGCCGCCACTGGGGGACACCGTCGGCGAATTCGGCTCGGCTCCTGAGCTCGATCCGGTGCTGGCCCAGCGGGTCGCCGCCGTCGCGGTGTTCGGGAATCCCGGCATCCGCTTCAACGTCCCGCTGGCGTCCACCGGTCAGTTCGCCGGCCGGGCGATCGACCTGTGCAGTCCGGGCGACCCGGTGTGCACGGTGGGCGGGCGTGACCGGCTGGCGCACCGCGAGTACGCGGATCCGCCGTATCCCGGCCAGGCAGCGGGGTTCATCGCCGGGCGGGTTTGACCGTCGGTGAGATACTGCGTGGATGCCCGCCATTAGCCCACTGGACACCGTCGAGGCAACGGTGCGGCGCCGCGGCAATGACCTGGTCGAGCTGTCCCATGCCATCCATGCGCAGCCCGAGTTGGCGTTCGACGAATACCGCAGCTGTGCGAAGGCCAAAGAACTTGTCGCGCAACGCGGTTTCCAGATCGCCCCGGTCAACGGCCTGGACACCGCCTTCCGCGCGGACTTCGGCAGCGGTCCGCTGGTCGTCGGGGTGTGCGCCGAATACGACGCGCTACCCGAGATCGGCCACGCCTGCGGCCACAACATCATCGCCGCCTCGGGGGTGGGAACGGCGCTGGCGCTGGCCGAGGTGGCCGACGAACTGGGGCTGACGGTGGCGCTGCTGGGCACGCCCGCGGAGGAGTCCGGCGGCGGCAAAGCGCTGATGCTGCGGGCCGGGGCATTCGACGACGTCGCGGTGGCTGTGATGGTGCACCCAGGGCCCACCGACATCGCCGGCGCCAGGTCGCTGGCGTTGTCCGAAGTCACGGTGCAGTACCGGGGCAAAGAATCGCACGCCGCGGTGGCGCCGCACCTCGGTCTCAATGCCGCCGACGCGGTGACCGTCGCGCAGGTGGCCATCGGACTGTTGCGTCAACAATTGGCGCCCGGGCAGATGACGCACGGGATCGTCACCGACGGTGGGCAGGCGGTCAACGTCATCCCGGGGCAGGCGGCGCTGAAGTATGCGATGCGGGCGCTCGAGTACGACTCGCTGCGCGAGCTGGAAGGCAGGATGTACTCCTGTTTCGCCGCCGGTGCGCTGGCGGCGGGCTGCGAGTACGAGATCGAGGAGGCCGGGCCCGCGTATGCCGAGCTGCGACCCGACCAGTGGCTTGCTGACGTGTGCCGCGAGGAGATGCGCCGGCTCGGGCGCGAACCGGTGCCGGCCGCCGTCGAGGCGGCGCTGCCGTTGGGCAGCACCGACATGGGTAACGTGACGCACGTGCTGCCCGGTATTCACCCGGTGATCGGGGTCGACGCCGGAGGCGCGACGGTACATCAGCGTGCCTTTGCGGCCGCGGCGGCGGGGCCCAGTGCCGACCGGGCCGTCGTCGAGGGCGCGATCATGCTGGCTCGCACGGTCGTCGCGCTGGCCGCGGACCCCGCTCAGCGGGACCGGGTGCTGGCGGCTCAGCAGCACAGGGCGGCCGCGTCGTGAGCCTGGTCGACAGTGCCGAGTCGTGGTTGGCCGCCCACCACGACGACCTGGTCGACTGGCGTCGGCACATCCACCGCTACCCGGAGTTGGGACGTCAGGAGTTCGCCACCACGCAGTTCGTCGCCGAGCGTCTGGCCGACGCCGGGCTCAATCCCAAAGTGCTGCCCGGTGGGACGGGGCTGACCTGCGATTTCGGGCCGGAGCACCAACCCCGGATTGCGCTGCGCGCCGACATGGACGCGCTGCCGATGGCCGAACGGACCGGTGCGCCGTACGCCTCGACGATGCCCAACATCGCGCACGCCTGCGGCCACGATGCGCACACCGCGATCCTGCTGGGTACGGCGCTGTCACTGGCGTCGGTGCCCGAGCTTCCGGTCGGGGTGCGGTTGATTTTTCAGGCCGCCGAAGAGCTGATGCCCGGGGGTGCGATCGACGCGATCGCGGCCGGCGCGCTGACCGGGGTGTCGCGGATCTTCGCGCTGCACTGCGACCCCCGGCTCGAGGTCGGCAAGGTGGCCGTCCGGCTGGGACCCATCACCTCGGCGGCCGACCAGCTGGAGATCACCCTGTATTCACCCGGCGGGCACACCTCGCGCCCGCACCTGACCGCCGACCTGGTCTACGGGCTGGGCACCTTGATCACCGGGCTGCCCGGTGTCCTGTCGCGCCGCATCGATCCCCGCAACAGCACCGTGCTGGTGTGGGGTGCGGTCAATGCGGGCGTGGCGCCCAATGCGATTCCGCAGTCCGGCGTGCTGGCGGGCACCGTGCGTACGGCCAGCCGCCAGACCTGGATCGACCTCGAGGCGATCATCCGCGAGGCTGTCACCGGCTTGTTGTCGCCGCTGGTCATCGAGCACACCCTGCAGTATCGGCGGGGGGTGCCGCCGGTGGTCAACGAGGACGTTTCGACGCGCATCCTCACTCACGCCATTGAAGCCGTCGGCCCCGATGTGCTGGCCGATACCCGGCAGTCCGGCGGCGGCGAGGACTTCTCCTGGTACCTCGAAGAAGTCCCCGGCGCCATGGCGCGGCTGGGGGTGTGGTCGGGCGAGGGTCCGCAACTGGATCTGCACCAGCCGACGTTCGACCTCGACGAGCGGGCGCTGGCGATCGGGGTGCGGGTGATGGTCAACATCATCGAGCAGTCCGCGGCTTTCTAGGGGCTCCTTTAGGGCCCTGCCGGCCGCCGTCTAGCGCCCCTCCCGCCCTCCGCGCGAGCGCCCGCGTTTTGACATCGACACGCCGCGCTGGCTGACATTTTGGGGACGGTCGCGAGGTGAATTGTCGGCGCGTTGTTGGCCGTTGACGATGGACGGCGTGCACGAAGAGCTGAATCAGCTGCTCGAGGCGCAAGAGGGCGTCGTTACCAGCGCCCAGCTGCTGCCCTTCTTCAGCCGTCGCGCATTGGATGCGCAACTCGACTGCGCTGCGTTGCAACGAATCTGGCATGGGATCTATGGCCGCGGCGAGATAACCACCGCGTTGCGGCTGCGCGGGCTTGACCTTGTCGCCGGGACAACCGTCGCGGCCTGCCTTAGCACCGCGGCGAGCGCGTACGGGTTCGACACCGAGCAACGCGCAGAACTTCATGTGCTCAGTCCTGCGGGCCGGCGGCTGCGGTCGACCAAGGGTTTGGTGGTCCACCGGCGCGAGGGTGCTCCGCTGAATGTGTTCGCAGGGCGTCCGGCCACCACACCGGCTTGGACAGCGATTGAGGTGTCGCGCGGATTGCGGCGGCCTCGGGCATTGGCAACGCTGGATGCGGCGCTGCGCAGCGGGACATGCAGTCGCGACGAACTAGCGCAGATCCTGCTCGCGCAGTCCGGGCGCCGCGGCATCGTGACTGCGCGTGAAATGCTCTCGATTGCTTCGCCTTTGGCCGAGTCACCGATGGAAAGCGAGGCGCGATTGGTCATGCTTGACGGGGGACTGCCACCGCCAGAGCTTCAGTACGAGATCGTGGATCTCGGCGGCCGTCTTTGGCGGCTCGATTTCGCGTGGCCGGAGTACCGCGTCGCCGCCGAATACGACGGTGTCGACTGGCACAGCGGCCCCGATGCTTTCCGTCGGGACCGCTCCCGCGCCGCGGCGCTGCAGGATCTCGGATGGGTCGTCGTGCCGATCATCGCTGAGGACGTCAGAGTTCGGCCCGAACAACTACTTCGGCGGATCGAGTCGCGGCTAGAGGGTGTCCGAGCCGCGTAGTCCCGGCCGTGAGGGGCCGCAAATTGTCAGTGGCGGTAGCGTGTCTGTGGCAAAACGCGGGCGCTCGGCGGGGTAGCGGTGGGCCGGGGGCGGTGAGGGGCCGCAGATTGTCAGTGGCGGTGGCGTGTCTGTGGCAAAACGCGGGCGCTCGGCGGGGTAGCGGTGGGCCGGGGGCGGTGAGGGGCCGCAAATTGTCAGTGGCGGTGGCGTGTCTGTGGCAAAACGCGGGCGCTCGGCGGGGTAGCGGTGGGCCGGGGGCCGTGAGGGGCCGCAAATTGTCAGTGGCGGTGGCGTGTCTGTGGCAAAACGCGGGCGCTCGGCGGGGTAGCGGTGGGCCGGGGGCCGTGAGGGGCCGCAAATTGTCAGTGGCGGTGGCGTGTCTGTGGCAAAACGCGGGCGCTCGGCGGGGTAGCGGTGGGCCGGGGGCCGTGAGGGGCCGCAAATTGTCAGTCGCGGCGGCGTGTCTGTGGCAAAACGCGGGCGCTCGGCCAGACTGAAGGGCGAGGCGCGAGCAAAGCCCGCTACTCCGGACTGCTGGGCCCCGGGCCGATGTTGCGGGCCGGCCGGGTGCGCAGGTCGTGTACGTAATCCGCTGGGGCGCCGGCTATTTCGGCGGCGTCGGCCATCACGCCGATGTACTGCGCCGACGGCAGGCCGCCTTCCCAGCCGTCGAGCACATAAAGCCAGGCCAGCACCGGGTCGATGTCGGTGTCCGACGACTCCCGCTCCACCCGGCAGCGGATCTTCTTGTGCACGCCGAACTCAGAGCCCTCCCACCGATCCAGGTTCATCTCGTCGGCCGGCGTCATGTCGTACAGCACCACGAACACCCGTGAATCCGGATCCTCGACGATGGTGGCCAGTGCACCCTCCCAGCCGATGTCCTCGCCGCCGAACGTCAGCCGCCACCCCGGTAACCAGCCAGTTCCCGCCATCGGCGAGTGGGGTGCACGCTTGAGCATCTGCTCGGGATGCATGTTCGACCCATAGGCGGCGTAGAGCGGCACGGGGAAAGCTTAAACTCCGCCCGGCGAAGCGGGTCGTCAGCCGCCGGATCGGATTGTCCGGCTCCTCCTCACTCCGCCCTGCGGAGTGCATCGTCGCCGGACGGATCGGATTGTCCGACTCCTCCTCACTCCGCCCTGCGGAGTGCATCGTCGCCGGACGGATCGGATTGTCCGGCTCCTCCTCACTCCGCCCTGCGGAGCAAGCAGAAGCCCGACTAGGTTATGGGCTGTGGTGACCCGCATCGTGATCCTCGGCGGCGGCCCGGCCGGCTACGAAGCCGCCCTGGTGGCCGCCAACGCAAAGCCCGACGACGTCGACGTCACCATCATCGATTCCGATGGGGTCGGCGGCGCGGCCGTCCTCGACGACTGCGTGCCGTCCAAGACGTTCATCGCCTCCACCTGGCTGCGCACCGAGCTGCGCCGCGCCCCGCGGCTCGGCTTCGAGATCGACATCGACGACGCCAAGATCGACCTGCCGCAGATTCACGCCCGGGTCAGGAAACTCGCCGCCGAGCAGTCGGCAGACATCGCCGAACAACTGCGTGCGGTGGGCGTCAAGCTGGTGCACGGTCGCGGCGAACTCGTCGACCCCACCCCCGGCCTGGCCCGCCACCGCCTCAGGGCCACCGCCCCGGACGGCACCGTCACCGAGCACGACGCCGACTTCGTGCTGATCGCCACCGGAGCCAGCCCGCGCATCCTGCCGTCCGCCCAACCCGACGGCGAACGCATCCTCACCTGGCGCCAGCTCTACGGGCTCACCGAGCTGCCGGAACACCTGATCGTGGTCGGCTCCGGGGTCACCGGCGCCGAATTCGTGCACGCCTACACCGAGCTCGGAGTCCAGGTTTCGGTGGCGGCCAGCCGGGACCGGGTGCTGCCTTACGAGGACGCCGACGCCGCTGCCGTGCTGGAAGAGTCCTTCGCCGAACGCGGCGTCAACCTGTTCAAGAACGCCCGCGCCGAGTCTGTCACCCGCACCGATGACGGCGTCCTGGTCACCATGACCGACGGCCGCACCATCGAGGGCAGCCACGCCCTGATGACCATCGGCTCGATCCCCAACACCAGCGGACTGGGTCTGGAGCGCGTCGGCATCGAATTGGGCCGCGGCGACTACCTCAAGGTGGACCGGGTCTCGCGGACCTCGGTGCCGGGCATCTACGCCGCCGGTGACTGCACCGGGCTGTTGCTGCTGGCCTCCGTCGCGGCCATGCAGGGCCGCATCGCGATGTATCACGCGCTGGGCGAGGGAGTGAACCCGATCCGGCTGCGCACGGTGGCGGCGACGGTCTTCACCCGGCCCGAGATCGCGGCCGTCGGCGTGCCGCAGTCGGCCATCGACGACGGAGAGTTCAGCGCGCGAACCATCATGTTGCCGCTGCACACCAATGCGCGGGCGAAGATGTCGGGCCTGCGGCAGGGCTTCGTGAAGATCTTCTGCCGCAAGTCCACCGGCGTGGTGATCGGCGGCGTGGTGGTGGCCCCGATCGCCTCGGAGCTGATTCTGCCGATCGCGGTCGCGGTGACCAACCGCATCACGGTCAACGAGCTGGCCCAGACGCTCGCCGTTTACCCGTCGTTGTCCGGCTCGATCACCGAGGCGGCGCGGCGCCTGATGGCGCACGACGATCTGGACTGAAGTCCGACTCAACGAACGCCGGACGAACTAGCCT
Organism: Mycobacterium paragordonae; assembly: GCF_003614435.1. Lineage (NCBI taxonomy): Bacteria > Bacillati > Actinomycetota > Actinomycetes > Mycobacteriales > Mycobacteriaceae > Mycobacterium > Mycobacterium paragordonae. The sequence continues at coordinate 1,474,886 of NZ_CP025546.1, forward strand.
TGGTAAGCACGCCTACCGACAAGTAACCGACGGGAGTCCTTGGTCGTGAGCAACCCGAGCAACGACAGCGAGCCGACCTGGTCCGAGGGGTCGCTGGGACCGCAGCAGCGCGCGCAGGCCTGGGAGCGCCTCGGCAGCGAGCAGTTCGACGTGGTGGTGATCGGCGGCGGCGTGGTGGGCTCCGGCTGCGCGCTGGACGCCGCCACCCGCGGGCTCAAGGTCGCCCTGGTCGAGGCCCGGGATCTGGCCTCCGGAACGTCCAGCCGGTCGTCGAAGATGTTCCACGGCGGCCTGCGCTACCTCGAACAGCTCGAGTTCGGCCTGGTGCGCGAGGCGCTCTACGAACGCGAGCTGTCCCTGACCACGCTGGCGCCGCATCTGGTCAAGCCGCTGCCGTTCCTGTTCCCGCTGACCAAGCGCTGGTGGGAGCGCCCCTACATCGCCGCCGGCATCTTCCTCTACGACCAGCTCGGCGGCGCCAAATCCGTTCCGGCGCAAAAGCATCTGACTCGTGCCGGTGCGCTGCGGCTGAGCCCCGGCCTCAAGCGCAGCGCCCTGATCGGCGGCATCCGCTACTACGACACCGTCGTCGACGACGCCCGCCACACCATGACCGTGGCGCGCACCGCCGCCCACTACGGCGCGGTGGTGCGGTGCTCCACGCAAGTGGTTGCGCTGCTGCGCGAGGGCGACCGGGTCACCGGCGTGCGGGTGCGCGACTCCGAGGACGGCTCGATCACCGAGGTCCGCGGCCACGTCGTCGTCAACGCGACCGGGGTGTGGACCGACGAGATCCAGGCGCTGTCCAAACAGCGCGGACGCTTCCAGGTGCGCGCCTCCAAGGGCGTGCATGTGGTGGTGCCGCGGGACCGCATCGTCAGCGACGTGGCGATGATCCTGCGCACCGAGAAGTCGGTGCTGTTCATCATCCCGTGGGGCAGCCACTGGATCATCGGGACCACCGACACCGACTGGAACCTCGACCTGGCTCACCCCGCGGCCACCAAGGCCGACATCGACTACATCCTGACCACCGTCAACGAGGTGCTGGCCACCCCGCTGACGCACGCCGACATCGACGGCGTCTACGCCGGCCTGCGTCCGCTGCTGGCCGGGGAGAGCGACGAGACCTCCAAGCTGTCCCGCGAGCACGCGGTGGCGGTCCCCGCGGCCGGTCTGGTGGCCATCGCGGGCGGCAAATACACCACCTACCGGGTGATGGCGGCCGACGCGATCGACGCCGCGGTGCAGTTCATCCCGACCAGGGTGGCCCCGTCGATCACCGAGAAGGTGAGCCTGCTGGGCGCCGACGGCTACTTCGCGCTGATCAACCAGGTCGAGCACGTCGGCGAGCGGGTCGGACTGCACCCCTACCGGGTCCGGCATCTGCTGGACCGCTACGGCTCGATGATGGACGACGTGCTGGCCCTGGCGGCCGACCGCCCGGAACTGCTGAGCCCGATCAAGGACGCGCCCGGCTACCTGAAGGTGGAAGCGGTCTACGCCGCCGCGGCCGAGGGGGCGCTGCACCTCGAGGACATCCTGGCCCGGCGGATGCGCATCTCGATCGAGTACTCACACCGCGGCGTGGACTGTGCGCGCGAGGTGGCCGACCTGGTCGCCCCCGTGCTGGGCTGGAGTGCCGACGACGTCAACCGCGAGGTCGCCAACTACAAGGCGCGGGTCGAGGCCGAGGTGCTCTCCCAGGCGCAGCCCGACGACGTCTCCGCCGACGAACTCCGGGCCAGCGCCCCCGAGGCGCGCGCCGAGATCCTGGAGCCGGTGCCGCTCAACTGAGGACTCACGTCCCTAGCCAGGTGTCGGTGGCCCGGGTGAGCATGAGGGCGTGAAAAAACGCTCCATGAGTGCGCTGTTGGGAACGGGAGTGGCCGGCCTGGCGGGCTGGGACCTCTGGCAGCGCCGGCACACCATCCTGCGCAACTATCCGATCGTCGGTCATCTGCGCTTCATCCTGGAGGCGGTCGGGCCGGAGCTGCGCCAGTACATCGTCACGGACAACAACGCGGAGAAGCCGTTCAGCCGCGACCAACGGCGTTGGGTGTACACCTCGTCGAAGATGAGCGACCGCTATTTCGGCTTCGGCACCGACAACGACCTGGAACGCGCGCACAACTACCCGATCATCAAGCATGCGGCGTTTCCGGTGTCGGCCCCGGACGGCGACCCCGGTCACCCCGACCCGAAGGTACCGCTGCCGGCCGGCAAGGTGCTCGGCGGAGCGCGCAAGCGCGCCAAGGCATTTCGGCCACCATCGTTGGTCAACGTCTCGGGGATGAGCTTCGGCGCGCTGGGCGGAGCCGCGATCACCGCGCTGAACCAGGGCGTCGCGATGGCCGGCGCGATGCAGAGCACCGGTGAAGGCGGGGTGTCGCCGTACCACCTCAGCGGCGGCGACCTGGTCTGGCAGATCGGCACCGGCTATTTCGGCTGCCGCAACGACGACGGCACCTTCAGCCTGCCCCGCCTGGTCGACCAGGTGGTCGCCACGCCGTCGATCCGGGCCATCGAGATCAAGCTCAGCCAGGGCGCCAAACCCGGCCTGGGCGGCATGCTGCCCGGCGCCAAGGTCACCGAGGAGATCGCCAAGATCCGGGGCATCCCGGTGGGCGTGGACTGCAAGAGCCCGGCCGGGCATTCGGCCTTCCACGACGTCGACGGCCTGCTGGACTTCGTAGAGACGATCGCCGACGAGACCGGGCTGCCGGTCGGCATCAAGGCAGCGGTCGGCGAAGACGCGTTTTGGCCGGAGCTGGCCGCGCGGATGGCCCGCACCGGCCGGGGCGTCGACTTCGTGACCGTCGACGGGGGCGAGGGCGGCACCGGAGCGGCGCCGCTGGTGTTCAGCGACCACGTCGCGCTGCCGTTCAAGTGGGCGTTCCCGCGCGTGTACCGCGCCTTCGCCGAGCAGGGTCTGCAGCACGACGTGGTGTTCATCGGGTCGGGCAAGCTCGGTATCCCGGAGAACGCGCTGCTGGCCCTGGCGCTGGGCTGCGACATGATCAACGTCGGCCGCACCGCGATGTTCGCCATCGGCTGTATTCAGGCCCAGCGCTGCCACACCGGCCGCTGCCCGACCGGCGTCGCGACGCAGTCGGCCTGGCTGCAGCACGGGCTGGACCCAGCGCTGAAGTCGGTGCGCTGCGCCAACTATCTGGCCACCCTGCGCTTCGAGCTGCTGTGCCTGGCGCGGGCCTGCGGACACGTGCACCCCGTCCTGGTTCCGCTGAACGCCATCGAGGTGCTCGACATCGACCTGCAGTCGACGCGGGCCGAGGAGTTGTTCGACTACAAGCCGGACTGGGGACTGCCGGGTCCGCGCGACGTCGAGGCGCTGACAGCCGCGATGGCGCCCTAGTACGCCGACGCTGCACGCAACTCCATCAACCGGCCGCGCACGATGTGCTCGACCAGAATCGGAACGAACGTCTGCACCGGCGCATCGACGAACTGTTGAGCCGCGTCTTCGCACCACTGCCTGATCCGCGGGCGCAGCGCCGCCGTGCGTTGCTGGTCGCCGCGGCCTTCGTGCTGGGCCAGCTTTTCGGCCACGTCGTCCACCGATCGCGCGACCAGGGACCGGCTCGCGGCGTTGACGTCTTCGTCGGTGCCCGAGCGGGCTTCCTGCAAAGCCTGCGCACCGCTCTGGTCGGTGGAGTCGGGCGGGATGACCTGCAGGCTCAGGTGGTGCCCGTCCTGCCCGATCAGGATGATGCTGGCCGGCTCGTCGCCGCTGAAGGCCAGCAGTTCGATGGTGCGTCCACCGACCTCGAGTACCGGGGGAGCGCTGTCCCAGCTGGTGCGGTGGTAGCCCACCATGGCGATCGGCCCCAGTTCGTCGGCCAACGACGTAATAAGGTCGGGCAGTTCGTCGACCAGTCGCCTGGAACGCGGCCACCAGGCCCCGTCGACGTGTTCAGTGATTGGCCGAAAAGGCTTGATTTCCAACCGGGTTGGGCGTTGCATCACACTACGGTACGGTCGTCTCGAACAGCTCGCGAGCTCACCGGCCCAACAGCGGGCGAACTTTCGGTTAAGCCGGCGCGAAATCGTTGACGCGGCTGATCATCTGGTGAGCGCCGTGCGACGCACGAGCCAACAGATCGGGCGCGATCACCGCCACCAGGCAGGCCGCCGCGGCGGCCAGCAGCGCCTGACCCCACCCCAGTGGACCGACCGGCGTGCATCCGAACAGCTGGCTCAGGCCCGGGGTGGACACCACCACCGCCAGCACCACCAGGGAGCCACCGGCGGTGGCCACCACCAGCCCGCTGCGTGAATCGACCAGCGTCTGCAACAGCTGGGTGGCCACCAGTCCGATCAACGCCACCGTCGCCGCCCGTCGGCGGGTGCCGGTGGCGCGGCCCAGCGCCCACGCCACCAGGGCGCCGATCGTGGTGGCGACGCCGCGGATGCCGATGGCGCGCCACATCGTCGACTCGTCGCGATCGACCTCCCCGTTGTGGTTCTGCGGACTGACCGCGAGAGCCGCGGCTGGCAGCGCATCGGTCAGCATGTTGACCAGGAGCATCTGGCGGGCATTGAGCACCGAACGGCCGGTCAGCAGGGTGGTGATCAACGCGAAGCACAACTCGCCGGTGTTGCCGCCGAGCAGCACCGACACCGCCGAGTGCACCCGCCGCCACAACTGCTGGCCCTCATCGAGGGCGTCGAGCAGCGCTTCGATCCGCCCGTCGAGCAGCACCATGTCGGCGGCGGTGCGGGCCGCGTCGCTGCCGCGTGCCGCCATCCCGATCCCGACGCTGGCCGCCCGGATCGCGGCGGCATCGTTGACGCCGTCCCCGACCATCGCCGTGACCAGACCGGCCCGCTCCAGCGTCTGGACCACTTCCACCTTGTGCTCCGGCGACATGCGGGCGAACACCAGCCTGGACTGCACCGCCGCCGTGCGCTGGTCGGAATGCAGTGCCTCCCAGTCGCTGCCGGTGATGACTTGTCCCGCAGTGACTTTCATGCCCAGGTCGCGGGCGATCGCGGTCGCGGTGGCGGGATGATCGCCGGTGATCAAGCGGACCCCGATGTCGCGCCGGGCAAGCTCGGTGAGCACGGCCTGCGCCAGCGGCCGCGGTGTGTCGGCGAGCCCGAGCAGCCCGACCGCGGTGAGTTCGGCGCCGCAGAGGCTTTCCAGCAGATCCGGGTCCTGCGCGGCGGCCGCGGCCTGGTCGGGGGTGAGGCGACGCTCGGCCACCGCCAGTACCCGGAAGCCGGCACCGGCCATCTCGTCGATCTCCCGTGCCAACAGTCCATCGCGGTGGGTCAGCGCCGACACGAGCACTTCCGGTGACCCTTTGATGGTCAGCCGGGTGCCGACGAGCGCGGCCGCGTACGGGCGACCGGATTGGAACGGCAGGAACGCGTCCCGGGTCGGGCGCGGGCGGGGTTGCGAACCGTCGGCCGCGCGGACGATCGCGTCGTCGGTGGCGTGTTCGACCCGGTGCGCGTGCCTGGAATACGTGGTGCTCAGCGCGGCGTCGAGAACCTGTTCGGCGTCGAAGCCTTCCGACGGGCGCACCGCTTGCACCGTCAACCGGTTCTCGCTCAACGTGCCGGTCTTGTCGAAGCAGACCACGTTCAACCGGGCCAGCGCCTCGACCGAATGAGCGTTGCGGATCAGCACCGACTCGCCGGTGAGCCGGCGCGCGGCGGCCAGCTGGGCCAGCGTCACCACCAGGGTCAAACCCTCGGGAATGGCTGCCACCATCAACGTGACCGCACCGGCCACCGCCTCACGCAACGGGGTTCCCCGGGCCACGCTCAGCAGTCCGACCAGCGCCCCGCCTCCGACACTGAACGGCAACGCGCGCCGGGTGATTCGGCTCAACTGCCGCTGCAGCCCGATCTCCCGGGACTTTCGCGGCGTCATCGCCAGCGCCCGGCGCATCTCGGTCCGCGAACCGACGGTGGTCACCACGGCCACCGCGGTGCCCGCGACCATCGTGGTGCCGGCGTAGAGCATGCAGGCCCGTTCGGCCAGCGGCGCGCCCGGTGTCGCCGCGGTCTCCTTGGGCACTGGCAGCGACTCGCCGGTCAGCGTCGATTCGTCGACTTCCACGCTGAAGGCGTGCAGCAGCCGCGCGTCGGCGGGCACGACCTCCCCGGCACGGACTTCGATGATGTCGCCCGGACGCAACCGCTTGGCGGGCACCTTCTCGCGGCGCCGTTCGTCGAGCGGGCCCACCCGCCGCCGCGCTGCTGGATCCTGCACCGCCAGCAGGCGATTGAGGATGCGTTGGGCGCGCAGCTGCTGCTCGGCCGACAATGCCGCGTTGAGCAGCAACACATTACCCACCAGGAAGGCGTCCAGCGGTGAGCCGAGCAGTGCGCTGGCCGCCGCGCCGGTGGCCAGCAGCGGGGTGATGGGATCCGACAGGTCATTGCGCATCTCGTCGGTGAAATCGCGGACGAGTTGCCACGACCTCGTCGTCGCGCCGTGCAGCACCCGCACCGGCAACGCGTGTCGCCACCCGCTGAGCGCCGCTTCGGCGTCCTGGTCGGGCGGGCGTGGCAGCAGCCGCTGCACCTCGTGCGCCGGTAGGCCGTGCCAGTCGTGGCCGGACTCCGGCTCGGGCACTGAACTACCGAAAACCTTTGCACCGGAACGTAACCCGAACCACAGGCTGGCCGCCATACCGAGGTTGACCGATACCGAACTGCGCCCCGGCACGCCCGGGATCAGCATCAGTGCCCCGACGGCCGAGGCCGACGCCGACAGCCGGATGGCGTTTTCGGTGGCGCCCCGGGCGGCGGGCAACGCATGCAGCATCCGCCACGCGCCGGTGAGGTCGGCGACGACGACGTCGGCACCCCAGGGGGGCGGGTGGCCTCGCCGCAGCACGCCGATCGTGACGTCGGAGTCGTGGGCGGCCCGCATCGCCGACGTGGTGAGCAGTGCCACGGTGGCGCCGCCGGCTTTCAGATCCGCCACGGCGGCCGCCAGCGCGTCGTCGACCGACCCTTCCAACGGATAGAGATGGTCGAATCCCTGTGCCAGCGAACGCAATCCGTCGTCTTCGAGGCACAGTACCTGCGGCTTGGAGCGGCGCGCCTCGGTGACGACCGCCGCGGCGAACGGATCTCGCACCGGACTGATCAGCGCCCGGCCCGCGTCGCCCGCCCCGGGGATGTCCGCCAGCCGGTGCCAGCCCGGTGTCAGACCGTCATCTGCCAGCGCGGCGCGCACCGCGTCCCAGGCGGTGGTGCGCTGCGAATCCGGCACTCCCAGAACGCGACTCACCATCAGCTCGTCGGTGTGCAGCGCCCGAGGGTCGATCATGACGGCGTCGACCCGGTCGAGCAGGCGCAGCGCGCGCGGGTGCAGCACCAGAGCGTCGTGCCGCGCCGTCAGGCCCCTGCTCATCGCGCACCCGAAGCCCTCCCGGATGGCGCGCAGCGGTTTCGGCACGGCGGCCAGTGCCGCGGCGCCGGCCGCATCGGGGTTGCGGGACAGCAGCCCTACCGTCGCGGCGGCGGCGATGCCGGCCGCGCCGGCCCGGTTCGCGTAGCGTTCCGCGGGACCGTCCGGGGCAGGGGAGGGGAGCCTCGCCGTACCGGTCCCGGGGTGCTCGCCCAATTCGGGTTCGTGCCGGAACCAGGCCATCCGGCCGTTCCACGCTTCGGCCGCCAGCAGAACGCACGTCGCCGCCTCGGCGGCCGCCGCCGTCGGCGACACCGTCAGCGCGGCGGCCGCGGCGTTGACGACACCGAACAGCAGGTCGGCGCCGTCCGGCCCGAGCCGGCGGTCCACCTCGCGGCGTAACCGCGGCAGGTGGTCGGCCAGCGTCGGCGGCACCGCCAGCAGGTCTGGCAGCCGGGGTAACCGCAGCAGGCTGCCGGTCAGCGAAAGGCCAAGGCCCACAGTGGCGGCCGTGGCCGCAGCCACTCGGCCCAGCAGCACCGCGTCGTCGCCTGGCAGGCTTGCCGGCTTCTCTCGGGGTAGGCGCTGGCGGCCGCGCTGTTCGGCGTCGCCGACGATCCGGCACAGTTGGGCCGTCGACGGTCCGGCCACGCCGGGATCCAGCGTGACCACCAGCCGGGCCAGGGTGGGGTTGAGGTGCGCTGCCCGCACGCCGGGGGTCGCCCGGACCGCCGTCAGGACATGGGCGACGGTCTTGGCGGCGTGCTCGTCGTGCAGACCCCGCACCTCGATCCAGCGGCGGTCGCCATTGCTGCTGGTGCGGCGCACCGATGGGCCGCCGATCGCCTCGACTGCCACGCCCGCGGCGGTGCGGGCCAGCGCCGGAATGTCCGGCATGGCACGGGTCACCGATCTGCCCACCCGTGTTGCCGCGCCGCCGCCCAGCAACGCGGTGCCCGCCACCAGGCCCAATCCGGGCAGACGCATAGGCAGCAGACTAGTCCCGCAGCGCCGGTGCCGCAGGAGTGATTTGGTGGCCGTTCAGATGCCTTTCGCCACTTGTGCAATCTGGCCAAATGCGCGAGAGTCCTGCCGTGCCGCCCGCATTGACCGCGAATGAGGTTGCCGCGGCCCCGATTGACGAAGTCCTGAACCGGCTGGACAGCTCGGCCGCCGGACTGTCCGGCACCGAAGCGGCCGCCCGGTTACAGCGGTACGGCGCCAACGTAGTGCGCACCCATCGCGTGCATGCGCTCGCAATCCTGGCTCGGCAGTTGCGCAATGCGGTGCTCATCCTGCTGGCGGTCACCGCGGTGGTGTCGTTCTTTCTCGGCGACAGCATGCAGGCGCTGATCATCGGCGTGATCTTGCTGGCCAGCACCGGCCTGAGTTTCTTCAACGAATACCGCGCCGAGAATGCCGCCGCGCGGTTGCACGCCGGGGTTCATCACAACGCCGTGGTACGCCGCGACGGCGAATTCGTCACCGTCGACGTCACCCAACTCGTCCAAGGTGACGTGATCCGGCTCTCGCTGGGTGAGGCGGTGCCGGCCGATGTCCGGCTGATCGACGTCAGCGGCCTGGAATGCGACGAGAGCATTCTGACCGGTGAATCGACGGGCGAGGAGAAGTCGCCGCAGCCGGTTCCGGCGGCCAGCGCGTTGGCCGACCTGACCGACCTGGCCTTCATGGGCACCATCGTCAGCGCCGGCCAGGCCACCGCGGTGGTGTACGCCACCGGCCGCGAAGCCGAATTCGGCCGCATCGCAGCGGGTTTGGACACCCGCCAGCCCGAGACGGACTTCCAGGTCGGCTTGCGCCAGTTCTCCTATCTGCTGCTGCAGGTCGCGATAGCGCTGATGGTGGTCATCCTGGCCAGCAATCTCCTACTGCATAAGCCGGTGATCGACTCGGTGCTCTTCTCGCTGGCGATCGCCGTCGGTATCACCCCGCAGCTGCTGCCCGCCGTCGTCAGCACCAGCCTGGCTACCGGCTCGCGGCAGCTGGCCAAGGCGAAGGTGCTCGTAAAGCGGCTGGTCTGCATCGAGGACCTGGGTGACATCGACATCCTGATCACCGACAAGACCGGCACGCTGACCGATGGGCGCATCCGGCTGGTCGAGACGATCGACGCGGCCGGGACGCCCACCGAGTCGGTGTTGCGCCTCGGGCTGCTGGCCACCGACGTCGACCCGGAATCCGGTGGGGCCAGCGCCAATGCGCTCGATGCCGCGCTCTGGGAATCGCCGCAGTCGGCGCAACTGGTCGGCGGCGTGCGCCGCATCGCGATGTCGCCCTTCGACCATCAGCGCCGGGCGACCTCCGCACTGGTCGAGGGCCACGACGGAAACCGCCTGCTCATCGTCAAGGGCGCACCCGAGCACGTGCTGACCCGGTGCGGCGCCACGCCGGCCGCCGCCCAAGACACGCTGACAGCACTGTTCGCCGCCGGGCGCCGGGTGGTGGCCGTGGCCAGCAGAGCGGCCGACGAACTGACCGGCATCACCGCCGATGACGAATCCGCGCTGGCGCTCGCGGGTTTCCTGGTGTTCGCCGACGAACCCAAGGCCGCCGCCCGCCAGTCCCTGGCTGCGCTGGCCGGCCTCGGCATCGAGCTGAAGATCGCCACCGGCGACAACCCGAGGGTCGCCGAAAAGGTCTGCAGGGAACTCGGTCTGGCGTCCAAGGGCACCGTCACCGGCGCCGAGCTGGAAGTGCTGGCCAACGATGACGAGTTCGCGGACGCGGCGCGCCGGCACACCATCTTCGCCCGCATCTCTCCCGAGCAGAAGGCGCGACTGATCGCCACGCTGCGGCGCAGCGGACGCTCGGTTGGCTTCCTCGGCGACGGCGTCAACGACGCGCTGGCGCTGCACGCCGCCGATGTCGGCATCTCCGTGGACAGCGCCACCGACGTCGCCAAGGATGCCGCCGATGTGCTGCTGCTGGAAAAAGACCTGGGCGTGCTGGCCACCGGGGTGGCCGAGGGGCGGCGGATCTTTGCCAACACCATCAAGTACGTGCTGATGGGCACGTCGAGCAACTTCGGCAACATGTTCAGCGCCGCCGCCGCGTCGGCGCTGCTGCCGTTCCTGCCGATGCTGCCCAGCCAGATCCTGCTGAACAACCTGCTCTACGACAGCTCGCAGTTGCCGATCGCCACCGACCGCGTCGACGAGGAACAACTGCACGCGCCCTCACACTGGAACGTCGCGTTCATCCGCCGGTTCATGATGATCTTCGGCCCGATCAGTTCGCTCTTCGACTTCATGACCTTCGGGCTGATGCTGGGTGTGCTGGATGCCGGCGCCGTCGAGTTTCGCACCGGCTGGTTCGTGGAATCGCTTGCCACACAGACACTCATCATCTTCGCGATCCGCACCCGCAAGGTCCCGTTCTTCCGCAGTAGACCGAGTGGACTGCTGACGGCGACCACCCTGACCGTGGTCGCCCTCGGTGTCGTTCTGACGGTTTCGCCGCTGGCCGCACCGCTGGGCTTCACCACGCTGCCGTGGCAGTTCTTCGCCGCCCTCGGCGGATTCGTCGCGGTGTACCTGGTGCTCGTCGAGTTGGCGAAGTCGATGTTCTACGCGGAACCGATGCGCCTTGCGGGCCAACCACATCGCACCCGGGGACGTGCCCACCGCATCCGGCGGCGGGCCGCGCGCTTTCACCACCATCGTGTCTAGCGAATTTCACCGCATGGGCCCGTGCGGGTGGATAGTCTGCTCGCGATGGAGCCTGCACTGATCGGCGTTCGGGACGCCCTGGGGCCGGTGCGGGTGCGCCTGCGGGGCGGACCGGTGCTGTCCGAACTGACCGACCGGTTCGGTGCCCGGGCAGGTGCGCAAGTGCTGGCCGGTGAAGTGGTCGACGCCCACGGCGCCGTGGTCGATGACGCCACCGTGCTGCCGGCCGGTGCCAGCGTGTACTTGTACCGGGATCTGCCCGACGAGGTGCCGGTGCCCTTCGACATTCCGGTCCTTTATCGCGACGACGACATCGTGGTGGTCGACAAACCGCACTTCCTGTCGACCATGCCGCGGGGCCGCCACGTCGCCCAGACTGCGCTGGTGCGGCTGCGCTGCAGCCTCGGTCTGCCCGAGCTCAGTCCGGCCCACCGTCTGGACCGGCTGACCGCGGGGGTGTTGCTGTTCACCACGCGCCGGGAGCTCAGGGGCAGGTATCAAACACTTTTCGCGCAGGGGCTGGTCCGCAAAACATACCTGGCGCGGGCCGCCGTCAACCCCGCACTGTCGCTGCCGCGGGTCGTGCGGAGCCGCATCGTCAAGCGCCGCGGCAACCTGCAGGCGGTGACCGAGCCCGGCGAACCCAACGCCGAGACGCTGGTCGAACTGCAGTCTCCCGACGGCCTCTACCGGCTGACGCCGCGCACCGGCCGTACCCACCAGCTCCGGGTGCACATGTCCGAACTGGGCGTGCCGATAAACGGAGACCCGTTGTATCCCAACATCATCGACGTTGCCGTCCACGACTTCAGCACGCCGCTGCAGTTGTTGGCCCAGCGTATCGAGTTCGACGACCCGGTCACCGGGTCGCGCCGCGAGTTCGTCAGCCGCCGAGAGGAAGTCTGGATATGAGTGAGGACAACGCGCTCGTCATCGTCGCCGGGTATCAGGACATCGATACCGCGCGAAGCGATTTCGAGAACCTGACCGGACGGGCCAACGCCAAGACGTTGCCGTTGCAGGGCGCGGTGCTGGTCGGCAAGGACGCCGAGGGCAACGGCGTGCTGTTGGACACCGGCAACAAGCTCGGCCGCCGCGGCGCCGCCTGGGGCGCGGGCGCAGGCCTGGCCGTGGGCCTGTTCTCGCCCGCGCTGCTGGCGAGCGCGGCGTTCGGTGCCGCGGCCGGCGCGCTGGCGGGGACGTTCGCCCACCACCGGATCACCTCCGGACTCGGCGACAAGATCGGCGAGGCCCTGTCGGCGGGCAGCGCCCTGATCATCGCCGTGACCCCGGCGCAGGGCCGGCTCCCGGTGGAGCAGACGATGGCCGGATCGCCGATGAAATCCGTTGCCGAGCTCAGTCGTTCGACGCTGCGCGCGCTGGGCTCGGCCCTGGAAGAGGCGATGGGCAAGTTCAACCCCGATCGCACCAAGCTGCCCATACCCCAACGCAAGTTCGGCGGCACCATCGGCCGCACCGTCGCCGAATCGGTCGGCGACTGGACCATCGTCCCCGGCGCCGCGCCGCCCGACAACGCACCCAACGTGCTGATCGTGCTGATCGACGACGCCGGTTTCGGCGGTCCGGACACGTTCGGCGGCGGTATCAGCACCCCCGCCCTGTCCCGGGTGGCCGAAAACGGGTTGGCGTACAACCGCTTTCATGTCACCGCGGTGTGCTCGCCGACCCGTGCGGCGCTGTTGACCGGGCGCAACCATCACCGGGTGGGCTTCGGATCGGTCTGCGAATTTCCCGGCCCTTACCCCGGCTACGCCACGGTACTGCCCCGCAGTTGCGCCGCGCTGCCCCGGATTCTGCGCGACAACGGTTATGTCACAGCGGCTTTCGGCAAGTGGCACCTGACCCCCGACAACGTGCAGGGCGCAGCCGGACCATTCGACAACTGGCCGCTGGGTTGGGGATTCGACCACTTCTGGGGGTTCCCGAGCGGGGCCGCGGGCCAGTACGACCCGATCATCACGCAGGACAACACGGTCATCGGCATTCCGGAGGCGCCGTCGGCCGACCGGCCGTACTTCTTCCCCGACGACCTCACCGACAAGGCCGTCGAATGGCTGCACACCGTGCGCGCCCAGAACGCCACCAAGCCATGGATGATGTACTACGCGACCGGCGCCACCCACGCGCCGCACCACGTGTTCAAGGAGTGGGCGGACAAGTACCAAGGGCAGTTCGACGAGGGCTGGGATATCTACCGGCAGAAGACATTCGAGCGTCAGAAGCAGCTGGGCATCATTCCGCCCGACGCCGAGCTCACCGAGCGGCCGGACCTCTTCCCGGCCTGGGACAGTCTGACCGACAGCCAGCGCAAGCTGTACGCGCGCCAGATGGAGGTGTTCGCCGGGTTCTCCGAGAACGCGGACTGGAATGTCGGCCGGTTGCTCGACGCGGTCGACGAACTCGGCGAGTCCGACAACACGCTGGTGATCTACATCTGGGGCGACAACGGCGCCAGCATGGAAGGCACCAACACCGGCTCCTTCAACGAGATGACGTTCCTGAACGGCCTGGATCTCGACGCCGACCAGCAGTTGGCGCTGATCGAGCAGTACGGAGGCATCGAAGCACTCGGCGACGAATTCACGGCGCCGCACTTCGCCTCGGGGTGGGCGCACGCCAACAACACGCCGTTCCAGTGGGGCAAGCAGATGGCCAGCCACCTCGGCGGCACCCGCGACCCGATGGTGATCGCCTGGCCGAGCCGCATCCGGCCGGACGACAAACTGCGCGGCCAGTTCACCCACTGCATCGACATCGCCCCAACGGTGTTGGAGGCCATCGGTTTACCGGTGCCGACCAGTGTCGACGGCGTCGAGCAGGAACCCATGGACGGCACAAGTTTCCTGCCGAGCTTCAACGACGCGGCCGCCGCCGAGCACCGCACGGTCCAGTACTTCGAGATGTTCGGCAGCCGCGCCATCTACAAGGACGGGTGGTGGGCGTCGGCCCGGCTGGACCGCGCGCCGTGGGACCTGTCGCCGGAAACCATGCAGCGCTTCGCACCCGGCACCTACGACCCGGACAAGGACGTCTGGGAGCTCTACTACCTGCCCGACGATTTCTCCCAGGCGCACAACCTCGCCGCCGACCACCCGGACAAGCTCGCCGAGCTGCAGGAGCTGTGGTGGGAGGAAGCCGAGCGCAACCGGGTATTGCCGCTCCTGGGCGGGCTGGCGGTCATGTTCGGTGACCTGCCGCCGCTGCCCACCACCACTCGGTTCGCCTTCAAAGGCGACGTCCAGAACATCCAGCGCGGCATGGTGCCACGCATCTACGGCCGGTCGTATGCGATCGAGGCGCGGTTGACGGTGCCCGAGGACGCGCAGGGCGTGATCGTTGCCAACGCCGACTTCATGGGCGGTTTCGCGCTATGGGTCGACGAGGAGCGACGGCTGCACCACACCTACTCGTTCCTAGGCGTCGAGACCTACCGGCAGGTGTCCACCGAACCGATCCCGACGGGGGAGGTCACCGTCCGGATGCAGTTCGACTCGGCCCAGCCCGTCGTCGGCTCGGGTGGCCGCGTCACGTTGTGGGCCGGCGACCGCCAGATCGGCGAAGGCGAGCTGCCCCAGACGGTCAGCCTGTCTTTCACGTCCTACGCCGGCCTGGACGTCGGCCGCGACAACGGGCTGGTCGTGGACCGGGACTACGAGGACAAGGCGCCCTATGCGTTCAACGGAACGGTGCACGAGGTCGTCTTCGACCTGATGCCGGTGGCGCCGGAGACGGAACTGGCGCTGCACGAACACGCGTCGGTGCAGGCCGTCGGGCGCGGGGCGGCAGGTTAGCCGGCCTCCCCCAACAGGTCGGCCATTCCGGACTGGATTCCGGCGTCGATTTGCTCCCGCAGCGACGGACCGTAGTCCACGACGGTGGTGGTGCCCTCGCAGCTGCAACTGAGGACGCCGTAGAGACTCGGATCCGCGCCGGCCGGAGTGGCGGTCGCTACTGCGCTCAACAGCACAATCGCGGCGCCGAACAACACTTTCCTGATCACTGATCACTCCCGGTGATATGCGTAGCGGAAGTGTAAGTGCTGCAATTGAGCTCGCGCGTTACGGCGCAGTTACGGTTTGCTAATTCGTCGAGTGGTGCCGGGGGCAGTACGCGGCGACGCTCACCCCGACGAAATAGCCGGCGTGGTAGCCGTCCAGGTTGCTGCTGCCCGTCACCTCGTTGGCGACGTCGGACTTGAGCCGGCCGGAGTCGAGTTCGTCGCACACCTGGTGTGCGGCCTGGATGGCGGCCTGCGGGGACCCGAAATTGATGCCGTGGGAACTCAGCGCATTGAGAAACTGGCTGTCTACGGCGTCGGCCTGCGCGACCGGCGCCTTGGAAAACACCGCCACTACCGCGACGGCGAGCAGCGCGGCCGGTACGAGGCTACGCAAGCGTGAGTGGCAGACGGCCATCGCTGGAACCTCCCCGCAGACGAATTGACGTAACACGATGCTTACATTGTCGATCATCGCACGTAACGAACGGGGATGGGCAAAATCCCGTCACCCGTGACGGTGGAACAGCGAGCTGTCCGGTCCGTGAACCGCTCGCAAACTGTGGCTGAAATCATCGAATCCGGATGGGTGGGCCGCCTTCGAGGGCAGGCCGGAGCCGTCCGATCTTGTTAGCATTCCGCATGACCGCCGGCCGGTACCCGTCAGGGAAATGAATTGAACCTCAACCGATTTGGCGCGGGGTTGACCGCATTGGCCGTCGGCGCGGCGGTGTTGTCGGCATGCGCCGGGGAGACCCACGCGGGCAGTTGCGGCGGCCGGTCGACACTCAAAGCCAGTGGTTCCACCGCCCAGGAGAACGCGATCACCCGCTTCGGCAAGGCATTCGAGCAGGCCTGCCCCGGGCACTCGTTGAACTACACCGCCAACGGTTCGGGCGCCGGGATCAGCGAATTCCTCGGCGGCCAAACCGATTTCGCCGGCTCGGATGCACCGCTGAGCAAGGACGAGTACGCCAGGGCCCAGCAGCGGTGCGGGTCGCCGGTCTGGAATCTGCCGGTGGTGTTCGGCCCGATCGCCATTGCCTACCACCTGCGCGGCGTACCGTCGCTGAACTTGGACGGGCCGACCGCGGCCCGGGTCTTCAACGGCGCCGTCACCAGCTGGAACGATCCCGCGATCCAGGCGCTCAACGCGGGTGTCGCGCTGCCGGCCGAACCGATCCGGGTGGTCTTCCGCAGCGACCAGTCCGGCACGTCGGACAACTTTCAGAGGTATCTCGACACGGCCGGCGGCGACGCCTGGGGCAAGGGCGCCGCAAAGGTGTTCAACGGCGGGGTGGGGGAGGGCGCCGCGGGCAGCGACGGCGTCGCGGCGGCCGTCGCGAGCGCCGAAGGGTCGGTCACCTACGTGGAATGGTCGTTCGCCCTGGCGCGGAAGTTGAGCGTGGCCAAGGTCGTCACCTCGGCCGGGCCGGATCCGGTCGCCATCGACACGGCCTCGGTGGGCAGGACGATTGCGTCCGCCTGGTTCATCAGGCAGGGCAATGACCTCGCCTTCGACACGATCTCGTTCTACCGGCCGAATCAGGCCGGCGCCTACCCGATCGTGCTCGCCACCTACGAGATCGTCTGCTCGAAATATCCCGATGCCCAGGTGGGTGCCGCGGTGAAGGCGTTCCTGCAAAGTGCCACCGGCGCTGGTCAGACCGGCCTGGCAGACAACGGGTACGCGCCCGTCCCCGAGCAGTTCCGGCCGCGCCTGGCGGCCGCCGTCGACGCCGTCTCGTGATCGACGACGGGGCCTGACGCGCAATGTTCCTGGGTATTTCCTCTCGAAGACAACGCAATGTTTCGCAAAAATTTACCTGACTTGACATTGTGTATGGCATGGATTTCATCGGACTGCCGCCCGAGGTGACCTCGGCGCTGATCCACTCGGGGCCCGGAGGGGAACCGCTGCTCGATGCCTCGTACGCGTGGCAGCGGCTCGGTTACGACCTCGAGGAGTCGATTCGCGCCTATTCGCCGGTGCTCGGCGCCGTGGCCGAGGCCTGGAACGGCCCGGCGTCCACGGCCATGATCCAGGCGGTCGGAACCTACCTGACGTGGCTGGGGGGCACCGCGCAGCAGTGTCTGGCCCTGGGGTCGGCGGCGCAGGCCGCCGCCGGCGCGTTCGGCGCCGTTGCTGCCGCGGTGGTGCACCCTTCGGTGGTGACCGCCAACCGGGTCCAGCTCGCCCAGTTGCTGGCCACCAACGGCCTGGGCAAGAACGTCGCGGCGATCGCCGAGACCGAGGCGCAGTACGAACGCATGTGGGTCAGCAACGCCGCGGCCATGTACCGCTACCAGGCCGCCTCGGCGCAGGCGCTGCAGCTGCAGATGTTCACCTCCCCGCCGTCGATCACCACGCCCGAGGGGCCCGCGGCGCAGGCCGAGGCCGTCCAGACCGCGACGGCCCAGGCGACGTCGAGCAACGTGTCGACGGCACTGGCCAATGCGGCCGCGGCGGTGGCGCCCGCGGACGCCGTTGCGCCGCCGGTGTCCCCGGTCGATGCGCTGCTGCAGGCGATCGGTGTCACCTTCGACCCCAACCAGGGCTGGTTCGCACTGGCCAACACCTACGCCAATCAGTTCATCTCGTCGGGATTCCCGATCAACATGTTGAGCTACCTGGCGCAGAACACCTCGGCTCAGGCGCTGCAGTCGGTGGCCCCCGACATCGCCGAGGGCCTCTCGGAGGGCGAGTCGGCTCTCGGAACGCTGTCGAGCGCGACCACGGCGCTGGGCTCGGCCGAACCGGCGGCGGCGATGGGCGTCGCGGTTTCGATGGGAAGTCTGTCCGCGCCGCCGGCCGCCACGGCGGTGCTGACCGGCGCCCACATGCCGGTGCAGCTCGCGTCGGCGGCGTCGCCGCTGCCCGCCGGGGATGTCAGTGCTGACGCCGGGTTCCCGATGCTGCCGCCGCTGATGGCGCCGCCCATTTCGGCCGGCAGCGGCTGGAAGAAGCGCAAGGAGCAGAAGTACGAGGACCTGGCGATGGGCCTGGAACTCAAGGGCACGTTCATGACCCGTCCCCCCTCAGCGGGGTGAGCAAAGTCGGTACGTTTGACGGCATGCCCTGGGCGCGACTGCTCCTGCTGGCCGTTCTGCTCGCCTGCCTGGTCGGGTGCAACGAGCGGCAGGTTGCGGCGGCCCGGGCGCGGGACCAGGCGGGGATATTCCCCTACGGCGGCCTGAACCGGACCTATCTGGTGCACGTGCCGCCGGGTCCGCCGGTCGGGCTGGTCCTGAACCTGCACGGCGGCGGCGGCACCGGCGCGGGTCAGCGCGGACTGACCGACTTCGACTCCGTCGCCGACGCGAACGGCCTGTTGGTGGTCTACCCCGACGGCTACGACAAGAGCTGGGGCGACGGGCGGGGTGCGGCGCCGGCCGACCGCAAACGTCTGGACGACGTCGGGTTCCTGGTCTCGCTGGTGACCAAGCTGCGTGACGATTTCAAGGTTCCCCCGGGGCACGTCTTCGCCACCGGTATGTCCAACGGCGGGTTCATGTCCAACCGGCTGGCCTGTGAGCGTGCCGACGTGTTCGCGGCGATCGCGCCGATCTCCGGCACGCTCGGTGTGGGCGTGACGTGCAACCCGTCGCGGCCGGTGTCGGTGTTGGACGCGCACGGCACCGGCGACCCGGTGGTGCCCTACAACGGCGGCGACGTGCGTGGCCGCGGCGGGCTGAGCCACTCCATCTCCGTCACCAGCCTGCTCGACCGCTGGCGTGCCGTTGACCGTTGCCAGGGTCCGCCGACGATCGAGGATCTGCCGCCGGTCAACGACGGCACTCTGGTGCGCCGCTACCAATCCGAAGGGTGCGCCGACAACACCGACGTGATCCTGTACCAGATAGAGAAGGGCGGGCACACCTGGCCGGGCGGCAAGCAGTACCTGCCGAAGACGGTCATCGGGGCCACCACCCGGGTCTTCGACGGTTCCCAGGTCATCGCCGAGTTCTTCCTGACGCACGGCCGCGACTGAGCGCAGGGTCAGCGCTGGCAGGACGGGCACCAGTACTGCACCCGTTCGGCCTCACCGTCGTAGGCGATGGGTGTGCCGCAACGCCGGCACGGCTGCCCGGCCCGCCCGTACACCCAGACCTGCCGGCCGGCCCGGGTGTCGCCGGTGGTGGTGCGGTTGCGGCGAGAGCGGTTGGCCCACAACATCTCCCGCGTGCGCGAGACAAGCCGTAGCGGATCGGCGATGTCGCGCACCGGGGCGGTCGGCAGATGCCCGAAGATGAAACACAATTCGTTGCTGTAGACGTTGCCGACCCCGGCCATGACGCGCTGGTCCAGCAGCGCGGCGGCGATGGGGCGGGCCGGGTCGGCGACCAGGTTGGCGGCGGCGAGCTGCGGGTCCCAGTCCGCTCCGAGCAGATCCGGGCCCAGATGCGCGACGGCGGACTCGTCGTTGTCGCGCTCCAGGATCTCCAGCACCCCGAGATCGATGCCGACAGCCCGAATATCACCGGCTTCCAAGATAATTCGTGCCCGGTGATCCACCCGATGCCGGCCGACCCGCCAGCTGCCGTCCATCTTCAGGTGGGAGTGGATGCTGGCCGGCCCGACCCGGATGAATAGGTGTTTGCCCCGGCTGAGAACCTCGTCCACCATCTCTCCGGTGAGGTCCACGGTGGCGAACTTGGGCACCCGGACGTCGCAGCGCGTGAGGGTGCGACCGACCAGGTCCTCGCGCAGGTTGGCGGCGGTGTGCCAGACGGTGTCGCCTTCGGGCATGGGCTACCGCAGCCGCAATCCGCGTGGCGTCCGGGAGAACCCGGCCTCGACCAGTGCGTCCAGCGCGGCCGCGGCCGGCCCGTCGGGGGTCAGCACCGGCACCCCGTTCGCCCGCTCGACCAGAAGGGACGCCACCCGCCGGGACGAGACGAGTTCGGCCAGCGCGACGGCTGCCGCGTGGTTGGCGTCCGGGTCGTCGGTGAACGTCAGCAGCGACCGTCCGCCGCGTTCGGAGAACCAGCACAGCTCCCCGTCCACCAGCACCACCAGTGCGCCGGCTTTGCGGCCCGGCCGCGCCGAACCTTCCGCCTGGGAACTGGGCCACGGCAGCGCCGCACCGTACGGGTTGGCCGGGTCAGTGGCGGCCAGCACGACGGCGCGGTAATCCGGGCGTTGCGGATCGACCCCGTCGAGGTAGCTGCGCAGCCGGTCGACCGTCGAGGCGACGGCGAACTGCGCCCCTCCCAGCGACTCGACGAAGTAGCCGCGCTGGCAGCGGCCGGCGTCTTCGAACCCGCTCAGCACCTTGTACAGCGTGGCGAAGCCGCCCGGTACGCCTTCGGCGGCCACCGCGCCCTTGGTCAGCACCCCGTGCCGGTTCAGCAACAGCTCCGCCTGGAAATGAGCCCGCAGCGTGGAGTCGGGCTCGGGCGGCGGCAGCGCCGACCATCGCCCGGCCACCGTCGGGTCGGCGGAGCGTTGCTGTGGATGCGCGACGCTGTAGCGGCTCAGCCGTGGTGCGCGATGGCTGCGGTGCGCCGGTGCCGAGCGTTTACGCGGGCCCGTGCTGCCGCCCAGCAGCGCGCGCACGGGTGCGAACGTGTCGCCGGTGACCCAGCCCGCCCAGACGAGCTCCCACAGCGCCGCCTTCAACTCAGCCTCGGAGCCGCCGGCCCCGGCGAGCTGACGGAAGAAGTAGGCGCCGCCCCCCGACAGTGCGTTCAGGATGCCGCGGTGCACGTCGGTGAACTCGATCTCGGTGGCTGTGGAAAGTGTCAGCGGCGCGGAGTCTGCGGGGTGCAGCGCGATCCAGCCGTCACTGCCCGAGATCGACCCCGCGCCCGACCAGGTCACTTCGCCGGTGGCGAGCAACTCGTCGAGCATGGCGGGGGAGTAGTCCCGCACCCGCGGTGCCAGCACCAGCGGCTCCAGCGCTGAGGCGGGTATCCGCACCCCGGCCAGCTGATCGATGACGGCCGCCAGCCGGTCCACCCCGGTGTCGGAGGTGCCCACTTGATGCCAGGCCGGCAGGAAGCGCCCATAGGCGGCGGTGCTGACCGGCTCGACCTGGGCGCGCAGCGCGGCCAGCGAACGGCGCCGCAGAATCCGCAGCACCTCCGCGTCGCACCACTGCTCGGATCCCGCACCGCCGGACCCCGAGACCGACCCCGCGGCGACGAACTCGCCGCGCACCAGACGTCCGTCGGCGGCCAGGCGGCCCAGCACGTCGGCGGTCACCCGCAACCCCAGCCCGAACCGGGCGGCCGCCTCGGCGGTGCTGAACGGGGTGTGGGTGCGTGCGTAACGGCCCAGCAGCTCTCCCAACGGGTCAGCCACCGATTCGGTGAATGCCGCCGGCAGGCCCACCGGGACCGCCGCCCCGACGCCGTCGCGCAGCCGCCCGATGTCCTCGACGGCCACCCACCAGCTGCGCCCGGCGAATGACACCGTCAGCGCGCGCCGGGCGGCCCGCAGGCCTTCCAGCCAGCCCCCGATGTCGGTGCCGTCCGAGGCGGTGACCCGCGCGGCCACCTCCTCCTCGGTCAGCGGGCCCAGCAGCCGCAGCAGGTCGGCGACGCCCTCGGCGTCGCGGGCGGCCCGATCGGACGAGAGGTGCTGCAGCTGACGTCCGGTGCCGGCGATGACGTCGGGGTCGAGCAGCTCGCGCAGTTCGACGCGGCCGAGCAGTTCGGCCAGCAGAGAGCTGTCCAGCGACAGAGCCGCCGCCCGCCGCTCGGCCAGCGGCACGTCGCCTTCGTACATGAATGCGCCGACATAACCGAACAGCAGCGACGCCGCGAACGGGGAAGGGCGGGCGGTCTCGACCTCCACCACCCGGACTTTGCGCTGGCCGATCTGCGCCATCAGGTTGGTCAGCGTCGGCACGTCGTAGACATCCTGCAGACACTCGCGGATGGTCTCCAGCACGATCGGAAAATCGGGGTACTTCCGCGCGACCGCCAACAGCTGCGCGGCGCGCTGGCGTTGCTGCCACAACGGTGAACGACGACCAGGATGGCGGCGCGGCAATAGCAGCGCCCGGGCGGCCGACTCCCGGAACCGCGAAGCGAACAGCGCCGATTCGCCGACTTCCGCGGTGACGAGCGGGTCGATCTCGTCGGGGTCGAACACGAACAGCTCGGCCCCCGGCGGTGTGTCCCCGTCGGTGGCAAAGCCGGTATCGGGCAGCCGCACCACGATGCCGTTGTCGGACGCGGTGGGCTTCTCGTCCAGGCCGTAACGTTCACGCAGCCGCCGGCCCACCGCCAGCGCCAGCGGCCCGTGCACCTGCAGGCCGTAGGGCGAGTGCAGAACCACCCGCCAGTCGCCCAGTTCGTCCCGGAACCGCTCGACCAGCAACGTCATATCGGTGGGGACCACCCGGGTCGCGGTCCGCTGCTCGTCCAACAGACCCCACAGGTTGTCCCTGGCGTACTCGTCGAAACCCCAACCCGCACAACGCTTATCGAATTCGTCTCGAGTGAGGGCGGCCAGTTCGCCGGTGAGCGCGCCCAGGGCGGCGCCGAGTTCGGCCGGGCGGCCGGCGTCGTCGCCGCGCCAGAACGGCAGCCGGGCGGGCTGCCCGGGCGCGGGCACCACCAGCACCCGGTCGTGGGTGATCTCGACGATGCGCCAGCTGGTGGCGCCCAGCGAGATCACGTCGCCGGGGCGGGACTCGTAGACCATCTCTTCATCGAGTTCGCCTACCCGCGAAGGCTTTTCGGAATCGGTGGCGAGGTAGACGGTGAACAGCCCGCGGTCCGGGATGGCGCCGCCGGAGGTGACGGCCAGCCGTTGGGCGCCGGGCCGGGCGGTGAGCGTGCCGTTATCGCGGTCGTACACCAGCCGCGGCCGTAGCTCGGCGAAGTCGGTCGACGGGTACTTGCCGGACAGCAGATCCAGCGTGGCCTCGAACACGCTGCGCGGCAGCGTCGCGAACGGCGCGCTGCGCCGCACGGTGTCGAACCAGCGGTCGGCATCCAGTGGCTCCAGCGCGGCCGCGGCCACGGTGTGCTGGGCCAGGATGTCGAGCGGGTTGGCCGGCACCCGCATGGTCTCGATCTGCCCGGTGAGCATGCGCTGCACGCTTACCGCACAGCCGATCAGGTCGGTGCGGTGTTTGGGGAACAACACGCCGCGGGACACCTCGCCCACCTGGTGGCCGGCCCGCCCGATTCGTTGCAGGCCGCTGGCCACCGATGGCGGCGCCTCCACTTGGATCACCAGGTCCACCGCGCCCATGTCGATGCCCAGCTCCAGGCTGGAGGTGGCCACCACCGCCTTGAGCTGTCCGCTCTTGAGGTCCTCTTCAACGATGGCGCGTTGTTCCTTGCTGACCGACCCGTGGTGCGCGCGGGCCAACAGAGTCGGCGCGCCGAAGCTCTGGCCGCTGCCCATCACGTAGGCCGGGGCGCCCCCGGCGACCTGTGCGTTGCCGCCCGTCGGCAGCTCGACGCCAGTGCGCTCGGCGTGAATCTCGTTGAGGCGTGCGGTAAGTCGCTCGGCCAGCCGCCGCGAGTTGGCGAACACGATGGTCGAGTTGTGCGATTCGATGAGGTCGACCAGACGCGCCTCGACATCGGGCCAGATCGAGTTGTTGGCCAGGTTGGCCATGTCGAGCACCGGCACCTGAACCGACAGCTCGACCGTCTTGGCCGACGGCGGCGCCACGATGGTGGTGGGGGACTGCCCGGAGAGGAACCGGGCCAGTTCCTCCGGCGGGCGCACGGTCGCCGACAGGCCGATGCGCTGAGCCGCGCGCCCCTCGCGCAGTTCGTCCAGCCGTTCCAGCGACAGCGCCAGATGCGCGCCTCGCTTGGTGGCCGCGATGGCGTGGATCTCGTCGACGATGACCGTCTGTACGCCGGCCAGGGTCTCGCGGGCCGCTGACGTCAGCATCAGGAACAGCGACTCGGGGGTGGTGATCAGTACGTCGGGCGGGGAGGTGACGAGCTGGCGGCGCTGCGCGGGCGGGGTGTCTCCGGACCGGACGCCCACGCTGATCTCGGGTGCCGGCAGGCCGCGGGCCTGCGCGAGCCGGGTCAGGCCTGCCAGCGGAGTGCGCAGGTTGCGTTCGACGTCGACCGCGAGCGCTTTGAGCGGCGACACGTACAGCACCCGGGTGCCACGCTGCCGGTCCGGCGCGGCCAGGCCGGCGAGGTCGTCTAACGCCCACAGGAAAGCGGCCAGCGTCTTACCCGAGCCGGTCGGCGCAATGACGAGCGTGTTGTCACCGTTGGCGATCGCCGTCCACGCCTCGGACTGCGCGGTGGTGGGCGCGGCGAAGGTGCTGGCGAACCAGTCGCGGGTGATCGCGCTGAACCGTGCCAACGCCGCTTCCGGCTGTGCGGCCGGGGTGGAAGTGCTCACCTTGCCATGGTGCCAAGGGGCACCGACAAGTGACTAAACCTGCGGCTTGAACCGTGCCGTCGCCATGGCTTCGGCCAACAGCGGGGGGATGTTGTTGACCCGGGCGATCGCGTCCAGCAGCGTGTGCGCGCAGGCGTCGGCGAGCCGGTCGGCTTCCAGCGTCTGGTCCATGATCCGCTGCCGGCAGGTCTCGAAGGTGAAGGCCAGCCAGCCGTTCAGGATGACCCGCAGGTCTCGTTCGACCTCGGCCTCGAGGGCGGCCTGTCCCGGTATCCCGCCCACCACCTCGGCGATGCGGGTCATGATGTGTTCCATCTGACGGTTCTTGGCCTCGTCGTCGATGCCGAGCAGAACCGGATCGGAGCGGCCGAGTCCGACGTATGCCGCCCAGGCGGCCTCCGGATTCTGTTCGTGGTAGGCCATGTAGGCCAGCACGCCCATCCGGATCTCCTCGAACATCGTCATGCCCGGAGAGGGTTGAGTGTTGGTCGCCGCGTAGAGCCGATCCGCTTCGTCCTTGACCACCGCGGCGAAGAACGCCCGCTTGTCAGGGAAGTAGTGGTACATCAGCGCACGCGAAACTCCGGCGCGCTCGGCAATCTCGTCGATCCGCACCTCGTCGTAGGGTCGCTTACCGAAGACTTCCGCCCCCAGAGCGAGCAGTTCGGCGCGTCGATCCTCAGGGGATAACCGCCTCCTGGCTGTCGCCATAAAGACAGATATTACTCACGGTGGATATGAAGGCGGTCACGGCGGATGGGTCGGCCGGGTTTTCGCTGCCTCGAGGAGCGGATCAGGGCTGTGAAATGGGCCGCAGCCGGTTTGCCGCGCGGGCGCGTTGGGTACTGAACGAAAACGCGTCGCGGTTGACGAAACCGGTAGCTGCCGCGAGCGATTGGCGAGATACAGAGGTGCTCCGATGCGAACAGCAGACGAGAGACTGCGCGGTGATCGCGCAAGTCAGGACGACAGAGAAGTCCACGCCGCCATCCGCTTCGCCGCCCTGGCGACTGCCGCCGGGGTGGGCTTCGTGGTGATAGCGGCCCTATGGGTCAGCACCTGCGGAGGCGCGAGCACCGACACCGTTGCCTGCGGTCCACCCGAGCGGACAATGCTCGCGTTCGGCGGTCCGGTGATTCTGCTGATCGCCGGCCTGTGGGCGTTCGTGCGCACCTACCGGGTGTGGCGAGACCAGGGCACCTGGTGGGGCTGGCACGGCGCCGGGTGGTTCCTGCTGACCTTGATGTTGGTGACTCTGTCCATGAGCGTGCCGCATATCGCCGGCCCGGCGCTCGCGCTGGCGCTCTGATACCAGCAAATCAGCCGGAAATAGTCAGGTCTGCGCCCTCCCAATCGTGTTCCTGGAGTTCTACCGTGGGTTATAGCGCCTGTTGAACAGGCCCTTCGGAATGGAATCGGAATTGAACGGAGAGAGTCATGGGGGACACTTATCGTGACCCCGTCGACCACTTGCGGACGACGCGGCCACTTGCCGGCGAATCGTTGATTGACGTGTTGCACTGGCCCGGCTACTTCCTGGTGGTGGCCGGGGTGATCGGCGGCGTCGGATCGCTGGCGGCTTTCGGCACCGGACACCACTCGCAGGGCGTGATCTCGGGCGTCGCGGCGGCCGTTGTCGCGGTGATCGGCGCCATCTGGCTGACCGTCGAGCACGCGCGGATTCGCCGGATCGCCGACCGCTGGTATGCCGAGCACCCGGAAGTGCAGCGCCAGCGGCTGGCCGGCTAGCGGATTGTTTGCTCGGCCCCGGTCGCGGTAGCGACGTATCGCGTCGGGAAGGTCACAGCGGGAAACCTGGTCGGCGGAGTTTTTCCGTACCGACAACGGGGTATCAAGTCTGGACCATGATGAGTACCGGCAGTCCTGCATTAGCGTGGTCACCCCATCATGGGGCACAGAATCACGACGACGCCGGCACAGACCCTTGTCGCAAGCGGGATTGTGCCGGTTATGTCTACTTCGCCCGCAACTGGTTAGATACCCGGTGGCGATCATGACCAACCGGCTCGACCCCTTGGTCCACGGCGGGCCGCAATCCGGCGCCCCTGCCGGGACCCCTGCCAGGAGTAGTGTCGGCCGAATATTGCCGGGAGGCCAGATGACCGATGCGGATCAGCGCGCTGACGGGCGCCAACGCGGATACCGCGCCGTCGAATTAAACGTTGCCGCACGCCTGGAGAACCTGGCCATGCTGCGCACGTTGGTCGGTGCCATCGGCACCTTCGAAGACCTGGATTTCGACGCCGTGGCGGACCTGCGGTTGGCGGTCGACGAGGCGTGCACGCGTCTGATCCGTTCGGCGACACCCGGCGCGGTCCTGACCCTGGTGGTCGACCCGCGGGACGACGAACTCGTGGTGGAGGCCTCCGCGGCCTGCGACACGCACGATGTGGTGGCCCCGGGCAGCTTCAGTTGGCATGTCCTGACCTCTCTGGCCGATGACGTCCAGACTTTCCATGACGGTCGCGAGCCCGATGCCGCGGGCAGTGTGTTCGGCATCTCGTTGACCGCGCGACGGGCGGCCCCCAGTAAGTGACTGCCAGTTGACAGAGCAAACTGCCGGCGGTTCCAATTCGCGTCCTAACGAATACGCCGATGTCCCGGACATGTTCCGTGAGCTGGCCGGCTTTCCGGCCGGCTCGGCGGAATTCCAGCGTCACCAGGACAAGATCGTGGAGCGCTGCCTGCCCTTGGCCGATCACATCGCACGGCGGTTCGAGGGCCGTGGTGAGCCACGCGATGACCTGATTCAGGTCGCGCGCGTCGGTCTGGTCAATGCCGTGGTTCGCTTCGACGTCGAAACCGGTTCGGACTTCGTCTCCTTCGCGGTGCCCACCATCATGGGTGAGGTCCGGCGGCACTTCCGCGATAACAGCTGGTCGGTCAAGGTCCCGCGCCGGCTGAAAGAACTGCACCTGCGGCTGGGCACCGCCACCGCCGAGTTGTCGCAACGGCTGGGCCGGGCGCCGACCGCGACCGAACTCGCCGCCGAACTGGGTATGGACCGCGCCGAGGTGGTCGAGGGTCTGGTGGCCGGCAGCTCCTACAACACGCTGTCCATCGACAGCGGCGGTGGCAACGAAGACGACGACGCGCGCGCGATCGCCGACACCCTGGGCGACGTCGACCAGGGCCTGGACCGCATCGAGAACCGCGAGGCGCTGCGCCCGTTGCTGGAGGCGCTGCCGGAGCGGGAACGAATGGTGTTGGTACTGCGGTTCTTTGAGTCGATGACGCAGACGCAGATCGCCGAGCGGGTCGGCATCTCGCAGATGCACGTATCCCGGCTGCTGGCCAAATCGCTAGCTCGACTCCGGGATCAGCTGGAGTAGCCGCGACTGCGGGGACCGCTTCGGCTCGTTGACCGGCAGCACGCCGTCCGGGTCGCAGATCCGCAGTAGCCGCGACACGGCCAGACTGGGTACCATCGCCCACCGCACATCGGCCCCCGAGCACACCACGTTGATCCGGTGTAACGCTGAAAAGCCAGCTGTGCCAATGAATTTGAGGCCGGTCAGGTCTAGGGTCAGCCAGTGGCAGTGCTTGACGCAGCGTGCCACGTATTCGGCGAGCAGGTCGGCGTTGGCGGCATCAAGCTCGCCGTACGCGCTGACCGTGCCCGAACCACGCTCCCACTGGGCGTTGAATTCGGCGTTCTCGCACTTCAGCCAAGTTTGGGTCACAGACATTTGTGAACTCCATCAGTCGACGATCATTCGTTGCTGTGGATCACATCAAGTAAGCGAAATGCCGCTGTCAGAATCGCACCTACCGGACGCAATATCCGGGCGGCTGTGAACTCAACCTATTTACGACCCTACCCGCGGCAGGGAGGGTCAACAAACGAAAGAGCCGGATTCACAGGAAGCGTCGAGTGTGCGGCTGCCGCGGCCTCGACGGCGTGTCGGACGTAGCCAGCGCACACTCGACGTAGCCAGCGCACACTCGACGCAGCCGGTCAGCGCCTACTTGATCTCGGCGAGCACCGTGCCCTGGGTGATGGCGGCGCCGGGCTCCACGGCCAGGCCGGTGATGACACCGTCCTTGTGCGCGGTGACCGGGTTCTCCATCTTCATCGCCTCCAGGACCACCACCAGGTCACCTGTCGCGACCTCCTGGCCTTCCTCGACGGCTACCTTGACCACGGTGCCCTGCATGGGCGCGGTCACCGCGTCACCGGAAGCCGTGGCGCCGCCGTGGGCACCCCGCTTACGCGGCTTGGGCTTGCGGCGCACCACGCCGACGGCGTCGGGCGCGCCGTTGGACAGCGCCAGATCGCCGGGCAGCGAAACCTCGACCCGGCGGCCGTCGACCTCGACAACCACCTTGTGTCGCGGGCGGCTCTCCTCCTCGTCGATCGGTTCCCCGCCGGTGAAGGGCTCGATCTGGTTGTCCCACTCGGTCTCGATCCAGCGGGTGTGCACGGTGAAGCCGTCGTCGTCCCCGATGAACGCCGGGTCGGAGACCACGGCACGGTGGAACGGGATCACCGTGGCCAGTCCCTCGACCTGGAATTCGTCCAGGGCGCGACGGGCGCGGGCCAGGGCCTCGTGGCGGTCGGCGCCGTACACGATCAGCTTGGCCAGCATCGAGTCGAACTGGCCGCCGATCACCGAGCCGGTCTCGACGCCGGAGTCCAGGCGGACACCGGGGCCGCTCGGCGGGTGGAACTTGGTCACCGGGCCGGGGGCGGGCAGGAAGCCGCGGCCGGCGTCCTCACCGTTGATCCGGAACTCGATGGCGTGGCCACGGGGCGTCGGGTCCTCGGTGATGTCCAGCTTCTCGCCGTTGGCGATCTTGAACTGCTGCAACACCAGGTCGAGGCCCGCGGTCTCCTCGGTGACCGGGTGCTCGACCTGCAGCCGGGTGTTGACCTCGAGGAACGAGATCAGGCCGTCCTGGCCCACCAGGTACTCGACGGTGCCGGCGCCGTAGTAGTGCGCCTCTTTGCAGATCCGCTTGGCCGACTCGTGGATCTCCTTGCGCTGCGCGTCGGTCAGGAACGGCGCCGGCGCCTCCTCGACCAGCTTCTGGAAGCGGCGTTGCAGGGAGCAGTCGCGGGTGCCGGCGACGACGACGTTGCCGTGCTGATCGGCGATCACCTGCGCCTCGACGTGGCGGGGCTTGTCCAGGTAGCGCTCCACGAAGCACTCGCCGCGACCGAAGGCGGCGACCGCTTCACGCACCGCCGACTCGTACAGGTGCGGGATCTCCTCGATGGTGCGCGCCACCTTCATGCCGCGTCCACCGCCGCCGAACGCGGCCTTGATGGCGATCGGCACGCCGTACTCCTCGGCGAAGGCGACCACCTCGTCGGCGTTCTTCACCGGATCCGGCGTGCCCGGCACCAGCGGAGCCTGGGCGCGCGCGGCGATGTGGCGGGCGGTGACCTTGTCGCCGAGGTCGCGGATGGACTGCGGGCTGGGCCCGATCCAGATCAGCCCGGCGTCGATCACCGCCTGGGCGAAGTCGGCGTTCTCCGACAGGAAGCCGTAGCCGGGGTGCACGGAATTGGCGCCGGACTTGGCGGCCGCGTCCAGCAGTTTGCCGAAGTCTAGGTAGGACTCGGCCGAGGTCTGCCCACCGAGTGCGAACGCCTCGTCGGCGAGGCTGACGTGCGGCGCCTCGGCGTCGGGTTCGGCGTAAACAGCCACGCTGGCCAGTCCGGCGTCCCGGGCCGCCCGGATCACCCGGACCGCGATCTCACCGCGGTTTGCGACCAGAACTTTGGAGATCCTCGAGCTGGCGTGACTGGGCACTAGCGCCTCCTGTATCGACGTCTTCTTGGTCTCTCTAGAAGAAATTTCTCTCTAAGAGATTTTCTTACAAGTCTTATCGGGGGAAGTTTATGCAACGCGCCGCGGACCCGGTCACGCGGTTCCCTATTCAGGCGCCTTCGCGCAGCCGCCTTTTGATTCGCGCCAGCATCGCCGACATACCGCGCAGCCGAAGTGGGCTGATCAGAGCGGCCAGACCCAGTTCTGTGTAGAAATCCTCCGGCACCGCCAGGATCGCGTCGGCCGGTTGCTCGTCCAGGCCGGCCGCCAGGATGGCGGCGAATCCGCGGGTGGTGGGTGCTTCGGCGGGAGCGCTGAAGTGCAACCGCACCCGCTGCGGATCGCTGGCGTCGACGTGAAGAAACAGCGGCGACTGGCACTCGGGCACCGGTTCCATCGCCGCCTCCGCCAGATCGGGCGGAAGCTCCGGAAGGTCGTTGGCGAACTCCAGCAGCAGCTGCAGCTTGTCCTGGCCCTGAACGTCGGCGAAGTCGGACACCACTTCTGCCAGGGGTGCCGGCATGCTCATCGGCTCACCGCCCCGGTACGTCACCTGGCTCAACGCCGGCGACGATCGGCACCCGCACGGTGTTGCCCCACTCGGTCCACGAACCGTCGTAGTTGCGCACGTCCGGCTTGCCCAGCAGATGGGTCAGCACGAACCAGGTGTGGCTGGATCGCTCGCCGATGCGGCAGTAGACGATGGTCTTGTCGTCGGGGTCGAGGTACCCGTACAGCTCGTCCAGTTCTTCGCGGCTGCGGAAGCGCCCGTTGTCGTCGGCCGCCTTGCCCCACGGGATGGAACGCGCGGTGGGAATGTGGCCGGCGCGCAACGCCCCCTCTTCGGGGTAGTCGGGCATGTGGGTGCGCTTGCCGGTGTATTCGTCGGGGGAGCGCACGTCGATCAGCGGCTGGCTGCCCAGGGCCTGCAGTACGTCGTCTTTGTAGGCACGGATCGGTGCGTCGTTGCGTTGCACGACGGGGTAGCCGGACGAGGTCCGGCGCGGCACGTCCAGCGTGGTGTCGCGCCGCTCGGACAGCCACAGGTCGCGTCCGCCGTTGAGCAGCCGCACATCGGGGTGCCCGAACAGGGTGAACACCCACAGTGCGTAAGCCGCCCACCAGTTGCTCTTGTCCCCGTAGATCACCACGGTGTCGTCGCGGGCGATGCCTTTGCTGTCCATCAGCGCGGCGAACTGTTCGCCGTTGATGTAGTCGCGTACGCGCGGGTCATTGAGATCGGTGTGCCAGTCGATCTTGACGGCGCCGGGAATGTGGCCGACGTCGTAGAGCAGCACGTCCTCGTCGGACTCGACGATCGCCAGACCGGGGGAGCCGAGGTGAGCGGACAGCCAATCGGCGGTGACGAGCCGTTCTGGATGGGCGTAGGCCTGCAGGGTGGGGCTGGGATCCGGGGGAAGCGGCACGTCCTAAAGCCTACTCAGTGCTTGCGCACCACCCGTTCGGCCTGGCCGGGCTTCCAGATGGTGACGTCCAAGTGGCCGTCGCTGAGGTGGACCGCCGACGCCCCGGTGAGGTCGACGCCGATGAGGTCGAACTCCTGGCCGCGCAGGTCGAGGCCGATGTCGTCGAACAACGCGTCGGCGAAGCGCTGGTGCAGCGCGCTGGAGGGGGCGACATACGGCGCGACATAGGCCCGTCCCCACAGTTTCGCGTCGCCGTCGGTGACCTCGGTGTCGACGGTCGCGGTGTGCAGGCACAACCGCGGATCACGTTGCAGATCCCGGTATTTGGTGGTGTCTGGCATGCCGGTGATCCACAACGTGTCCTCGAATATCCGCGGCTCCATCGGGCTGATCCGCGGGAAGCCGTCGGCGCGCAGTGTGGCCAGCATGCACAGATTGCGCGTGGCGCGATGACGACGGATGAAGGTGGCGGCGATTTGTGGGGCCTGTTCGGCGAACTCGGTCCAGGTGGCCATGGTTGACCAGGTTAGGACGAGGGTCTGACATTCCCCGCCCACACATCGGCGACCGATAACTCGCAGCGTGCCAGCAGCGAGCGCAGCAGCGGCAGGCTCACACCGATCACGGTCGACGGGTCACCGCCGACGCCGTCGATGAACCAACCGCCCAGGCCGTCCAGTGTGAATGCCCCGGCGACCCGCAACGGCTCGCCGCTGGCCAGGTAGGCCTCCAGGTCGGAATCCGTGGGAATCCCGAAATGCACTGTGGTGATTGATGTTTCGGCCTCCGTGCGGACGACGGTGTGGTCCCGGAGCTGGATCAGGCAGTGCCCGGTGTGCAACCGCCCGGTACGCCCGGCCATCGACCGCCACTGCCGGCGCGCGTCGTCGGTGGAGGCCGGCTTGCCGCACAGCTGACCGTCCAGATAGAGCATCGAATCACAGCCCAGGACAACGCAATCCGCGGTCACGTCCCGCGAGTCGAGCGTGGCCGCCACATGTTCGGCCTTGGCGCGGGCCAGCGCGCAGACCACCTCGTCGGCAGGGGCGCCGGGTCCCAGCGCCTCGATCAGCGCGTCCTCGTCGATGCCGGAGACCCGCACCAGCGGATCGGCGCCGGCCTGACGCAGCACTTTGAGCCGGCCGGCAGAGGCCGACCCGAGCACCAGCCGCGTCATTGGCGCATGTGTGTCATTTCCTGCAGGGTGATGCGCTGCCAGCTGTAGACGGGGTAGCGCAACTTGTCGACCGGCAGGCCCCAGCGAGACGGCTCGGGCGGGGCCGGCTCCGGCGCGTGGCCGATGGTGCCCAGGACGGCGACCAGCGCGGCCAGCTCCTGGTCGGTGGGGTGCCCGCGCAGCACCTGGAGGTGCGGTTCGTGGGGCTGCGGCGCCTCGGTGCTTTCGGTGCCTTCGGCCTCTTCGGTCACGTCAGTGCTCACAGGGCCCTGATCGTTCATCTCGCTCCCGTCGCTCGCTGCGCTCGCTCCGCTCGCTCGACTCACAGGGCCCTGATCGTTCATCTCGCTCCCGTCGCTCGCTCCGCTCGCTCGACTCACAGCGGAATGTTCCCATGCTTCTTCGGCGGCAGCACCGCGATCTTCCGTTCCAGCAGCCGCAGCGCCGTCCCGATGTAACCGCGGGTGTGCGACGGCGGGATGACCGCGTCGACGTAGCCGCGCTCGGCGGCGATGTACGGGTTGACCAGCGTGTCCTCGTACTCCTGCTGCAACTGCAGCCGCAGCGCGTCGACGTCCTCGCCGTTCTTCGCCGCTTCGGCCAGCTTCTGCCGGTAGACGAATCCGACGGCACCCGAGGCGCCCATCACGGCGATCTGCGCCGTCGGCCACGCCAGGTTCACGTCGCAACCCATGTCCTTGGAACCCATGACGCAGTAGGCGCCGCCGTAGGCCTTGCGGGTGATCACGGTGATCTTCGGGACGGTCGCCTCGCCGTACGCGTACAGCAGCTTGGCGCCGCGGCGGATGATTCCGTTGTATTCCTGGCCGGTGCCCGGCAGGAAGCCCGGCACGTCCACCAGCATCACGATCGGGATGTTGAAGCAGTCGCAGGTTCGCACGAACCGGGCGGCCTTCTCCGAGGCGTTGATGTCCAGGCAGCCGGCGAACTGGGTGGGCTGGTTGGCGACCAGCCCGACCGGCCGGCCGTCGACGCGGCCGAACCCGACCACGATGTTCTGGGCGTATCCCGCCTGGATCTCCAGGAACTCGTCGTCGTCGAGGATGCGGGTGATGACCTCGTGGATGTCGTAGGGCTGGTTGGGCGAGTCCGGGATCAGGGTGTCGAGCTCGATGTCCTCGTCGGTGAGGTTGTCCTCGATCGCCCCGACCGGCACCGGGATGGATTCGCGGGGGGCGTCGGTGGCGTTGTTGGGCGGCAGGTAGCTCAGCAGGTCTCGGACCCAGTCGAAGGCATCCTGCTCGCCGGACGCGACGTAGTGCAGCGTGCCCGACTTGGCCATGTGCGTGTGGGCGCCGCCGAGTTCCTCCATGGTGACGTCCTCACCGGTGACGGTCTTGATGACGTCTGGCCCGGTGATGAACATCTGGCTGGTCTGGTCGACCATGATCACGAAGTCGGTCAGCGCGGGGGAGTAGACGTGCCCGCCGGCCGCGGCGCCCATGATCAGCGAGATCTGCGGGATGACGCCGGAGGCCAGGATGTTGTTGCGGAAGATCCGGCTGTACAGACCCAGGGAGACGACGCCCTCCTGGATGCGGGCGCCGGCGCCGTCGTTGATGCCGATCAGGGGCCGGCCCGTCTTGATGGCCAGCTCCTGCACCTTGACGATCTTCTCGCCGTAGACCTCGCCGAGGCTGCCGCCGAATACGGTGGCGTCCTGGCTGAAGATGCACACGTCGCGCCCGTCGATGGTGCCGTAGCCGGTGACGACGCCGTCGCCCACGGGACGGTTCTTCTCCAGGCCGAAGTTGGTGCTGCGGTGCTTGGCCAGCGCGTCCAGTTCGACGAACGAGTCCTCGTCGAGCAGCGCGGTGATGCGCTCGCGCGCCGTCAGCTTGCCCTTGGCGTGCACCTTGTCGACGGCGGCCTCACCGACCGGGTGCAGCGACTCTTCTCGGCGCTTGTGCAGCTCGGCGAGCTTGCCCGCGGTGGTGTGGATGTCGATGGTGTGCTCGGCAGCGGGTTCGGCCGTGTGGTCGGCAACGCTTGTCATGGGAGTCGATGTTATCGGCAGCCCCCTGCCCCGTCCTTAAGCAGCCCTTAAGTAGTCTCCGGGGATGGGCGCCCACAACGCGGTGGACTGGTCGGAGGAACACGACGTCCTGGTCGCCGGGTCCGGCGGAGGGGGCGTCACCGGCGCCTATACCGCCGCCCGCGAGGGTCTGGACGTGCTGCTCATCGAGGCGACCGACAAGTTCGGCGGCACCACCGCGTACTCCGGGGGCGGCGGCGTCTGGTTCCCCTGCAACCCGGTGCTGCTGCGCACCGGCACAGACGACACGATCGAGGACGCGCTCACCTACTACCACGCCGTGGTCGGGGACCGGACTCCCCGCGACCTGCAGGAGACCTTCGTCCGCGGCGGTGCGCCGCTGATCGAATACCTCGAGCAGGATCCCGACCTCAAGTTCGTGCCGCTGCCGTGGCCCGACTACTACGGCAAGGCGCCGAAGGCCCGCCTGGACGGCCAGCGCCACATCGCGGCGAAGCCCCTGAAGGTGGCCGCCGCGCCGGAACTGCGCGACGCGATCCGCGGGCCGCTGGACACCGACAGGCTCGGCGCACCGACCCCGCCCGACTATTACGTCGGCGGTCGGGCCCTGATCGCGCGGTTCCTCAAAGCCATCGGCCAGTACCCCAACGCCGCGTCGCGCCGCAACACGACGCTGGTCGAGCTGGTTGTCGCTGACGGCGCCGTCCAGGGCGCCATCGTCGAGAGCGAGGGCAAGCGCACGGCGATCCGCGCCCGACGCGGGGTGCTGCTGGCCGCCGGGGGCTTCGAGAACAACGACGAGCTGCGCCACCGCTACGGTGTGCCGGGCGTCGCCCGCGACACCATGGGCGGCCCGGGCAGTCTGGGCCGGGCCTTGCAGGCGGGCGTCGCGGCCGGTGCCGACACCGATCTGCTGGACCAGGCCTGGTGGTCGCCGGGCATGAGCCATCCCGACGGCCGCTCGGCCTT
This sequence comes from Mycobacterium paragordonae, assembly GCF_003614435.1. NCBI lineage: Bacteria > Bacillati > Actinomycetota > Actinomycetes > Mycobacteriales > Mycobacteriaceae > Mycobacterium > Mycobacterium paragordonae. Next base: position 1,510,714 of record NZ_CP025546.1, read on the forward strand.
TGCGCTGTGGTTCACCGGCGGCATCTTCGTCAACCAGGACGGCAACCGGTTCGTCAACGAGTCCAGGGCCTACGACCGGGCCGGCCGCGAGATCATCGCCCAGTTGCGCGACGGCTCCCTGACCCTGCCGTACTGGATGATCTACGACGACAGCGAAGGCGAGCGACCGCCGGTCAAGGCCGCCAACGTCTCCATCGTCGAGACGCAGAAGTACGTCGACGCCGGGCTGTGGCACACCGCCGACACCCTCGAAGAGCTGGCCGCCAAAATCGGCGTGCCGGGCGACCGGCTGGCCGCGACCGTCGCCCGGTTCAACGAATTCGCCGCCGCCGGCGCCGACGAAGATTTCGGCCGCGGCGACGAGGCCTTCGACCGGGCGTTCTCCGGCGGCGCGTCTCCGCTGGTGCCGATCGACACGCCGCCGTTTCACGCCGCGGCGTTCGGCATCTCGGATCTGGGCACCAAGGGCGGTTTGCGCACCGATACCGCCGCGCGCGTGCTCGACACCGCGGGCCGGCCGATTGCGGGGCTGTACGCGGCCGGCAACACCATGGCCGCGCCCAGCGGGACGGCCTATCCGGGCGGTGGCAACCCGATCGGCACCAGCATGTTGTTCAGTTACCTGGCTGTGCGGGACATGCTGGATAGGCTGACCCGATGAGTGATCAGCTCACCCCGCTCGACGAGGCCGCACTGCGGGCCCAGGTGATCGGCGGCCAGTCCTACTGGCAGCGCCTGGACGTCGTCGCGCAGACCGGTTCGACGAACGCCGATCTGCTGGCGCGCGCCGGGTCCGGGACCGACATCGACGGGCAGGTGCTGATCGCCGAGCACCAGACCGCCGGACGCGGGCGCCACGACCGCCAATGGGCATCCCCCGGCGAGCAGATCACCATGTCGGTCGGCGTGCGGGTGGACGACGTCCCCACCGCCGGCTGGGGCTGGTTGTCGCTGGCCACCGGGCTGGCGGTAGCCGACGCGGTGGCCACCGCCACCACCGTCGAAGCGGGTCTCAAGTGGCCCAATGACGTGCTGGCCGGACACGGCAAACTGGCCGGCGTCCTGGCCGAGGTCACCCGGCCGTATGCGGTGATCGGGATCGGCCTGAACGTCACCGCGGCCCCACCCGGGGTGGCCGGGGCGACGTCGCTGCGCGACGAGGGCGTCGCGCACCCCGACCGGGACGTGCTCGTCTGTCGCATCCTGCGCGAACTGGGCGAGCGGATCACCGGCTGGCGGGCCGCCGACGGCGCCGACCCACAGTTGGCCAGCGACTACCGCGCACGCAGCCTGACACTGGGCTCGCGGGTGCGCGCTGAACTGCCCGGTGGCCGGCAGATCGTCGGGATCGCTCGCGACGTCGACGACCAGGGCCGGCTGTGCCTGGAAACCTGGGACAGCGATGCCGCCAAGTCCGGCGAGACCGTCGTGGTTTCCGCCGGCGACGTGGTGCACCTGCGGTAATCTCGCGCGACATGGGCTACCCCGACAACGCGCTGGCCGCCGGCGAGCAGGTCGTGATTCACCGTCACCCACACTGGAAGCGGCTGATTCTGCCGGTGCTGACGTTGTTGCTGGTGACGGGCCTGGCGGCGCTCGGGTCGGGCTTCGTCAACTCGACTCAGTGGGCGCAGCTGACCAAGAACATCCTGCAGGGCGTCATCTGGGGCATCTGGCTCATCATCATCGGCTGGCTGACGGTGTGGCCGTTGTTGACCTGGCTGACCACGCACTTCGTCGTCACCAACCGGCGGGTGATGTACCGCCACGGTGTGCTGACCCGCAGTGGTATCGACATCCCGCTGGCGCGGATCAACAGCGTGGAATTCCGGGACAAGATCTTCGAGCGGATGTTCCGCACCGGAACGCTGATCATCGAGTCGGCGTCTCAGGACCCGTTGGAGTTCTACAACATTCCGCGGCTACGCGAGGTGCACGCGCTGCTGTATCACGAGGTCTTCGACACCCTGGGCTCGGAGGAGTCGCCCAGCTGAGCCGACCCGAGCCGGCCGGTGCCCTTGCCCCGGCGGTTGCGCCAGGACTTCAGCAGCGTGACGTTCCCGCCTTCCAGTTCGTCCTCGAAGACTTCGGCGATGCCACCGGCCGTCAACGCCGACTCCAGCGCCTTGTCCGGGTTGCGTGCGAACTGGTCGGGGAAGACCCAGCGCCGGAACGCCCAGAAGCGGAACGCCATCTGCAGCAGGTTCCCGATGATGTAGGCCGACAGGAAGTCGGCAAGGTTCTCCATCGTCAGGGTCACGTTGGGCACCCGCAGTTGCAGCACGTAGCTGGAGAACCACAGCGGGGCCATGCTCAACAGCACACCCACGCCGCTGAACGCGAAGAACAGCAGCGCTTCGTGATGGCGCTCACGACCGCCGCGGTCCCGGAAGCTCCACTCGCGGTTCAGCACGTAGGAGGCGATGACCGCGACAATCCCGGCGATAACCTTCGCGGTGACCGGCTTCGGTTCCAGAATTGTCAGCTTCAGCGTGTAGAAAATCGCTGAGTCAATGATGAATGTGGTGCCGCCGACGATGGCAAATTTGATCAGCTCGTGGTGGCGCATCGCAAAGGGTTGAACCACCCCGGGGAGGCGCGCAATTGTGGCATCGGCAAAGGACACAGCACGCCAGTCTACGGACGATCTCGAATTCGACGCAAAATGGTACATAACAATTTGGTACGAGAGCCGGAAAACACGCCGGTCAGCCACCGTGACAACATGATGGCCGTGCCGAGACCCCGTACCCCGCTGGTGGCCATGGTCGGCGGTGGCCAACTGGCCCGGATGACCCATCAGGCCGCCATCGCGCTCGGGCAGAGCCTACGCGTGCTGGCTAACACCGCCGACGAGCCCGCCGCCCAGGTCGCCCCCGACGTGGTGCTCGGCTCGCACACCGACCTGGAGGACCTGCGCCGGGTCGCCGCCGGTGCCACGGCGCTGACCTTCGACCACGAGCATGTGCCCACCGAACTGCTGGTCAAGCTGGTCGCCGAGGGTGTCAACGTGCTGCCGCCGCCGGAGGCGCTGGTGCACGCGCAGGACAAGCTGGTCATGCGGCGGCGCCTGGAGGCTCTGAGTGCGCCGGTGCCGCGCTATGTCGGCATCGAGGACCCGGACGCTCTCGGCGAGCTGGACAGGTTCGCAGCAGACGTCGGCGGCCCGCTGGTGGTCAAGGCGGCGCGCGGCGGCTACGACGGCCGCGGCGTGCAGATGCCGCGTGATCTTGCCCACGCCCGCGACATTGCGGGCGAATACCTGGCCGGTGGGGTGTCGGTGCTGGTCGAGGAGCGGGTGTCGCTGCGTCGTGAACTCTCCGCGCTGGTCGCCCGCTCGCCGTTCGGTCAGGGTGCGGCGTGGCCCGTGGTGGAGACGGTGCAACGCGACGGCATCTGCGTGCAGGTGATCGCGCCGGCGCCGGATCTGGCCCCGGCCGTGGCGTCCGACGCCCAGCGGCTCGCGCTGCGGCTGGCCGCGGAGCTGGGCGTGGTCGGTGTGCTGGCCGTCGAACTGTTCGAGACAACGGGGAGCGCTGCTGGGCCCCTCCTAGTCAATGAGCTCGCGATGCGGCCGCACAATTCCGGGCACTGGACCATGGACGGTTCCCGCACCAGCCAGTTCGAGCAGCACCTGCGGGCGGTGCTGGACTACCCGCTGGGCGACACCGACGCCACCGTGCCGGTGACGGTGATGGCCAACGTGCTGGGCGCGGCGCAGACCCCGGAGATGGGCATCGACGAACGGCTGCACCACCTGTTCGCCCGGATGCCCGACGCGCGCGTTCACCTCTACGGCAAGACCGAGCGCCCCGGTCGCAAGGTCGGGCACATCAACTTCCTCGGCACGGATGCGGCTGGGCCGCAAGACCTCGCCGAGCTGCGCGAACGTGCAGAGTTGGCGGCACATTGGCTGTCGCACGGGCAATGGACGGATGGATGGGATCCACATGACTAACCCCCGGACTAACCCCCGTGTCGGCGTGATCATGGGCAGCGACAGCGACTGGACGGTGATGCAGGACGCCGCGGTGGCGCTGACCGAGTTCGACGTGTCACACGAGGTTCGGGTGGTGTCGGCGCACCGCACCCCCGGTGTGATGTTCGACTACGCCCGTCAGGCGGCCGACCGCGGCATCGAGGTGATCATCGCCGGGGCGGGCGGCGCCGCGCACCTGCCGGGCATGGTGGCCTCCGCCACGCCGTTGCCGGTCATCGGCGTGCCGGTACCCTTGGCCAGGCTCGACGGCCTGGATTCCCTGCTGTCGATCGTGCAGATGCCGGCCGGTGTTCCGGTGGCGACGGTGTCCATCGGCGGCGCCCGCAATGCCGGTCTGCTGGCGGTGCGGATGCTGGGATCCGCCGATCCGGAACTACGGACGCGCATCGTCGCGTTTCAGGATCAGCTGGCCGAGACCGTGCGAGCCAAGGATGCGGAACTGCAGAGACTTGCGGGTAAGTTAGCCCGCGAATAGGAAAGAGGAGGCTGGCGAAGATGGCTGGTTGGGCCGGAGACGCGTCGTTCGATTTGTTCCAGTTGCCGGAGGAACACCAGGAGTTGCGGTCCGCGATCCGCGCGCTGTCGGAAAAGGAGATCGCGCCGCACGCCGCCGACGTGGATGAGAACTCCCGGTTCCCGCAAGAGGCGCTGGACGCACTCAATGCCTCCGGTTTCAACGCCGTGCACGTCCCGGAGGAATTCGGCGGCCAGGGCGCGGATTCGGTGGCGGCCTGCATCGTCATCGAAGAGGTGGCCCGCGTCGACGCGTCGGCTTCGCTGATTCCCGCGGTCAACAAGCTGGGCACCATGGGCCTGATCCTGCGCGGCTCCGACGATCTGAAGAAGCAGGTGCTGCCTTCGATCGCGGACGGGTCCGCGATGGCCTCCTACGCGCTGAGCGAACGCGAGGCGGGCTCGGACGCGGCGTCCATGCGCACCCGGGCCAAGGCCGACGGCGACGACTGGATCCTCAACGGCGCAAAGGCGTGGATCACCAACGGCGGCAAGTCGTCCTGGTACACCGTGATGGCGGTGACCGACCCGGACAAGGGCGCCAACGGCATCTCGGCGTTCATGGTGCACATCGACGACGAGGGTTTCACCGTCGGTCCCAAGGAGCGCAAGCTCGGCATCAAGGGCTCACCCACCACGGAGCTGTACTTCGAGAACTGCCGTGTCACGGGCGACCGGATGATCGGCGATCCCGGCACCGGATTCAAGACGGCGCTGGCCACCTTGGACCACACCCGCCCGACGATCGGTGCGCAGGCGGTCGGCATCGCCCAGGGCGCGCTGGACGCAGCGATCGCCTACACCAAGGACCGCAAACAGTTCGGTCAGTCGATCAGCGACTTCCAGGCGGTGCAGTTCATGATCGCGGACATGGCCATGAAGGTGGAGTCCGCGCGGTTGATGGTCTACTCCGCGGCGGCGCGTGCCGAACGCGGTGAAGGCAACCTCGGCTTCATTTCCGCGGCGTCGAAGTGCCTGGCTTCCGATGTGGCGATGGAGGTCACCACCGACGCTGTGCAGCTGTTCGGCGGCGCCGGATATACCGTCGACTTCCCGGTCGAGCGCATGATGCGCGACGCCAAGATCACTCAGATCTACGAGGGCACCAACCAGATTCAGCGCGTGGTGATGTCGCGGGCGCTACTGCGCTGAGCACACATCGGGTAGATGGCATGCAGTTTCCTCAACTGGGGAGAAAACCCCAGTCCAACCGCCTAGTATCCAGCTGACGACCAAGTCCCCGCGATTGAGCAGCCAGTCGGGGTGGCAACGAACGCGCAGGGCCGGTGTCGGCGTACTCGTCGCCGCGATCGCGCTGTCGTGCCGCTTAAACGTGTCCACTGCTCAGGGGGGTGTGAGGTGACGGACGCAATCGCGCCTGCGCACCCAGAAGTGACGGGTCCTTCATGACGTTGGCTAGTCCGGTCGACCCGGCGGCGAGCTGGCAATCGCTGTCTTTGCTGTTGGTGGAGGACGACCGCGCGGACGCCGTGCTCGTCGAGGAATTGATCGCCGACACGGTCGCCGACATCGAGGTGGTGTGGGCGCAGTCGATGGAGCATGCCGAGCGCCAGCTCGCCTCCGCGCGGCCGGACTGCGTCCTGCTCGACCTGAACCTGCCCGACGCCAACGGAATCGACGCGCTGGACCGCATCCTCAAGAGCGATGCGACCGTGCCGATCGTCGTCTTGACTGGACTCAACGACGAGTACTTCGGCGCGTCCGCGGTAGCTGCGGGAGCCCAGGACTATCTGGTCAAGGGCCGCGTCGAACCCGAGATGCTGCGGCGCGCGCTGTTCTATGCGATAGAACGCAAGCGCGCCGAGTTGATCAGCGCCGACCTGCATGCCAGTCAGCTTCGCGCCCGGGAGAACGCGCTGCTCGAGCGGGGTTTGCTGCCGTCTCCGCTGTTACTGGACGACCCAGGCGTTGACATCGTGGCCCGGTACCGGCCGAGCCGGGAGAACGCCCTGTTGTGCGGCGACTTCTACGACGTCGTGCAAACCCCCGACCGGGTCACCCAGGTGCTCATCGGTGACGTAGCCGGGCACGGCCCGGACGAGGCTGCGCTCGGAGCGGCGTTGCGGATCGCTTGGCGCACACTGACTTTCGCCGGCATCCACGGGGTGGAACAGATGCGTCAGCTGGAACGCGTGCTGCACGCCGAACGTGCCGAGAACGGCGTCTTCGCCACTGTGCTCAGCCTGGCGATCCCGGCGCAGGGCGCGGTCACCGCGATCCGCGCGGGACATCCGGGAATGTTGCTGCACGGCCGCGGTTCGGTGGAGTGGATCGAGCCGCCCTACGGCCCGGCACTGGGCCTGCGCGGCAGCGACTGGCCACAGCACGAGCTGGACGTCCCGGCCGGCCACGGGTTGCTGCTGCTCACCGACGGGCTCTTCGAGGGGTACGCGGGCCGCGGCTCGCGCCGGCTCGGCGAGGACGGCTTGCTGGCCCTCGCGCGCGGGCACGCGGAGCTGGGCGGTGCGCAGTTCGTCGACGCGCTCATCGACGGAGCTCAGGCGCTGGCTCAGGACCAGGGCGGGCTCACCGACGACATCGCGGTGGTCCGGGTGCAGCGGACCGGCCCCTCGTGAGGAACGACGCGTCGGGTTCGCTGCCGAAGAAGCAGCTCACCGTGCGGGGATGGCTCGCCCTCGTGCTGTCCACGATGGGGCTGTTGGTACTGCTGGGTGCGGTCATCGGTGCCGTCCTGCTGGACCGCACCGACCAGCTGGCCCGCGAGCTCAGAGACAATATCCAGCCGTCGCGGGTAGCCGCCTACGAGTTGCAGTCCGCGCTGCGTGATCAGGAAACGGGACTGCGGGGTTATCTGATCTCGGCCGACCGGCAGTTTCTGGTCCCCTACTACGAGGGAGTGGCCGCCGAACAGGTGTCCGCACAAGAGCTTCGGGGCCGGCTTGCCGGGCGCCCCGACCTGATCGCCGACCTGAATGGCATCGAGGCCACCGCGGCCAGCTGGCGCAAAGATTATGCCGACCCGCTGATCGCAGGTGTGACCCCGCAAGCCCCCGCCGTCGTGCCGGCCGCGACGGTTGCACTTGGTAAAGCCGAATTCGACTACATCCGGCAACTTTTCACTAAGCAGAACGACCATCTCACCGCGGCCCGCGAACAGAGTGCGGCCCGGCTGCTGCGCATGAACAACTGGCGGGACCGGGTGCTGGGCGCCATGGTGCTCATCTTCGTCGCGACGGCCGCCCTGCTGGGCATCCTGGTGCAGCGCGCAATCACCCGTCCGCTGGCAAGGCTGGCCGCGTCGTGCCGGCAGATCACCGACGGCCACTTCAGCGACAGCATCGAACCGCCGCGCCGACCCGCGGACGTCCGGGGCATCGCCGTCGACGTGGAGAACATGCGGCAGCGGATCGTGGCCGAACTCGATGCGTCGCAATCGGCTCAGGCGCAATTGGATGAGCAGGCGGCCGAACTGCGCCGGTCCAATGCCGAGCTCGAGCAGTTCGCCTACGTCGCGTCGCACGATCTGCAGGAGCCGTTGCGCAAGGTGGCGTCGTTCTGTCAGCTGCTGGAGAAGCGCTACGGCGACAAGCTCGACGAACGGGGCATCCAGTACATCGATTTCGCCGTCGACGGCGCCAAGCGCATGCAGGTGCTGATCAACGATCTGCTCAGCTTCTCCCGGGTCGGTCGCCTGAACACCAAATACACCAAGGTGGAACTCGGCACGGCGCTGGACACGGCCGTCGCGAACCTCGCTGCGGCGATCGAGGAATCCGGTGCCCAGGTCGTCTACCCCAAGGAATCGCTCCCTCAGGTCTTCGGCGACCCGACGCTGCTGACCATGCTGTGGCAGAACCTCATCGGCAACGCCGTGAAATTCCGCCGGGAAGACCGGGCGCCGCGCATCGTCATCGCTTGTCGCCAGGGTGTCGACAACCACCGCGGCAACTGGGTTTTCAGTGTGTCCGACAACGGCATCGGCATACCGGAGGAATTCGTCGGCAAGGTCTTCATCATCTTCCAGCGCTTGCACGGCCGAGACAACTATGGTGGAACCGGGCTGGGGCTGGCGATGTGCAAGAAGATCGTCGAACACCACGGCGGGACAGTCTGGATCGACACCTCTTACACCGATGGAACGCGGTTCGAGTTCACGCTGCCCATTGCTGAACCCGACACTGAAGCCATTCCAGCTCAAGCCATTTCAAAAGGAGCAGACGCATGACACCACCCGGCCGCGCCATCGACATCCTGCTCGTGGAAGACGACCCGGGTGACGAGCTGATCACCCGGGAGGCCTTCGAGCACAACAAGCTCAACAACCGACTGCACGTGGCGCACGACGGCGAGGAAGGCCTCAACTACCTCTACCGCCGGGGCGCCTACGAACACGCACCGCGGCCGGATCTGATCCTGCTCGATCTGAACCTGCCGAAGTACGACGGCCGGCACCTGCTGGAGAAGATCAAGTCCGACCCGGAGCTGAGTCGCATCCCGGTTGTCGTGCTCACCACGTCCTCGGCGGAGGAAGACATCTTGCGCAGCTACAAACTGCACGCCAACGCCTATGTCACCAAGCCGGTGGACCTGGACCAGTTCATGAATGCGGTCCGGCAGATCGACGAATTCTTCGTCCAGGTCGTTCGGCTACCGAACGGCTGACCCGACCGCTTCCCGGGCCGCTTCTCGGGCCGATTCAGAGGCGTGCACGATGCCGTGCTCGTCCACCTCGTGCACGTGCACGGTAGCGAAATCAAAGAAGATGCCGACGACGCGCAGTTGCCCCGATCCCACCAACGGGGCCAGCATCGGATGCCGCTTGAGTCGGTCGACCTGCACGGCGACGTTCACGATGGACAGCTGGTCGAGTTCGCTGAAGGTGAAGCCGTTGGATGTGCTGCTCATCCGTGCCGGGTGGTCGTCCCGGTAGGCCGCCAGACTGTCCTGGGCGTGCTGCAGCCACCGCCCGATCGGACGGTCCGTCTCGTCGGTGTCGTCGTCCAGCACCACCTGCATCGCGCGGCACGACGAATGTCCGCAGACGACAACGGAACTCACGCCCAGCTGGTTGACCGCGAAGTCCAGCGCGGCGTCCACCGAACGCTCGCCGGGATCGGTGGGCACCAGGTTGCCGACGTTGCGGACGATGTAGAGGTCGCCGGGTCGGCTGGCGGTAATCGTGTCTGGCAGGATCCGCGAGTCGGCGCAGGTGAGGAACAGCGTGTCCGGGTTCGGCGAATCCACCAACTCCGACACATGACGGTGCAGGGCCCCGACGCCGATGCGGTGGTATTGCTTGACGCCGTCCAGGATGGAGACGTCGGCGCCTTCACCGTTGCCGTCGCGCCGGGACGGCCACGGCGCTTCGCGCAGCGAGCGCGATGTGTAATGCCGTTTCGGCGGGCTGCTGTGTGCGCTCGACAGGTTCGCGGGTGATGTCTCGACGATGTGGACCGTGCCGCCGGTCGCCTCGTGGGCGATCTTCCAGTCCGAAATCGCTTCGGAGATCGAGTGATCGATGTAGTCGGCATTGAGGTTGAGGGTGACTTCGCTGCCGGGCGGCAGCGTCGACAGCACGTTGGTCAGCCGGGGCAGCAGCAGGAAACTGAGCGTGCCGTCGATGTCCACATGCCACTGCTTGGCCTCATCACCGATCGGCCGGGCCTCGATCGGCGCGCGGACCAATCGCACCAGCAGGAAGAGGATCGCCACGGCGAGCCCGATCGCCACCCCTTCCAGCAGGTTGAGGAACACCACGCACAAGATGGTGATGGCGTAGATCACGAAGTTGCCGGTGCGCACCGCGACCCTGATGTGGGCGAGTTTGATCAGCTGAATACCGATCACGATGAGCAGACCGGCCAGCGCCGCCTTGGGGATCAGCTCCACCAGACTGGTCAACAGCGACGCGAACAGCAGGATCCAAACGCCGTGCAGCACCGCCGATGTGCGGGTGCGGGCACCCGCGGCCACGTTGGTGGAGCTGCGCACGATGACGCCGGTGACCGGTAATCCGCCGAGCAGCCCGGAGACGACGTTGGCGCTGCCCTGTCCCAGCATCTCCCGGTTGAAGTTGGTGCGTGGTCCGCTGTGCAGCTTGTCGATGCCGACCGCGGACAGCAACGACTCGACGCTGGCGATCAGCGCAACCGTCAGCACCCCCAGCGCCACGGCGCCGATCTCGTGCGTCCAGGGCTGCCCGCCCGGCGACAGCGGAGGCAGATGCGGCAGGCCGATGGCCTCAAAGAAGTTGCCCGACAGGTTGATTCGCTCGACATCCAGGTTGACCACCAAGGACAGCGCGGTGGCCGCCACGATCGCCACCAGGGCGCCCGGGATGAACCTGACCCTGGGCGGCAGCTTGGGCCACAACAGCAGGATGGCAATGACGGTGCTGCCGACGATCACTTCGTGCAGCTCGTGGTTCAGGATGCCGCTGGGCAGCGCTTCAATGTTCGCCCACGCGGAACTGCGCGACGATCCGCCCAGCAGCACGTGGATCTGCTGCAGCACGATGGTGACGCCGATGCCCGCCAGCATGGCGTGCACCACCACCGGGGCGACGGCGAGCGCGGCACGGGCCACCCGCACCAGGCCGAGCAGGATCTGCACGGCGCCGGCGCACACGGTGATCACGCACGTCATTTCCCAGCCGAAGTCGTCGATCAGGCCGGCCACCACCACGGTCAGGCCCGCGGCCGGTCCGCTGACCTGGAGCACCGACCCGCCGACCGAGCCGGCGATGATGCCCCCGCTCACCGCGGCTATCAGCCCGGCCATCAGTGGCGCCCCGGAAGCGATCGCGATTCCCAGCGACAGTGGCAGCGCTACCAGGAAGACGACCAGTGACGCCGGGAGGTCATAACGCAGGTTGGGCAAGATCTTCCGCATGAGTCTCCTAGGGGCCGGTCCGCTCAGGCAATCGGACCGGCGTGAACGGATGGGGTCCGTCCGGTGTCCACCGGGCGTCGGCAACCCGGATTCGCCATATATTTGTGATCAGCAAATTCTTTGAATCCCGCTACCGACGTCTGTCCAAATCGTCCATGTGGCCCTCGGCAATTCGGCAAATCCCGCGCCGATTCATTCGCAATTCAAATAAAGCTTGTCGCGGCGCCGGGCCCGGTCTGCGCAACCTTGGCGTTGGGTGAGAGCCCTCGGATCAGCTCAGAAACTCAGCGTTATGCTGGCCGGCGGCTGGCGGCGGCTCGGTGACCCGGGCGTCGAAGCTCGAGTAACGCGCCGGCGTGCGGATGACGGTAATGGCATCGTCGCCGCCGCCCACTTTGAGGGCGAGGTCGTTCTCGGCGAACAGCGGTGTGTCGACCACCTGCTTCCAGGTGTAGGCCAGACACGCCATCAGGCCCCCCTCCTGCAGTAGCTCCACCCACTCCGCTGCGGTCTTGGCGGCCAGTGCCGATTCGAGTTCGTCGGTCAACTCGGGGTAGTTGATCGCCCTCGAGCGCTGATCGGCGAACCGCTCGTCGTCGATCAGATCGGGCCGGCCGATGATCTGGCACAGCTTCGCCCAGTGCTTGGGCACGTAGGCGCTGATGACGAGGTAGCCGTCGGAGGCCTTGTAGGCGTCCGACGGCTGCGTGGCGAAACCGACGCCTTTGCGCTTCTTCGCCGGCGGCGCGGCCGGCGCGGGTGCGGCGGGTTGCCCGCTGGGCTTGTTCAAGTGGATGGTCAGCTGGTTGGCCTGCAGGCTGACCGCGACGTCGTACATCGCGACCTGAACCAGATCGCCCACCCCGTGCCGCTCGCGGTTGAGCAACGCGGCCAGCACGGCCTGCGCGAGCACGTGCCCGCTGGCGTTGTCGACCAGCTGGAACGGGATGATCTGCGGTTTGCCGGTAGGGGTGGCCATGCCCGTGCACATGCCGGCCTCGGCGGCCACCATCAGGTCGACGCCCGGGCGGGTGCCGTTCGGGCCGTTCCCGCCGAACGCGCTCAGCCGTGCGTAGATCAGCCTGGGGTTGCGGGCGCGCAACTCGTCGGGACCCAGGCCCAGCCGTTCCATCACCCCGGGCCGGAACCCCTCCAGGACCACGTCGGCGGTGTCGACCAGTCGCAGAATCTGCTGTCTGGCCTCTTCTTCGGTCAGGTCCACCGCCACCGATTTCTTGCCCCGGTTGTTGGGCAGGAAATAGGTGGCCAGCGGCGGGCGGCCGGGCAGTACCGAGGTGAGTCGACGGGACTGCTCGCCGCCAGGCGCCTCTATCTTGACGACCTCGGCACCCAGGTCGGCCAGGATCTGGCCGGCCAGTGGCCCGGCCACGTTCTGGGTGAAGTCGAGTACCCGGAAGCCGTCGAGGGGCTTGGCGGAGTTCGGCATCAGCTGGGCCTTCCTGGAAGCACCGCGGTGCAGTAGTAGTTCTCGGTGAACATGGTTTCGTCGGTGGAGCGGCCGGGGGCATGCGGCCGAAACCCGTTGGCGACCAACAGCTCATTGAGCAGGGTGCGGGTGACGTGCCAGCCGTGCCGTTGCAGGTAGGCAGCGACGTCGTTGCGGTCGCCCGGGTAACCCAGCCGGTCCATTTCGACGCTGAGGCCGTGCTCGTACCACCTGGCGAAGATGGCGTCGTACAGCTCCCGGCTCGCCGGAGCGCTGAAGAACACCTCGGCCAGCAGCCGGCTGCCGGCGGCGCTGAGCGCGGAGATGTTGTCCAGCAGCAGGTCCTGGCCGGCGGGAGGGAGGTACCCGAAGAGGCCCTCGGCGGCCCAGGCGGTCGGCCGGGCGGCGTCGAACCCGGCCTGGCGCAGCGCGGACGGCCAGTCCTGGCGCAGGTCGATCGGCACGCCCCGCACGTCGGCGGTGGGCGCGGCGCCCAGAGCTGCCAGCGTCGCGGCCTTGAAGTCGATGACCTGCGGGACGTCGATTTCGAAGACGGTCGTTCCCGCGGCCCACGGCAGCCGGTAGCCGCGGGCGTCGAGGCCGGACGCCAGGATCACCGCCTGGCGGATCCCGGCTTCCTGGGCGGTGGCGAAGAACTCGTCGATATGACGGGTGCGGGCCGCCTGCTGATCGGTCATCCGCTGCATGCCCCACGGGGCGTCGGGAAAGTCGACGTCGGCGGTGTCCAGGTCGCCACACGCCCACCGGGTGAAGAAGTCGATGCCGACCGCGCGTACCAGCGGCTCGGCGAAGGGGTCATCGATCAGCGCCGCCCGATTGGCACGGGCACGACCGGCCGCCACCATGGTGGCCGTCGCGCCCACACTGAACGCCAGGTCCCAGGTGTCGTCGTCGGTGCGCACCATCTGTGATCCTCCCGCAGCTGACCTGGTGGTTAGCCACTGTAACTAACCGGGCGCGCGTCGATTCCGGCGCGCTGGCGACCGTGGCACTACCATCGCGGAAATGACTCGACCCGGCGCCGTTGGAGAACCCGCCGGCGCTGTCGAGGCCCCATGCCACGCGGAGTCGGCACATCACGACGCTGACTGGCAGCGCAATGTCGCCTGGGCGCGCCGGCTGGCCTGGATCAGCCTGGCCGTGTTGCTCATCGAGGGCGGCGTCGGGTTGTGGGAGGGGATAGCGGTCAAATCGGTCGCCCTGACCGGGTGGGCGCTGGGCGGCGCGTCCGAGGGACTGGCCAGCGCGATGGTGATCTGGCGCTTCACCGGCGACCGCACCCTCTCGGCGACCGCCGAGCGACGCGCACAACGCGGCGTCGCCATCTCGTTCTGGCTGGTGGCGCCCTACGTCGCCGCCGAATCGGTCCGCCATTTCGTCGGCGGCGAGCACGCCGAGACCTCAGTGCTCGGCATCGGGCTCACCGCGCTGGCGTTGGTGCTGATGCCGATCCTCGGCTGGGCCAACCACCGGGTGGGCGCGCGTCTGCACTCCGGCGCGACCGAGGGGGAGGGCACCCAGAACTACCTGTGCGCCACCCAGGCCGCGGGAGTGCTGGCGGGGCTGGCCATCACCGCGGCCTGGCCCGCCGGTTGGTGGATCGATCCGGCGATCGGTTTGGCTGTGGCGTGCGTGGCGATGTGGCAGGGCGTGCTGGCCTGGCGCGGCAAGGACTGTTGCTGATGTCTGCGTTGGGGCTGGGCAAGTACACGTGCCTGGATGCGCCCAGCTGCTTCCGAGATCACCCTGCAGCGCAGGATCTTTGGCTGACGGGTACGACCGAAAATATGCGCTGCCTATGTATGGACGCGTTGGCGGGCACGATCTGCGTGCCCGATGTAGCGTGCCTCGGTGTGACTTCGCTGGCCGGGGGTCAGCGCGAAGAGCGGCACCATGGGTTCACCGTGACCACGGTGCCTCGAGGAGCAGCGAGCCATGGATTTCGGAAGCTATCCGCCCGAGGTCAACTCGACCAGGATGTTCACCGGTCCTGGGGCAGGACCGTTGTTGGCGGCGGCCGAGGCGTGGGCTGCGCTCGCCGCCGGGCTGAATTCGGCGGCGAATTCCTACCAAGTGGTGGTATCGGGATTGACCGCTGGTCCCTGGTTGGGGCCGACGTCGGAATCGATGAGCGCTGCGGCCGCGCAGTATGCGGCGTGGCTGCGAGTCACCGCCGCACAGGCCGAAGAAACCTCCACGCAGGTCAAGGCTGTGGCCACTGCCTACCAAACCGCGTTCTCGGCGACGGTTCCGCCGCCGATCGTGGCGGCCAACCGCAGTCAGCTGATGGCCCTGATCGCGACCGACGTGTTCGGCATAAACACCCAGGCGATCGCGGCCACCGAGGCACAGTACGCGGAGATGTGGGCCCAGGACGCGGCAGCGATGTACGGCTACGCAGCGGCGTCGGCATCAGCGACGGCGCTGACGCCGTTCAACCCGCCCCCGCAGACCACTAATCCGGACGGATTGGCCGGCCAAGCCGCCGCCGAGGCCACCGGCATCGTGCCGAACACGGTCCAGCAAGCCTTCACCGCGGTGCCCAGCGCGCTGCAGAGCGCGGCGGCCCCGGCGGCGGCCGCGGACGACCCATTGTTCCTGCTGTCCCTGCTGGCCGATCTGTCCGCCATCACCTTCGGCGTATCGGCGGGAATCGCCACCATTGGAATCGGCGTGCCTGCCGCTGTGCTCGGGATAGTGAATCTTCCGGTGGCCGTCTACAGCACCCTGGTGGGTCTACACAGCGACGAGGTCCTCAGCGACTTGGATGACGTGGAGCCCTATCCGGGCTCGGAGCTGGCGCCAATCAAGCCGTTGCCGGCGCCGCTGCCTAACTTGCTGGCGGGCACGGTGGCGCCGAGGCTGTCGGCCGGACTGGGTGAGGCGAACACCGTCGGGGCGTTATCCGTGCCGCCGGCGTGGACCGCCGCCACCCCGGCGGTGCGCCCCGTCGCGTACACGCTGCCGGCCCTGGGCGGGACCCCGTCTGGGGCCGCCGCCGCGCCGGCGGCGGGAGCCGGCACAGGGACCATGCTCGCCCAGATGGCGATGGCGGGCATGGCCGGACGAGCGATGGGAACCGTTGGTATCAGCCGAAGCGCCGGCAAGGAGCCCACGAAGGCAACCGGGTCCGCTCGCACCAGAACCGCGGCGACCGCCGGCGACAAGGCCGCACCTGGCGAGAACGGCGCGGCGCCCAGCGACAAGCCTCGGGCTGTGGTCACCGGAGTCGCGGCGGAGCTTCGTGAATTCACCAAGCTCCGCGACGAGGGGATTCTGACCGACGACGAATACACCGAGCAGAAGAACCGGTTGCTCGGTCGCTGAACCGCCGTCGGGCAACTGCCGTGGTCATCGAGACAAGGTAAGCGCAGCAATGGATTTCGGGATCTATCCGCCGGAGATCAACTCCGGCCGGATCTATGCCGGTCCGGGCGCGGGGCCGATGCAGGCGGCTGCACAGGCCTGGCAGAGCGTGGCCGACCAGCTGTACGCGACGATCAGCGGATATCAGTCGGCGGTGTCCGAACTCGCCGAAGGGGCTTGGTCGGGTCCGTCGTCCGTGGCGATGAGCGCAGCGGCCGGGTCCTACGTGGAATGGCTGAGCGCCACCGCTGCGCGGGCGGAGCAGACCGCGGCCCAAGCATGGACGGCGATCGCCGCTTACGAGGCGGTGTTCGCAGCGACGGTGCCGCCACCCGAGATCGCCGCCAACCGCGGCCTGCTGGCGGTGCTGGTGGCGACCAATTTTTTGGGACAGAACACGCCGGCGATCGCGGCCACCGAGGCGCTTTACGCCGAGATGTGGGCGCAGGACAGCTTGGCGATGTACAACTACGCAGCTTCGTCGGCAGCCGCGTCGGTGCTGACTCCCTTCACCCCTCCGCACCAGAACACCGACTCGGGCGGGACGGCCGGCCAAGCCGCCGCGATCAGCCAGATCGGCTCCCTCGCCGGCACCGCGCAAGATGCCATGTCGGTTGTGCCGCAGGCCTTGTCGGCGATGGCGGTACCGGCCGAGTTCGAACTCGTGACGCTCTTGCTCGATCTCTTTTTCATTGCGCCAATAGACGCGGCGGCCCTTTTCGGGATCATCCCGGCAGACGTGATCGGTACTTTCGGGGATTTTCCTCTCGCCGCGTTCACCGCTGCTTCCGGTGTCGATGACGATGAGACCGTCAGCGAATGGGACGAGGTAGAGCCCTGGCCGGGGACCGGATGGTCACCGGAAGCGCCGTTTGTGGCGCCCCCAGCGAATCAGCCCCCTGGCCGTATTCCCACGCCGACGCTGTCAGCGGCTCTCGGCCAGGCGAACATGGTCGGGAAATTGACGGTGCCCGCGAGCTGGACCCAAACCGCTACTGCCGCAACCGAAGTGCACCCTGCTGCACTGGTCACACCGCTGGCGAGTGTGAACACGGGAGCGGGGCCGGCGGCAGAGTTCGGCGCCGCAAGCACGCTGAACCAGATGGGCATTGGCGCGATGGCCGGGCAACCGATTGTAGGCCCGTCGGCCTCCGCGGACGGGCAGAAGCGCGCCGCGGCCGCGCAGCTCATCGGCCGCAACGAGGATGCGCCGGGCGAGGAGGCCGAGGTGATACCAGCGCCGCGGACCGTCATGACCGGCGTCGCCGCCGCGATCCGCGACATCGCCGTGCAGCACGCCGCTGGACTGCTGAGCAATCAGGAATACACCGAGCAGAAGAAAATGCTGCTGGAAATCTCCTTTGGCCCGTAGATCGGTCGGCGATCGACAGCGCGCTGCCGTCCAGGACGCCGTGCGCAGTGCGGCTCAGTCCAGCCGGTACCGGATCAGCCGCGAGCTGTTCGCCACCACCGCCACCGACGAGGCGTTGTGCAGGATCGCGGCCAGCACCGGCGACAGTGCGCCGCCGGCGCCGATGAGCAGCCCGGCGGCGTTGACCGCGATCGACATGCCGTAGTTCTCCCGGATCACGTCGACCGCACGGGCACCCAGGTCACGCACGTCGAGCAGGCGGTAGAGGTTGTCGTTGGCCAGCGCGACGTCGGCGGTCTCCACGGCGACGTCGGTTCCGGCCAGGCCCATCGCGATGCCGATGTCGGCGGCCGCAAGTGCCGGCGCGTCGTTGACGCCGTCGCCGACCATCCCGACCACGTATCCCTCGTCCTGCAGCCGGCGCACCACCTCGAGCTTGTCCTCGGGCATCACCTCGGCGCGCCACTCGTCGATGCCCAGTTCGTCGGCGACCACCTCCGCGATGTCGGGATGGTCGCCGGTGAGCATGACGATCCGGCGAACCCCGCTGTCGCGCAATTGGTTCAGCACCTCGGCCGCATCCGGCCGCACCTCGTCGCGCAGGCTGATCAGGCCGACCAGGGCGCCGTCCACGGCCAGCAGTAGCGGCGTCTCGGCCTGACGGCGCAGCCGGTCGACCCACTCCTGCGCCTTCTTGGACACCTTGACCTTCTCGGCGCGCAGCAGGCCCGGACTGCCCAGCAGCAGGGTCCGCCCATCGGCCCAGGTGCGCATGCCCAGGCCGACCAGCACCTCGCACTCCTCGTGCGGCGGGATGCTGATGTGGCGTTCCTCGGTGGAACGGATGACGGCCTCGGCCAGTGGGTGCCGCGAGTGGATCTCCGAACTCGCGGCATAGGCCAGCACCTGCTCGGGCTCCCAATCCTTGTGCAGCGAAACGATATTCGTCACCACCGGGCGCCCCACGGTCAGCGTTCCGGTCTTGTCGAACACGATCGCGTCGACCCGGCCGGCCTGTTCGAGGTGCGATCCGCCCTTGATCAGGATGCCGCGGCGCGCACCGTTGCCGATCGCAGCACTGATCGCGGTCGGGGTGGACAGGCCCACCGCGCACGGGCAGGCGATCAGCAGCATGGTCATCGCGCGCCGGACGTCGCCGGTGACCAGCAGGGTCAGCGCCGAGACGACGAACGACGTGGGCACGAAGCGGCGGGAGAAGTTCTCCCCGACGGTCTGGATCGGAGCCCGATCATGTTGCGCCTCTTCGACTCTGGTGATGATGCGACCGATGGTGGTCTGGTTGCCGACGGCC